>JAJZIM010000061.1 GCA_021810565.1 Bacillota bacterium
TGCCGCCTTGCCCCCCCCCCGCGATGACCCCATTTCCGACCCATGGCCGACAATCCATGGTAATCATAACATCCGCGGTCGCCTCGCGCAAGCGGGATTGTCACCGCCCCTTGACCCCCTCCCGGCTGCGCCTGGGAAGGGGAATGCGCGGGCGTCATGTTCAACACCCAGGGGCAGGCCCAGGTGGAATTTAGGTGCGCCATGATGGGATATGCTATCGTGACCGCCTAGGCGGACGCAAAGGCCGGTTCGGTTCAGGTCTTCCTCTACTCGTCCATGCACATGGGTGCTCCCACGAACTGACCCCGGCTTCGGCCATGGGGTGCCGGCCACGGCGCCCCATGGCCCGCATTTCCGCCTGAGCGGCGCGGCGGTTTGCAGTGGTCCACCTCGGCCGCCTTGAGTGCCCGCATGCCAGCGCAGTTTCACCCACCGGCCCGCTTCTGGTATAATCGGGAGGAAGACGCAGGGAGGGTGGGGGGAGTCCTTGGCACAGATGATCCGATCCCGGTTCGATCTCGAGCAACTTACGGCGGACCGAAGGCGGGCCCTGCAGGACATGCGCGAGGAGGCCGAGGGCCTCGCGGCGGCGCTGCGTAGCTTGGGAGCGCAGGAGGTCTACCTGTTCGGATCCGTGGCCAAGGAAGACGTGCGCATGGAGGTCTGGCCGGACGGCACCCTGATAAATGACGCCGACCTGGATCTCTTGGCCGTCATGGACACCGACCTCCCCGTTTTCCGCCGTGCCCCGTGGTTGTTGTCCGGCCTGTATGAACAAGGTGTCATTCCCCGATACCCGGTGGATCTGGTGGTATACACCCCATCGGAGTTCACGCAACAGGACAGCTTGGTGCGCACGGTGCTCCACGAGGGGGTGAAACTTTGAGCCCCCAGAACCTCCAAGAGGCGGCCACCTTTCTGGCCCAGGCCGATCTCTACCTGAAGACCGTGGAGCTCACGGCGGAGCAAGCCCCCCACGCCGCCTGCTTCTACTCCCACCAAGCGGCCGAGATGGCCCTCAAAGGCCTCTTCGTGGCCAATGGACTGTATGTGACCGGCACCCATTCCCTGAGCGGGTTGATCGACGGACTTTACGCCCATCACCCGGAACTGCCGGAGCTTCGCCGGGCGGCCCTGTGTCTCGATCCCTTCTACATCGGCACCCGTTACTTTCCTCGGACGGACAGCTTCTCCGGGGTTGCTCCGGCTGAGCGCTACTCCCCGGAGATAGCCCGGGAGGCCCAGCAGGACGCCCAGACGCTGGTGCGCCGGTGCGCCCAGCTCTACGGTCGTATGGTGCGGGAGGCATCGCGGGAAGGAGCGGATCAGGCCCGGCCTACCGACCCGTCCACATAGGCCGCGACCAGGGGCAGGGCGTCCTCCCGACAGCAAAACTCCAGATCCTGCACCAACCCCAACTGCAGAAGCCTGCGGCCGTGGGCGCAAAGAGACAGGTAATCCACCGGATGGTCGCGATGCGCCGCATAAAGCTCCCGGGCCGCCAGGCCCAGGTCGTCCACCTCCCGCGGCGCCAACCGGTGCAGGAGCGCCCCGGCGCAAAACAGGTCGTCCAAGGAGGCCTGGCCAGCGGTGCCGGCGCACAAAAGCGTCAAGCGCTGGGTGCCTTCCACCGCCCGGGCGGTGGCCGACACGTTCAGCAGCGCGGTCAGGAGGATCCGTTGCGCTCCCGCCCGGACGGCCCGGCGCACCGCCCTGGTGCCGTTGGTGGTGGTGAGGATGACCCGCCGGCCGGCCAAGGGTGCCACGTGCGCCTCCCGCGGCGAGTTGGACAGATCGAAGCCCGGGATGGGCAGCCCGCCCCGCTCCCCGGCCAGGAGGTCGCCCGGGCGGGCACACTCCTGGGCCTGGGCCACCTCCGCCACGGGAACCACCTCCCGGGCTCCCGACGCCAGGGCGGCCACCACCGTGCTGGTGGCCCGTAAGAGGTCGATCACCACCACGGTGCCAGGAAGATGCGCCGCCCGAGGCAGCTGCTGCCAGGAAGCCACCGTGGTCACGTCCAAAGGCCTGCCCCCTCTCCCGCGGATTATATCATCCCGCTACGGCAGAAAGGAAGGACGGCTTGACGCTACTTCACCTGATCCGCCACGGCGCCACCGCCTTGAACCCCGGCCACTACCAGGGGAGGCTGGACCCGCCCCTGGACGAGCGAGGGCGGCGCCAAGCCGCCCTGCTCGCCGGGTGGCTGCGGGACGTGCCCTTCGACGCCGTGTGCACCAGCGACCTGTCCCGGGCCCGCCAGACCGCCGAGGCCTTGGCGGCCGGTCGACCCCTGGAGGTGTGTCCCCTGCCCGCCTTCCGGGAGCAGGCCTACGGTCCTTGGGAGGGCCTGTCCTTCGAGGAGGCGGCCGCGCAGTACCCGGAGCTATGGCAACGTTACCACAGTGGCGATGTGGACACCCGCCTGCCCGGCGGCGAATCCTTCCGGGACGTCATGGAACGGGTGGGAGGCGGGCTGGAGGAGCTGCGGCGGGAATACGAGGGTCGAACCGTGGCCCTGGTCAGCCACGTGGGCTGCCTGCGGGCGGTGCTGTCCTTGGTCCTGGAGCTGGATCCCGCCCGCCGGCACATGCTCCACCTGGACAACACCTCCTGGAGCGTGCTGGAGCTCGGGCCGCCGCCGCTTTTGCGCCGCTTCAACGACACCTGCCACCTGGACGGCCATGTTGGATGACTTCTTGGCCCTGGACTTGGAGACCACGGGGCTGGATCCCGAGCAGGACGCCATCCTGGAGGTGGGGGCCGTGCGGGTGCGCGGCGGCCGCCTGGCGGAGGAGTTCAGCGCCCTTTGCCGCCCTCCGGGAGAGATCCCCCCGAGCGTGCAGCGACTCACCGGCCTTACCCCCGAGCTGTTCCGCGACGCCGCCCCCGTGGAGGACATCTTGGAGGCCTTTCAGAGCTTCGCCGGGCGCCAGCTGTGGGTGGCGCACAACGCCTCCTTCGACGCCGCCTTCCTGCGCCGTCAGGGAATCGTGCCCACCGGCGGCCTCGTGGACACCTTGGAACTGTCGCAACTCTTGCGTCCCGGGCGGCCCAGTCATCGCCTCAACGGCGGCCACCGGGCCTTGGACGATGCCCGGGCCTGCGCTCGGCTGCTTTTGGAGTTGGCCTCCCAGGCCGACGCTTTGCCCCGGGGACTGTTGGAGCGCATCCGTGCGCTGGTAGAACCCATGCCCTGGGACGGGCGGCGATTGTTTCTGGCCGCCTCCGGAGGGTCCGACTCGCCCGTCTCGCGCCCCGGACGGCCGGCGCCGCTGGCTCCCAACGACGAGCCGGAGCCGGAGGTGGCCGCGGTGTTGGAGGTGTTCCGCTCCTCCCTGGGGGCGGTGCTGCCCGGCTATGAGCCCAGGGAGTCCCAGTTGTCTTTGGCGCGGGAGGTGACGGCGGCCTTTCGGGAGCGGCACATCCTGGTGGCCGAGGCCGGCACGGGCACGGGCAAGTCCTTGGCCTACCTGATACCGGCGGCGCTTTGGGCCATGGCCCTTGGACGGCGGGTGGTGGTGGCCACCCACACCCTCACCCTCCAGGACCAATTGCGGGAGAAGGACCTGCCGGTGGCGGCTGCGGCGTTGCACCGACCCCTGCGCGCCGCGGTGCTGAAAGGTCGGGGCAACTACCTGTGCCTGCAACGCCTGGAGCGGCTGGAGGGGGAAAACCTGCCGTTTTTCCCGCCGGAGGAGCGGCTCTTCTTGGTCCAGATGCTCCTGTGGCGTCACGGCACCGGCAGCGGGGACCGCGCGGAGCTGCCGCGGCTGTTCGGCGGCGATGCGGCCTGGGAACAGGTGGCTGCCCAGGAGGACAGCTGTGTGCCTTCCCGCTGCCTGCACCGGGAGGAGTGCTTCTTCCTGACGGCCAAGCGGGAAGCCGAGGCTGCCCACCTGGTGGTGGTGAACCACTCGCTGCTATTGGCCGACCTGATGGCCCAGCGAAACGTTTTGCCGGAGTACCACCATCTGGTGGTCGATGAAGCGCATCACCTGCCCGAAGCGGCCACGCGGGCCCTGGGTGTGGAGCTGGAAGAGCCGGCTTTGCGCCGCACCCTGCAGGTGCTGGCAGCCGGTCGCGGCGCCCGAGGGCGCGCCGCCATCCTCGCCCCCTTGCGCCGACTGGGCGACGACTGGAGCAAGCGGGCGGCACAGGTGCAGGGCTATGCCCAGGAGGCGCTGCAGTGCACCGACGAGCTTTGGCAGCCCTTGCGCCGGCGCCTGGAGGATCACGGAGAGGGCCTGGCCGGCCAGCAGACCCTCCGGCTCACCGCCCCGGAGGAGGCCGACGGCCGGCGCGACGCCGCCGTGGGCGCCCTGCGGCGCCTGGAGCGGGAGCTGTCCTCGGTGGTGGACCTCCTGGCGGAAGCGGAGGAGGACCCGTTCCTCCAGGGTGAACTGGCGGCCCACGCCGCCGGGGTGGCCGCTGCGGGGCAGGCCATGGCCGCCGTGCTGGAAGCCGCCGAGGCGGATCAGGTGTACTGGATGGAGTTGCAGCGCGGCGGCGTGGTGTTGCGCTCGGCCCCTTTGGACCCTGGGCAGCCGCTGCGGGCTTTACTCTTCGCCCCCGCGGAAGCCGCGGTGCTGACCTCAGCCACCATGACCGTGGAGGGAAGCTTCCGCTTCGCCCTGGAGCGCCTAGGCCTGGACCGGCTCCCCTCGGAGCGGGTGGCGGCCCACGCCTTCGGCTCGCCCTTTCGCTATCGGGAACAGGCGGTGCTGTGCGTGCCGGAGGACCTGCCGGATCCCCGGCAGGCGGATTTCCTGGAGCAGGTGGGGGATTTCCTGGCGGCCCTCCTGGAGGTCACCCGGGGGCGCACGCTGGCCCTTTTCACCTCCCACCAGGCCCTGCGCCAAGTTTACGCCCGGCTGCAACCGGTGAGCTCCCGCCTGGGGTTGCGCCTGTTGGGGCAGGGGCTGGACGGCAGCCGCAGCCGGTTGGTGGAGGAGTTCCGGGCGGGTGGGGGCACCGTGCTGCTGGGCTCGGCCAGCTTTTGGGAGGGGGTCGACGTGCCGGGAGAGGAGTTGTCCTGCGTGGTGCTGGTGCGGCTGCCCTTTCAGCCGCCCAGCCACCCGGTGGCCCAGGCCCGCTGCGAGGCCCTGGCGCACCGGGGGCTGTCTCCCTTCTTCCATCTGTCCCTGCCGGAGGCGGTCACCCGCTTCCAACAAGGCTTCGGGCGGCTCATTCGCCGCAGCGACGACCGGGGCGTGGTGATCGTGGTGGACCCGCGTCTTTTGCCCCGCAGCGGTGGTTACGGTCACCGTTTCCTGCATTCCCTGCCGGGCCCCGCCTTCTATCGGGGACCCAGGGCGCAAGTTTTGGAAGTCACCCGGCGCTTTCTGGCCGGAGAAGGAGCGGGGAGCATTCTTGATCTGCCTACTGACCAATGATGACGGTCTGACGGCCCAGGGCCTGCAGGAGCTGCGCCGCCAGCTGGAGGCTATGCCGGACGTGCAGGTGTTCCTGGTGGCGCCGGAGCGGGAGCGCAGCGCGGCCAGCCACTCCATCACCCTCCACAAGCCGCTGCAGGTGCGGGAGGTGAGTGGGCCCGGGGAGCGCTCCCGGGCTTGGTCCGTCAGCGGCACCCCGGCCGATTGCGCCAAACTGGCCATCCACGCCCTATTGCCAGAGCGTCCCCAAGTGCTGATCTCCGGGGTGAACTGCGGCTCCAACCTGGGCACCGACGTCTTCTATTCCGGCACCGTCTCCGCCGCCATCGAGGGTACGATCCTGGGGATCCCCTCCCTGGCCGTGTCCCTGTCCGACCGCACTGCCCAGGACTTCCGTCTGGCGGCGCGGGTGGCCTGGCAACTGGCGCGCCAGGTGGCCGAGCGCGGGTTGCCCCCCTGGTCCCTGCTCAACGTCAATGTGCCTCCCGGGCAGCCCCGAGGAGTGGCCCTGACGCGATTGGGTAACCGCAAGTATCGGGACATCTTCGACCGCCGTCTGGACCCGCGGGGACACACCTATTTCTGGCTGGGAGGCGACGCCCTGGAGGTGGATAACGAGCCCGACACCGACGTGTGGGCCGTGCAGCACGGACAGGTATCGGTCACGCCGCTTCGTTTGGAACTGACCCATCAGGCCCTGCTGCAGGAACTGGCCGGCTGGCCTTTGGAACGGCTACTGGACGGCGTGTAAGGGCCGCGCATGGCCTATCGCCCCGGCACATACACATGGGCGGGGAGGTGGGGCGGATGCGCGGGGGGCTTCCGGTGATGCGGGGCGCCGGCTGGTTGAACCTGCGGGCCGTGGGATACGGGCTCTTGGGCGGCGTGCTGACCATGCTGATCCTGGCGGTGCTGCTGGCCCTGGTGGGCAGCCTGGCACAGTTCGCGCCCGGGCAGAGCGGCTTCTTGGCCGGCGCCCTGGGATTGGGCGGGGTGGCGATGGGCGGGGGAGTGGCGGCCCGTCTGGCGCAGCGGGGCGGTCTGGTGCACGGGGTGGCGGTGGGGTTGTGCTTCGTAGCCGTCTCGCTGCTGTTGAGCCACCTGATGCCGCGGGGGGTGACGACCGCCCCCGGCCTCTTGCGGCTGGCGGCGGTCTTGGCCTCGGGGGCGGTGGGTGGCGTGGTGGGGCTGAACCTGTGATCCGCTACCCGCGCAGTTGTGGCGGCAGCACTTCCAAGGCTTCCTCCGGAGGCACCAGATCCAGGATGGCGTTGGGCCCTCCGGGCAGATCCGGGGTCAGACGCACCGGCTTGCCGTGCAGCGCCGTCCCGTCCGCGTCGGTGAGCAGGCGCAACATGGGAAGAAAGGGGTCGCGCGTCTGGCGCAGCACCACCGCCAGCCGCCAGCCGGTCACCCGCACGAAGGTGCCGTTGGGATACAGGGCCACGCTGCGCAGCAGGGCCTGCAGCACCTCCCGGTCATAGCCGCCGTCGGTGCGGATGGTATCTACTGCCTCCCGGGGCGAGACCCGGCGACGATAGAGATGGTCCGCGGCCATGGCGCAGAAGGCGTCCGCCACTCCTACGGTTCTGGCCAGGGGTCCGATCTGGGAGCCCGCCCGTCCCTGGGGATAGCCACTGCCGTCCAGCCGCTCATGGTGCTGCAGGATGCAGTCCACCACCCGCTGATCCAGCTTAGCCTCCTGGGCGATCTCGGCGCCCCACTCGCTATGCCGGCGCATAAGCTGCATCTCCTCCGGCGTCAAGGGCTCCAGTTTGTTCAACAACGCGCTGGGCAGTTTCAGCTTGCCCACGTCGTGCAGCAGTCCGGCCAAGCCCAACACCGGCAGGTCCCGGGGCGCGATCCCGTGGGCCATGCCGACCAGGGTGCTCACGGCGCTCACGTTGGTGCAATGGTGGAAAACCTGATTGTCGTAGGAGTGCAGGATCTCCAGGTGATGCAGCACCGGGCCGCTGCGCCGCAGCTCGGCGATGATCCGATCCACCACCGAGCGCAGGGCGGCGGTGTTCAGCCAACGCTCGTTGCGATAGGAGGTGAAGGCTTTGTGCAGCGCCAGGACGGCCCGCTGCGCGGTCTCGCCCTCCACGGCGGCTCTGCCCGCATCCTCCCCCAGCCGCGGGCCCTGGATCGGCACCTCCAGCCAGCCCAGGGAGCGCAGCCGGTCCGCGTAGCGGGGGGTGATGGCCACGCCGGCCGCCAGCAACACCCGTCCCTGGGGGTCGCGCAGGTCCTGGGCCAGGATGTGGCCCGCGGCCCGCTCCACCGGCACCACCATGCGCAAAGGCTACCACCTCGCCGCATCAAGTGAGATAAAATCTTCGACGCGGGATGCGCTTTCTCCTGCCTGAGATTGGCATCGAGGGGCCGGGCCTAGACCCCGGCCCTGGCTGCGGCGTCAGGCACCCCGGGACAGCTCCTCCTCCGCCCGGCGGACGAGCACCCGCACCATCCTGCCTCCGATGCGCCCTCCGATGGCGCCGGCGTCGCGAGCGGTCATCTGCCCGTTGTAGCCGTCGACCAGGTTTATCCCCAGTTCCTCGGCCACTTCATATTTGAAGGCATCCAACACCTCGGGTGGCAGCAGATTATCCGCATATTTGGCCATGATCATCACCTCCTTGTGAGATATTATCTGTATCTGGACGAGAAATATCCTGCAAAATATTGAGCGGATGCCGATATTCCGGCAGAGTTAGGGTTGTGAAAGGCGGGGGAAAATGCTATGTTATTCATGGGAAGAATAATGGGGGGATGATCATGCCGATCTATGAGTTCCAGTGTGCCGGGTGTGCGCACAAATTCGAGTGCCTTGCCAGCCGGGAGGAGTTGGCGCAGGTGCGCTGCCCCGCCTGCGGCGCTTCCCGGGTGCGCCGCCTGTGGTCCGTGTTCAGTGCCGGCGGCAGCGCCAGCCAAGGCGGCTCCGGATGCACCGCCTGCACCAGCCGGCGGTGCAGTACCTGCCACTGACGCCCATGCCGGAGCGAAAGCTTCCGGGACCGTTTCCCGTGCTGGACAGTCGGGTCTTCCCGGAGGCGGTCCCCCTCCACCGACTGGTCACCTTCCTCAACCGGGCGCTCAAGCGACGCGGCTACGCCTTTGGCCTGCAGCAGACCCCCGAGGGTATGCGGCTGACCGTCTACGACGTGGGTGGCTCCAAAGACGACGGGACTTGAGCCGAGGTGTGAACATCTTCCGGTGCCGCCGGGCCATATGGCCGGCCCTCACCGCATAGTCTATCCGTGGGGGAGGGAGGCGGCCGATGGGGCGGGTCATAGGGGTGCTGGCCTTGTTGGCGTTGGCGGTCTGGGGCGTCGCCCACCAGGGGTGGCTGCAGGGGACGCCGCCCGCCGTGCCGCACCGCACGGCGGATGGCGGGCGGGTGTCCATCGTGGGTCCCCGGCCGATTCCGTCCCCTTCCGCCATCGTGCGGGGCGACGGCAACCTGCGCCTGGGCCCCGGGAATCCCGGGGGCGTCCCGGCTCCCGTCAAACGGCCAGCCACGCGCGCCGCAGGCCCGCTGTTGCGGCGGCTGTCCGGCCTCACCGGCGTCCCCGCCGCACGGCTGCGCGCCTTCGGCCCCCATGGAACGGCGTGGCGTAACCTGTGGCGGGGCCTGCGCCGCGCCCTCGGCTGGTGAAGGCGGCAGGAGCTTTCCGCTCCGCGGCGAATTTAGCTTTCGCGGGGGCGTGTTTACCGACAGCAAACGGGCCATGCGGGAGGGTGGGCAAGTGTATCGTACGTTGCTGACCTACTGGGGGCGGGCAGGAACCGGCCAGCCGCCCCAGGTGGAGCGGCTGGCGCTCACCATGAGCGTCGGTGGATTGCTCCTGGCCCTGGTCGCCGTGAGCACGGCACCCCGCGGTGCGGCGGTGCGTCGGGCCCTGGGCTTCGCGCTGCTGGTGGGGGTCGTGGATGTGGTCGGCTTCCTGTTGCCCCTAGGCTGGATCGCCCTCCTGCCCGCCCCGGCGTCCTTTTTGGAAAACAGCCTGCGGGCATGGGGCCTCTTTTCGATACCGGTTGCTTTGGCGGTTGTGGGGGTGGCCTGCCTGCGACGCCCTGCGGTGAGCGGCACCGGCCCGGCGCATCCGCGGCGTGTTCCCTCGCTCAACCATCCACTGCACGCCGCGCGTGTGCTTTCCGGGTTGGACCTGGACCGGGGCCGCACCTGGGCCTACCTTCTCCCGGCTTGGGGCTATTGCGCCTTGTTTTTCACCGTGAGCGCCCTGCGCTTCCGGCTGCCCGCGGCGCCCACCAACGACTTCCTGCTCGGGGTCACCATGTCCATGCTGCTCCTCTACCTGCCCTGCTACCTGGCCGGGGGGCGGGCCCTGCGGCGCGCGGCCCGCGGCGGCTGGTTGGGAGGACGGGAGGTCGGTTCGCCATGAGCTGGCACTACTTCCTCGCAGGTGCGCTGGCCACCGCCCTGCCCCTGGCGGTCTGGGCCTGGTGGGCGCCGCGACGCAACTGGCGCTGCATCCTCTGGCTGGAGGGCGAGGACGGCCTGCGCCGCCTGGGAATGCCGCGGGTAGGTCCCGCGGCGTGGAACCTGTGCGCCCTGCACCGGCGCGACCACCGGGGACGGACGGTGTACCTCTTGTGTCTTCGCGTCGGCGGGGAACGCCATGTGCGCGCCACCTACGACGCCGCGGAGGCCTACGCCATCTACTGGACCATGGCGCACGCCCTGCTCGGCGCGCGGCGCCCCGGACCGGCGGCGGACCGGGCCAGCCGGATGATCGCTCGGCAACTGGGCGTCCTGGCGGACCTGGGCACCGTCCCCTGGAGCGCAGCGATGACCAGCCCCGATTATCGGCGCCTGGAAGGCCTGCCCGGCCTGACCCAGTGCTATCTGGGCCTGTGAGCCTGGAGGAGAACTCCCATACGGCGGCGAAGACACCTTCCATGGGAGAACCACCGCGCCAGGGTAAGGAACCGTTCTTCGCGGCCGAGGAGCTGGGGCGCATCCTTTTCGAGGCCGCGCCCCTGGCCTTCTTCTTCGTGGACGCCCAGGGCTGGCTGCTGGCCATGAACCCCCAGGCCCAGTCGATCACCGGCTGGCAGCGCAAGGACTATTGCGGCACGCGCTGCCGCGACCTTTTTGGTTGCGGCGCGGAAGATGGGCGGTGCACCTGCGTGGAGGCCGCGCGACACGGCCAACGCTTCCTGCGCCGCCTGGCGCGCTCCGACGGCAGCTCCTTCACCGCCGAGCTGGTGTCTTTCCCCCTGGATGTGCGCGGTTACCAGGTGTTCGGGGTGGCGCTGCTGCGGGATGTGAGCGCGGAGGAGCACCAGCGCCGGGAGCTGGAGCGGCGCAGCTACCGCGACTCCCTCACCGGCCTCGGGAACCGGTATTTTCTCGAGCAGGTCTTCCGGCGTCCCGAGCTGGAGCACGGCGGCGTCGCGCTGGTGGTCGACTTGGACGGGATGAAGGAGATCAACGACCGCTTCGGCCATCCCACGGGGGATCAGGCCTTGCAGCTCACCGCCCGGGCCTTGGAGGAGAGCCTGCGCGAGAACGACTTCGTGGCGCGCTACGGCGGCGACGAGTTCCTGATCCTGCTTCCCGGCGCCGCGGTCGCGGACGCCAAGGCGGTCTTGGAACGGATCAGATCGGTCCTTGAACGCTACCGGGAGGAATTCGAGCTGCCCTACCCCCTGCGTCTGAGCTGCGGCACGGGGCGGTGGAGCCGGGAGGAGCGGCCCTCGGCGGCTTTGCGCCGGGCCGATCGCGACCTGTACCGGGACAAGGGCATCATCCTGGTCCACGGCAACCAGGCGGTGCGCCTGACCGAGGAGGGGAGACGCCGGGCGGGCGAGGACCTGGCGGCGGTCGACGTCCTCCGGCAGGCCAAGCTGGCCGCCTCCTTCGACGCCTACGACGGCCTGGACGAACTGCTGCGGCAGATCTTCCTGGGCTACGCGCAGGTGCCCCGGGAGTTCCTGGACTGGCTGGGCCTGGAGGAGGGGGCCAGCGTCCTGGAGGCGGGTTGCGGCGGCGGCCGCCTGACGGTGGAGGGCGGGCTGGCCGCCCGGGTGGGCCGGCGGGGACTGGTGATCGCCACCGATCCCTCGCCGACCATGCTGCGGCAGGCCCGGCGCAAGTGCGAGGCGGCCAGTCTGACGCAAGTGCGCTTCCTGCTCGCGGCCGCGGAGCGCCTGCCGTTGGTCACCGCTCAGGTGGATTGGGCGGTGGGGATGAACTTCCTGCACTACACGGATCCGGAGGCGGCCCTGGCCGAGCTGCGGCGCGTGACCCGCCCGGGGGGCGGGGTGGGGGTGGTGGTGTTCACCGGCGCCGACTTTCCCACCGTGGTGGGCAAGCCGGTAAAGTTGCTGAACGAGGCGGTGCGGGCCAGGGGAGCCGAGCCGGGACGGCTGTGGAACCCGCCCGGATCCATCCCCGAATTGTTTCGTCACGTCGGGCTACAGGCGGTGGAAAGCCGAGCCGCGGCGGAGACGGTGGAGTTTTCCACCGCAGCCACCGCGGCCCGGTTCTTGCGGCAGACCGCACTGTTCGAAGCCCTGGGGAGCAACCTGCCCGAGGACGAGGCGGAGGAGCTAACCCTGCGGGCCATGCGGGAACTCAGGGTCGCCTACCGGCGCGCCACCGCCGCCGACCGCCGGGGCCAGGCGCACTGGGAATTCGTGCGGGGCCGGGTGAGCGACTCCTGAGCGGGGCCTCACTTGCCCTGCACGTAGACCGTCACCGTCTGGATGCCGAATTGTCGCACCGTGGCGGACGGGGCATCCAGATAGATGTCCAGCCGGTTACCCACGATGGCCCCGCCGGTGTCCGCCGCCACCCCCTGGAAGCCGCCGGCCGGCAGACCGGGGAAGTGGTAGCCGGTGACGTACACCCGGCTGCCCAAGGGGATCAGCGCAGGGTCCACGGCCACCATGCCGGGTTCCAACGGTGCACCGAAATAGTCGACGGGGCCATAGGGGAAGTTGTCCTGGTAGCTTGGACCGTAGGCGGTGGCGATCATGTGCAACACCCGCACCGCCGGAGGGGTCGGTCGCGCCTTGGCGGCCGGTGGAGCGCTGCTGGTCGAACCGGTCTCGGCCGGGAGCGTGGGATCGCGCATCCAACGCTCCAGCAAGGCGTAGGTGGAACGGTCCAGCACCTCGGTCACCGCCAACCGGTGAGCGGCCTGGAAGCGCATCAAGGCCTGTCCCGTGGCGTACATGAACGCGCCGTCTACCGGACCCGGGTCGTAGCCCAGGCGGCGAAGCTCGCCCTGCAGCTCGGCCACCGGTCGGCCCGCATCTCCGATGGTGAGCGGGGCCGGTCCCAGGGCGCCGTGCACCAGGTGGAGCCGCCGGTCGAGATCCCTTTGCAGTGCCCGCTCGGTGGCCGAGTTCAGGGACCCCGTCGCCGACAGCCGCCATTGGGCTTGGAAATCCCGCAGGGCGGAGCGGGTCGCGGCGTCCAAGCGCCAGGTAACCGGCTCGCGAAGAAAGCCGAGGGCGCGCAACTGCCCCTGCACCTTGCCGATCTCCACCTGGTTTGCGGGCAGGGGTTGGACCCTGGATGCGGCCTGGGTCAACCCGGCGCCCGCCAAGAGGATCAGGCCGGCCAGGGCAACCGTGAACATGGATCGAGACATCTTGCATGCTCCTTTCCTTGAACTCGTGCCTCCGGAGTTAGCTGACGGGTTGGGGCCGGAAAGTAGCCCTGCCGATGAAAATCGGCTTCACCCCCGGGATCGGTCCTCCGTACCCGCGTCGGGATTCGGCATGTGCGGGGAGTATAGCACGAATCACTGCCGCTGTCAGGTGGCGAAAAGGCTGGATATCGGCGTTTGCTCTGGTTGGTCGTCGATCAACTCCGATATGCTGATGAGGTTGCAGGCAGAGCAGGGTAATTCCAGCATGTGCCACACTGGGTCCCGATATTTCCAAGGAGCATGGATTTGTCGGCGCGCCACAAACTGATATAATCGGGAAGGTGGGGGAGGTGGGCCCATGCCCAACGGAATTCGCCGGGCCGCCGGCATCCTGCTGACCGGCCTGTTGCTCCTGGGGGCAGCCACCGGCTGCTCGTTCCTGCACCCGCCGCACACCAAGGCGGTACGACCCGTGAGCGGTGCGCCGAAGGTAGCGCCCAAACCAACGGCCGCCTCGCCGGCGGCCAAGCTCTACGAGGCGTACGCGGCGCAAGCCCCCAAACTGCGCTGGTTCGTGCGCTTCGCCCATCAAAAGGGGTCCGGCTCCGACCAACTCCTGGTCGGCCAGCCGAGGTTCGCTCAGGGTACCCGGTTCGTCCGAGTGACGGTGACTCCGGCGGACACCAAATACGTATACAACTACCGGAACGAGGAGCTTAAATTGCTGGCCGTGCGCTACCACACCACCGTGACCGGCATCATCGCCGCCAACGGCTGCTATCTGGGCTGGCCGCAGGCCTACATCAGGATATGGATTCCCATCCCTCCCTCCCAGAATACCGGCGTGTTCAACGTGAAGGCCCCGGTGCCGTCCAATTGCTGATGGAGCTTGCCGCCATCGGTCGGGTGCAGGCCGCCGGTCGGATCGTTTTGGAGCAGCGCTACCGGTCTGCCTTGAGGGGGCTGGAAGGCTTCTCGCACCTATGGGTGATCTGGCTCTTCGAACCGGCGGGGGAGGGAGCCCTGCTGTGCCACCCGCGGGGACGGCCGGACCTGCCCGTCGTCGGCTTGTTCGCCACCCGCAGCCCCCATCGGCCCAACCCCCTGGCCCTCACCCTGGTGCAACTGCGGGCCAGGCAGGGCTGCATCCTGGAGGTGGAGGGGCTGGACGCCCGGGAGGGGACGGCGGTCCTGGACCTGAAGCCCTTCATCCCGGGTAGCGACCGGCCGGAGTCGGTGCGGGTGCCGGATTGGGTCGGGCGGCTGTATCGCGAGCGGGAGCGGGGGGAGCGGTGAAGATGGAACGCCAGATCCGTTGGCTGACCGGGCGGGTCGGCCTCCTCCCGGGTCCGGTGAACCGCGGCGTGGTGCGGCTGGAGGGGGACCAGGTCCTGGTGGTGGACACCGGCCTGGACCGGGATGCCGCCCGCGGCCTGCTCGCCGCCCTGCGCGCGGAGGCCTTGCGACCGGTCCTGATCCTCAATACCCATGCCCATGCCGACCACATGGGCGGCAACGCCCAGTTCGTACGGGCCAGCGGCGCCCGGGTGGGGGCGACCCCGGGGGAGGCCGCCTTCCTGCGGTTCCCGTTGTTGGAGTCCTTCTCCCTTTTCGGCGGCGCCCATCCCCCCACGCCCCTGCGGCCGCGCTTCCTATTGGCGGAGCCGTCCCCGGTGGACCTGGTGCTGGGTCCCGATACCTCCCTCCCGGGAGAGGTGCGGGTGCTGCCGCTGCCGGGACACAGTCTGGATCATGCAGGTTATTGGGTAGACGGCGTACTCTTCTCCGGCGACGCCTATCTAGGTCGTCAGGTGCTGGAGAAACACGGTTTGCCTTTCGCGGTCCGCATCGATCATCTGTTGTCCTCCATGGAGGCGATAGACGAAACGAAGGCGTCCTGGTTCGTGCCGGCCCACGGTGAGCCGTGCCCGGATCCAGGGGAGGATCTGCGGGCCAACCGACGCCGGGTGGGGGAGATCCGCCAGGCGGTGCTGTCATCATTGGATGCCCCTCGGGAGACCGGGGCGGTGGCCGCGGCGGTCGGCGAGAGCGTCGGCCACCCGGCGGTGCATCCGGTGCAGGTGCTGCTGGCCGAGGCCACCGTGCGCTCGGTGTTGAGCTGGCTTTGCGATGAGGCTGTCATCGCGCCGGTGGTGGGCGAGGGGCAGTTGCGGTGGAAAAAAGTCTGAGGCCAACGGTGGGGCTTGATCGCCCCCGAAGCCGCGTCGCCTGACGGCCCGCAGTAGGAAGAGGGGGAGAGCGAGCGTTGAGCAAGGCCCAGAGGCGCACGGCGGCAGTGGTCGGCTGGGCCGGGCTGGCCACGACCCTGTTCTGGCTGGATTGGCATCTGTATTGGAACCTGTGGGCGGCCAAAGGGAACTGGGATCTGGGCCTTTTCACCGCGTGGATGTATCATCTGGCGGTCCTGGGTCATCTGGATCCACACGGCGCGGCTTGGCGGCTGTTGGCGGACAACTTCGGCTGGGACTGGTGCCTCCTGGCACCGGCATACCGCCTCTGGCCGCATTCGACCACCATCCTGGCCGCCCAGGCGGCGGTGCTGGCCGCGCTGCCCCTGCTGGCCTATGCCGTCTGGCGGCGCGAGGGTGGCGGTAGGGGAGCCGGACTGTTCCTGGCTTTTCTGGTGGCGGCAAGTCCCCAGATCTGGTGGGCCGACTTCTACCCCGGCCATCCGGATCCGCTCATTCCGGCCGGGATCCTGGCGGCCCATCTGGCGTGGACCCGCCATCGGCGGGTGGACGGCCTGGTTGCGATTTGCTTGGCGATCGCCGCAGGAGCCAAGGAGGTGGCGGGGCTGGCGGTGGCCGCCTACGGCCTTTACTTGGTGCTGGCCCGCGGCTACCGCCGGGGTTGGTGGGTGACGCTCGCGGGTATCGGATACACCGTGTTGGCGGCCTGGTACCTGGCCGCCCAAGGGCGGGCGGGGCAGTTCATCCCCTTCTATGCCGACCTGCTAGGCGGGAATGTCCAGTTGGGCACGGGGACGCTTTGGCTCCTAGCGCATCCGTGGCAGCCGCTAGTTGTTCTGGGCAGCGGCGGGCGCTGGTTGGTCGTGCTGGCCACTGCGGGTGCCCTGGCCCTACTGCCGGTCTTCACCCGGGCGGTCGTGCCCGCGGCGTTGCTCCTCGGGCTGAACCTATTGTCGAACGCCTCCTTCGTGTGGTCCGACAGTTGGCAATATGGGCTCCTCCCGCTGGCCCTCTCGGTCCTGGCGGCCATGGACGGACTGCGGGCGGTCGAGAGCCGGTTGGGGAAGCTACCGGCCAACTATGCCTTCGTCCGTCCGACCTTGACGGTGGCGGTGGTGCCCATCATGGTCACCCTGGTCTTCCTTACTTTCCATACTTATTGGTCCCTTAGCCACCTGCGGGACCCCTTGGCGCCGCAACAGTTGGCTGCCCTGCACAGCCTACCGCGCCAGGAGGACGTGGCCGCCGACTGGGGTACATTGGCTTATCTTTCCCGCCGCCATGTGCAGCTTCTCCCCCCAGGACGGCATACCCAGATCGTGGTGGAATGGCACGGCACCCCGCCTCCCGGTTACGTCATGCGCCGGCAGGTGGGGCAGCTCGACATCTACATGTGCAGGGCCGACCCGCCACCTCCGACGTAACCGGTTGGCGGCCGTTTCGGCCCTGGTATTGGCGGCAAGGGTTGCGAAGTACTAACTGAACTATAGCCAGACATGATGCATCATGCCAAAATGGGTCAAAGAGCAAGGAGTCAGTCATCGAACAGCCCGTAGTGGCTCCGGGAGGCAAACTCCCGGTGGCCGCCAAGAAGCTTCCCACCGGGACCATCCTGGTCGATGAAGGACAACTTGGGTGGTGACTTCGTTCTGGGCTCGGCTTGACGGGCAGAGGTCGGTCAGGAACCGAATGCAGCGGGCCTTGGTGCAACCCCCAAGGCGCGGGTTGGCGGCGCGCATGCCCCTCCGTGGTCAGCAGGAGATCTACCTCCACCCACTGCCGACGGGCTCTGGGAGGGGGCTTGCAGGAGACCCAGACGGCATCGCCGAATGAAAATGAATATGAAGGGACATGGTGCCCAGAGGGAGCACCCGGACGACGACTGAGTATGCCGGCATTCGACGGGGGCGCACCGTTGGGCGCAGGGAAGGCGGGTACGGAGCCGGGGGGAGAGCCGCCTGCGGCGCCAGGCGTTCTCGAGGGCGTGTTGGGGGCCGGGGGAGGAGGGATCTAGTCGCGGATCAGGAGATGACCGCGATCTTGCAGGAGGTGACCTCCCGCCTGGATGCGGAAAGCATCCCGTATATGCTGGCGGGCTCTTTCGCCATGCTATACTACGCTTTGCCCCGCATGACCAGGGACATCGACCTAGTTGTGCAACTCGATCAAAAAGACGCGGAGAGGATATATGAATTATTTTGCAAGGATTATTATGTATCCTTAGATGCGATCAAAGAAGCAATTCATACGCTTCGAGTATTCAACATAATTCATGAAGCTGCAGTAATAAAAATCGACTTCTTCGTAATACCGCGAGAAGGTTTTTTTGGCTCAGAGTTTTCGCGCAGAACGAAAGTAAACCTATTAGGCAAAGCTATCAGCTTGATATCTCCAGAGGATCTCGTAATTTCCAAGCTCATGTGGGCACGGGATGCCGGATCCGCTCAGCAGATGGCCGATGTCGCCAACTTGCTCATGTCGTTGCAAAATCTGGATCGGTCATATATAGAAGCCTGGGTGGCGCAACTCGGCCTGGAGGAATGGTACGAGAAGTGCCGGAGGGATGGCCGTGCGTAGCGACACGAGCCACGAGGTCGCCAGCAGGTACCAAGAGCTCCTGATGGCCAAGAACGGTCAGGAGCGCATGCTGCTCGGTGCCGCCATGTACGCGCAAGCCCGCAAGATCGTGGAGGCGTCGGTGCGGGAGCACGATCCGGATGCCTCGGATCGGGAGGTCCGCCGGCAGGTTTTCCTGCGTTTCTACGGTGGGGATTTCGATGCGAAGACCCTCCGGGCGATCCTGGTTCGGCTGGGCCTGAGCTGAGACGCCCCGACAAGGTTACATAAGATCTGGGTTGTCCTCAGTCGGCACCATCAGCCGAAACGCCCGTTCCATGTCGACCCACCTCCGTGCGCAATATACACGGAGCGGTCAAAATAAGGAGGTGCCAAGATGAAGTTGAAGGAACTAGTCGCACGGGTGGAAGCGGCGCAACAGCAGGCGCCGGAGGCCGCCGATGCGGTCGAGGCGGCGCAAAACGCCCAACTGGACGCGGCGGCCAAGCTGGACGCCGCCGGGCGCTGCAAAGGTGCGCCAGAGCACTCGGGCCTGTTCCTGGAGGGTTGGATCGGGCTGTACCAGTCGCAGTCGGCGGTTCCCATGGCGGCCGCCCGGGCCGCCCGGGCGGCCCAGGAGGCGCGCGAGGCCGCGGCGGAGCTGGAGCGGGCCTTGGCCGCACGTCGCAAGCGCCGGGCAAAGGGATAAGAAGAAACGTCCTAATGGTTCTGAAGCTGCCGAAAGGCATGCTAGACCGGCTGCGGCGGATCTGCCGCGATCTGGAGGCGGAAGCGACAGGGGGCCCGGTGGACGCCGTGGTCCGCCCGATCCGGAAGCTGGAAGCCGCACGGGCCGCGGAGGAGGACGGGGCAGTCTTCATGCTGCCCGCTCGCCCATGGCTGGCCTAATTACCTGAGACGCGACAACCAAAGGAAGATCTCCTTGACCGGTTTGTCGCGCCGTTTGTAGCGGTCGAGCTTGCCCCGGCCCCGGGTATGGCCTATATGGACCCAATTGGCCGCCTTGTAGCAGGTGCCCCGGAACCGGTCCCGCTCCACAAAGGTTTCCAGGAGCGCCGGAGGGAGGCGTAGCGTTGCTCCCAATCGTGCGCCACCCACCGAGCTACTTGCCCTGCACCCAGGAGGCAAATTACTATGTCAAACCGCAACCTCCCCTTAGGCCCCTCCGGCGTAGCCGTGGGGT
>JAJZIM010000062.1 GCA_021810565.1 Bacillota bacterium
ACCACGCTCCGTCTCAAGCTGTTCCAGGTCGCCCACGATGCCCCTCCTTTCTGAGCGTATACATACGCTCAGATTACCCCAAAGGACGGAGCATGTCAAGCCTTCTCAACATTCATGTCGCACACCCGGAGCAGGGTGTCCTCTTGCAGAAGTTCACTCACCGCCTTCTCCACGGCCGGTCCGATAGAGGAGGCCGTGCGCAGGCACCACTGGGGTGTGCGCTGGAAGAAGGCGATGCGGTCCGGCGGCAGGTCGGCATTGTCCGTCCTGCGGCCGCCGCCGTCGGCGCGCAGGTGCGTCTTGACCACATCCTGCCCGTCAGAGAACTGGACCGTGTTTCGAGTCACGCATACATCCAGGGTGCGGCCGAGGAGACGCCAGGGCACGGAGTACAGGGTGCGCTTCACCAGGCAGTGGGAGTCCGGGGCCACCTTCGCCGTGAGCCATTCGCGCTGCTCCCACGGCTCACTCGGCAGTGGCAGCATGGCGGGCTTCTCCTCGGCTTCGTAGAACTCCAGGGGCCGCAGTTGGGTGCTGCGGTGGATGCGCATCCCGGCCACCTTCCGGCACCAGCGCGAGGCTTCCCCCTCCATCTCCCCCCAGCTGCCGAAGCTGCGGCCCTTCCAGTAGCTGTCCCGCACATACGGCACGACCCTTTCCACGTGGGGCTTGTCCGTAGGTTCGCCGGAGCGGCAGGGGTCCGGGAGGATGCCGTAGTGGTTGGCCATCTCCCGGTAGGAGCGGTTGATCTTGGGGTCGTACAGGTCGGTCTTCACCACACCGTCTTTGAGGTTGTCCAGGACTACGCGGCGGGGCACGGCGCCGAAGAACTCAAAGGCTTTCACGTGGCAGGACAGCCAATTGGCCGAGTTCAGCTTCGCCACCGGGTAGATGAACATGTGGCGGCTCCAGACCAGGGTCATCGCGAAGGCCTGGACGTTGTGCCTCTTGCCGGTCGCCGGATCCGTCCAGAAGCCGAGCCGGCCAAAGTCCACCTGGACCTCGTCACCGGGCGCTCCTTCCGGACGGTGCACCACCACGTCGGCGGCCCTCACCGGTCTGGGCAGGCGCTCCTGCACGTAGCGGTAGAACGTCGACCGGCTCACTCTCAGATGCTGCTCGTCCCGCAGGCGCTGCCATACGGTGCTGGCGTGATTCTCCTTCAGCCCCTCAACGATGGCCTCGTGGTGCTCCTCCAGCTTGCTGAACTCCCGGCTGCGGCCATCGGACCCGTCGGCTTCGGAGAAGTGTTCCCGGACGAAGGCTTCCAGGAACTCCGGATCCCACGGCTGGCCGCGATGCAGGCCCTTGCGCTCCGCGGTCTTGACCAGTTTGATCACGGTATCGCGGGCCACCCCAAGATTACGGGCAATGTGCCGCAGGCTGTCGCCGGCGAGCCAGTATTGAAAGATCTCCACCAAGTCGAACATGCTGAACCTCCTTACTGGACATCTTCCCACCTCCTGCGGGTTATTTCGCAGCGAGGCGGTAGTCCCTCCTCTGGCGGCTCATGCTGCCATTCCTTGGTGGCCTAATAACTTGAGATTCTAGGCCTCATGGTGGACTAATTCCGTGGTACCCGACAGGCTGGCTCTAAGTCGGCCCCTCCCTTTATTTCACTGGGCGAGCTGAGGCAATTGCTACAACAGATGGCGTGGTGGTTTAGCGTGCTTGGGGCAGTTTCCGCATCTACTGGCTGTTGGCCGACGGGTGGAGGTACATGCGACGCCCACTTTCCCCCCGCTCCCCCACTGGGTTTGTGCCTTATAGGCCTCATTAATGGCCACCGCCGACGGGGGGCGCGGGATGCTGCCCGCAGTGGTGGCCATTTATCGGGGTTGTTGGCCGAAAACCGTTCTGCCAAGCGGTTTATTCCGGGCTGCATACCCGTCCCCGGGTGCGGACGGCCCTCAAACAAAAGCCTGGCCGCTATTGGCCGGACTCGTGTATGCATGAGGATCCTTTCGATCGGTTAGTGAGCTACCGTTAAGGGCAGGGAGTCCACTTCGAGGCGGCTGAGGTCCAGGATCTTGCTGGCGCGGTCGATATCGATGCCAACCAGATTGCCGTCCGCGTCAAAGTCGAGCACCACACCATCTGCCACTTCGCGGGAGTCGACTCCCGCCTTGTCGGATAGATCAATATAAAGCGAGTCAGTTTCGGAGTAGTAGTGAAGTTTCATCGTTAACCCTCCTTGAAATTTCGGTCGGGAAACGCATTATGGATTGTTTGGCCGTCCGGAAGGGTTATCACCCGCAAGTACTTGCCCATCTCTGCAACGAAAAGCCAATGCCTGATGCGACCATCCGGCTGAACTTCCCGACGCACAGGGTTCCTCACGGCATCCATACACCATTCGCGCCGGATATATGGGCGTTTACGCAGGACTTGCTCCTCGAAATACCGGGTGGTGACCACGGGTATCCCCTCGCTCCTGCTGATTATACCGCTTCGCGGGACCAAAAAGAAGGGGCCGTATGGCCGCCTTTGGACCCTGGGTGGCATCTACCCCCTACCCCTAACCACTCCCCCAAGCCCAGAGGGCTGACGAACAACGGGCCGACCCCCTCCTGTTTGCGCCGACCTCCCCCTCTTTGGGAGGAGATACAGGATAGGCGCCAACGATCCCTATTTCGGCAGGCGCATCGACTGGGAACGTACGGCGGAGGTCATCCGTGAAGCGCTGGCCGCAGGCGGCTTCGCCGGCCGGGAGGACCAGGCGCGGATGTTGGCCGACCACTGCATGGTCCTGACCACGCATCCCGATGTCCTGCCACTCCAGGTCGAGCCTCCGCCTGAGC
This sequence comes from Bacillota bacterium, assembly GCA_021810565.1. Taxonomy (GTDB): domain Bacteria; phylum Bacillota; class Sulfobacillia; order JAJZIM01; family JAJZIM01; genus JAJZIM01. The sequence goes on from JAJZIM010000062.1 coordinate 2,802, forward strand.
CAGATCACGGTACGCTGCTGGCCGTTTTGCATAATGAATTTGAACCGAGAAGGAAGCTGTCATATGCTCAGACCGAAGGAGGTGGGGCGGCTGGCCGCCGTGCTATAATGCTGCTGAGGAGGGGAGGTACCGTGGTCACTGTTGACGAAGTCTTGGTTCGCATACCGATGGATAAGGCGGCCATAGCCGGCTTATGCCACAAATACGGCATAAAGGAACTGTCGGTCTCTGGTTCAGTTCTACGCGGTGACTTTGATCCTGCTCGGAGCGACATTGATATATTTGCTGGCTTTGCTCCCGGTAGCCCCATTAAAAGCTTGTGTGACATTATTGGCGTTAAACATGCATTCTCCGATCTGCTTGGCCGCGAAGTGGACCTGGTAGAGAAACGTGCCCTTAGCCCATATATAAAGGACCAGGTTCTTGAGGCCAGGAGAGTGATTTATGTCGCACCATGACGGCAATGTTTATTTGCTGCAGATGCGAGATGCCTGCTAAAAGTAATTGGGTATACGGCAGGCTTTACCTGGGACAAGTTTGCTGTTGATAGCCGTACTCAGGATGCGGTGACTCGCCAATTGGAGATAGTCGGCCAAGCCAGCAGCAGGATTAGTGAGGCGCATCGAAGCGCGGCATCACATTTCTTGGCGCGACATAAAAGCATTCCGAAATGTGGTTGTGCATGAGTACGACCGTGTAATGGCAGATACGGTTTGGCAAATTGCGCGGAAGGATGTTCCGCCCTTGTTGCAAGACTTGGAATGCCTATTTATAACGAAACATGGTCAACAGCCGACGCCACAGGAGCGAGATCCGGCAGACGACCGATAGGGGCGGGCGGCGCGGGCCGCCGGGCGTGCATTTCCGAAAAGCGGGCGCAACACGTGTTGCGTCCATTGCTTTTTTGGGAGTGGGAGGGACCGGCATGAAAAGAGACCCAGTGCCCGAGGCCGTCCCGGACCGTCGCGCCAGGGGCTGGGAATGGGCGGCCGCCAACGTGGGCGAGTGATTCCGCCTCGGCCTTCCCGCTGGGGAGCGCCGGCGGGAGACCCGCCAGGCCAGGGTGATACGGTCGCACCTCAACCTGCTGGGTGTCAGGCTGTCCGAAGAGCGGGAGCCTGCGGAGCGGTAGCGCACGCGGCCAGGGCCGTCCCGGCCGGGTGGCGGCATATCGTTTCGGGAGGAGGTGGAGGCATGGCGGGAAAACCGTGCGATCACGTTGAAATCATCTTCGGCGCGGATCCGACCAGACTAGGCGAGGCAATCCGCTATGCCGCCGACCGTCTTGCTCGAAAGGGGGTGGGCAGTGATGGGCCTGGCAATAGTCTACCTCAGAGTCAGCACCGAGGAGCAGGCAAAGCACGGGTACTCCCTTGCCGATCAGGAGGAGCTTTGTCGCGCCAAGGCTGAGGAGTTGGGCCATCGCGAAATAATGGTCTTTGCCGACGAGGGGATATCCGGAGACCTTTTGGACCAGCGGCCAGCCCTGGCCAAGGCACGCGCCCTTCTTCGCACCGGCGGTGTCGCTGCCTTCGTGTGCATGGACCCGGACAGATTTAGCCGTAAGCTGGGGATCCAAATACACCTCACGGAGGAGATCGAACGTGTCGGGGTCCAGCTGTCCTTCGTGAAGTTCGATAAGCAAAACAATCCCGAAAATAACCTGTTCTACCACCTGCGGGGGGCGATAGCTGAATACGAGAAGGCCAAGATCCTGGAGCGTACGGTTGCCGGGAAAAGGGCCAAGGCCAAGGCTGGTAAGCCGCCAGGATTCTTGCAGCCGTATGGCTACCGTTACATTCCGGAGGATGACACCCTCCGGGTAGTTCCCCAAGAGGCGGATATAGTCCGCCGCATATTCGCCCTGGCAGCCGCCCAAGAGCGGGATGCGGATATAGCCCGAAAATTGATTGACGACGGCATTCCCGGACCCCGGCAAAAACATTGGTATCCGGCAACCATTCGGGCGATCCTGGATCGCGAAGCCTATTCCGGCATCCACCGTTCATTCCGGCTAGACACATCCGGGAAAAGTCTTAATCCGTACCGCGCAGCAGGCGCCAAAGTCAAGCCGAAAAAGCGCCCAGAGGAAGAATGGCTGCCCATTCCGGTACCGCCCATCATTACCCGCGAAGAGTGGGAGGCAGCCCACGCCTGGGACGACCGGCGGGGGAGAGGAAGGGGCCGCAGTAACCCCCAGGCATTGCTCCATGGTCTGTGCAGTTGCGGTCTGTGCGGCAAGAGCGTTCATACGACCAGCGTAGGTGCGATCAGGTACTACGCCTGCTCGGGGAGGCATCAGGCTGGCCGGTTGAACCGCCCCAACGCGACAGAAAAGTGCGCCCTCCGCTACCGGCGGGCTGCCGATCTGGATGCCTTGGTATGGACGCAGGTGAAAGCCTGGATCGGCAACCCGGAGGCCATCGCCCGCGAGGCCGCCCAGGCCAGCAAGGCCGCCCACGCCCAGGCCGGAAAAGAACGCGCAGAGATTGAGCGCCTGCTGCAAGGGCTGCAAATTGAGCAGGAACGCACCATGACGGCTTACACCAGGGCGTGGCTCACTGAGGCCCAGGTGGCCGAGCGCATGAAGGGTATAGGCAACCGCCAGGCCCGGTTGCTCCAAAGGCTGGCCGGGATCGAGGACACCACCAAGGAGGTTTCCCCGCAGGAGGTTCGGGCAATGGCCGCTCTGAAGGACAGCCTGGGCGCCGATCTGGATTCGCTAACCCTGGACGAGCGGCGCCATCTTGTCAGCCTCCTCGTCCGAGGGATCGTGCTTTCGCCGGAGAAGACGACCATTTATGCCACAATCCCCGAGGCCGAGGCAGTTTGGCAGTTGGTGGCTGCGGAGGGCAGAATAGTTTAGCGTCAAATAACCGACACACCGGTGGTCATGGCGGCCAAGGCGCAGTTGCGGAACTCGCGTCCGGTGGTGTTAGCGGTGTCCACCAACGACGGCTTGGGGCTCAACGCCCGCAACCTGGGCACCCTACTGGCGGCCAAAAAGATATATTTCGTGCCCTTCGGGCACTAGAACCCGATATTCGGCAAACCATTACGTTGGACATATCGGTCGGCTGATGGCTGGCGGATGAAGGTACCTGCGATGCCCACTTTCCGCCCGCTCCATGACTGGGTTCGTGGCTCATAGGCCGCATAACTGGCCACCTCCGATTGGGGACGCGGGACGCCGCCCGAAGTGGTGGCCATTTATCAGGGTTATCGCCCGGAAACCGCCCTGCCAAGCGGTTTATTCCGGGCTGCGAGGGGAGGGGTGGGAGAATGGCCGGACAATTCCCGCGCCTGATTGCGATGGGGGCGGCGGTGCTGGCGGAGCGGGCGGAACGGGTCCTGGCCGCCGCTAGAGCGTGAGGTACTGTCCCCGGTGCACAGAAGGGCTTCGCCCCTGCGGACCTTCCCACACCCCCTAGCCCCCTCGCCCATGCCCCGAGGGGGGACCGGACAGGGCCAGGGCGCCGACCCCCTCCCGGCTACTTCGTAGCGACCCTCCCCCTGTCTGGGGAGGATGCGGGAGAAGCCTTGCGGGGCGGCTGGCGGCAGCGGTCGGCGATGGCGTGGTAGCGCTGGAGACCGCATTGCGCCGGCTCAGGCCGTGGCAACACCACCGGTTAGGGGTGCCCCCACGGTGGACTGGCTCCCAGACTTTGCGAAATGGGCGGTTCTCACCGGTACCTCCCACGTGATACAATGAGTGGAGGGAGGCTGGCAATCGCCCGACGGGAAGGAGGTGCGGCGTTGGACGTTGACGACATCCTGGCTATTGTGGACGAGAAGAAGCGACAGATCGACGCCGCAAGACCCCTTCCTTCGGAAACATTGCAGTCGTTAAAGGCTGATTTTACCGTAAGGTACGCCCATGAGACAACGGCCATCGAAGGTAATACCTTGGATATTTACGAGACTCGGGTCGTTCTTGAGGACGGACTCACCATCGGCGGCAAGACCGTTCGGGAACACCTGGAGATCTTGAATATCCGTGACGCATTGGTTTGGATGGAGGACCTCGTACAGCGAAAGGCGCCGGTGACCGAGGACATAATTCGAGAGATGCATCGCATCGTGATGAAGGGCATCCTCGCCGAAGATGCCGGTTTTTATCGCCGGTGCCCTGTCTATGTCAGCGGTGCACGGCACGTCCCCCCAAACTGGGTCAAGGTGCCACAGCTGATGGCCGCGTTTTCGGCATGGCTTGAGCAGGGGCATGGAAACGAACATCCGGTTGCCTTCGCCGCAAGGGCTCATGTGGAGTTGGTCAAAATCCACCCGTTTGTTGATGGCAACGGAAGGACGGCCCGCCTATTGACCAGCCTTCTGCTTCTGGAGTCCGGCTATCCGCCGGCCATGTACGCAAACTCCAACCGTCAAGACTACATCCGGGCCTTGGACCACGCCCACATGAGCGGGGACCCGTCACAGTTTGTCATTATCACCGCCAAGGCCGTGGAGTTCATGGAAGATCGGTACTTAAACATGATTCGCCAGGACCACGAGGCTTCCGCCCAAACCAAAAGCGTGGAGCACGGCCCTGATCCGGCGGACGACCGATAGGAGCAGCCGCATGATATGATGGTCAGGAGAAGGAGGTTTACAATATGGCCTTGGATGGAACACTTATTCGGTTGCCTATCAACAACCATGCGATAGCCGCCATCTGTCGTGATAGCGGAATCAAGGAGTTATCATTATTTGGTTCGGTCACCCGCGATGATTTTGATCCTGAGCGAAGCGACGTAGATATGCTTGTGGAGTTCCTCCCGAATAGCCCTGTAAAGAGCCTTTTTGATCTAATACGAGTTAAGCACCAAATGAAGGACTTATTTCAGCGGGCCGTAGATTTGATTGACGTCCGTGCAATAGATCCATATATTAAGGACGATGTTCTAAGGAGCAAGGTGACGGTATATGTCGCGCCACGGTGATATCTTATATATTCACCACATAGCAGATGCCTTCCATAGGATAATGCAGTATACAGCTGGCCTTGATGCGGCTGCATTTGCGTCTAGCGGTTTAGTCCAAGATGCCGTAATAAGGCAGCTAGAAATCATCGGCGAGGCCTCAAATAAGGTAAGCAGAGCTTTCCAGGCCGAACATCCGGACATATCTTGGACTGAAATGAAGGGTCTTCGTAATGTTCTAATTCATGACTATCCCAGTGTGGTTCCAAGTATCGTTTGGGATATTGCGAAGAACGATCTTCCTGTTCTGTTAGAGAACCTAAACTGCATTTTTTCTCAACGGCAAGATGCCGCCGAAGAAGGACCGGATCCAGCGGACGACCGATAGGAGGAGCCGCAGCGGCGGGAAACCAGCGCTCCCGGGGCAGGCGCAGCACATCGGCCAGGGTGCGGCGGCATCACCCGCGTCTGAGCATTAAGGAGGCGATTTCATGGATCGCTGGGAACTCGGAGACAGGGCGCAGCGGGCGGTCATGGGTGTGAAACCCGCAGTAATGAACTCTCCCGCCGCCTAAGCCGTGCGGCTTGAGGCGGGGGTTTCCGGGGTCGCCCCCGGAGTTTCCTGGCTCGCCGACCGCCGCGCCGGAAGCCTTCGGCCTCCGACGTCTTCCGCAATCTCCCCAGGCGTGACTTCGGACCGTTCCGGCCCTAGTTGGCGAATACCCAACGGCTGTTTCCCCGGCCCACCACAGAAAAGGACGAATACGGCTGTTGATCCGCCGGTCCAAGGGCTTGTGCGCCCTGGTGGGTCATGAATGGGAGACCGTTGTAATCCGACGGGTTCTTGCTTACCACCTCCCCGTGATGACCTTATTTCCGATCCATGGCCGACAATCTGTGATAATTATAGCATCTGCGGTCGCATTGCACAAGCAGGATGGCCATCGCCCGCTTGACCCCCTCCCGGCTGCGCCCGGGAAGGGGAATGCTCGGGCGTCATGTTCAAGATGGGTGCCAACGACCCTTATTTCGGTGGGCGCATCGACTGGGAAGCCACGGCGGAGGCCATCCGTGACAGGCTGGCCCAAGGCGGCTTCGCCGGCCGGGAGGAGAAGGCGAAGATGCTGGCCGACCATTGCATGGTGCTCGCAACGCATCCCGACGTCGTGCCCCTCCAGGTCGAACCTCCGCCTGAGCCGGATCATGGTGCGCTGCTGGCGCTCCTGGCTGATGACCCTGAACCCGAGAGAAACCCGTGATATGCTTACAGGGAGGTGGTGTTGTCAGATGCGAACTTTCCTAAGCGGGCTGGATGAGGACATCAGACGGCAACTGATGATCGATCTCCGCAACCTATGGACCCACACTTCAACCGCGATCGAGGGCAATACCCTAACCCTTGGCGAAACGGCTCTTGTGTTGGAACAGGGCCTGACTGTCTCGGGAAAGCCTCTGAAGGATCATCAGGAAGTGCTCGGCCATGCACGCGCTATACAGCTACTGTATGGATTGGTTAACCAGGAAGGGCCGGTGGGCGAGCAGGATCTTTTCACCCTTCACCAGGCTGTTCAAACAGGGATGGTCGTGGACCTTTACCGTCCGGTGGGTGCGTGGAAAAAAGAGCCTAACTGTGTCTATACCATCAGGGACGGGAAGACGATATTCAACGAATTTGCCGATCCGCAGCACGTCCCGCTTCTCATGAAGGAATGGCTGACATGTCTGAACAGCTACAAGGATGTCCGGTTGTCCCAGGACGAAGCCGTAGATGCTTATGCGAAGCTTCATGTTTCCTTCGTCAGGATTCATCCTTTTTTTGACGGCAATGGGCGCATGGCCAGATTGCTTGCCAATCTACCCGTCCTGTGGTCTGGACAGCCGCCCATCGTCATTCCCACGGAAAACCGTTCTGAATACGTCCGGCTCTTGAGCGACATCGATGCAATCGAGGGGCAGGCTGCTCCCGGGGGACCTCTATTTCCTCCCCCGGAACGGCTGACAGGGTTCCGCACCCTCTGCGCGGCGGCATGGGCATCAACCAGAGAATTGGTGGAGGCGGCCCATGAAAGACAACGCGTACGAGACAACGAACGGGCTCGGGAAGAAGAACATGAATCGGGCTTGGACAGGTAGGCCCGCCACAACCGGCGGGTCTTTCCTGTTTCCGTAGGCCTTCGCTTCCTGCGGTGGTTCCGGCCGTGCGGGGCGGCGGCTTGCTTCTCGCCGCCGGCGCCCATCCTTATCACCTGGGTCTGCAGCCAGCCGGGAAGCAGCAGGCCCCAAAGCAGTAGCGGATCCGGCCAGGGCCGTCCCGGCCGGCGAGAGGCATAGTGTAAACGCAAAGGAGGGCGACAGCATCATGCCGAACACCTCGGAAAGAGCATCGGAGGCGGATCCCGTCTTGGAGACGCGCGCATTCCAGACCATAATTCAACAGGCCCGGTTGGTTCGCGCCATGCCGGGGCTTTTGGCCCGGGCGCTGGACGCCAGCCCCGACGCTGTCCCCGCCGCCATCCGCGCGTGGGCCGCCAACAGCCGCCCGCTGGCCGACATCGCCAAGGAGCTAATGCGTCTTTTGGGGGAGGGATAACAATTGCGGGTGGCCCTGTACTGCCGCATCTCCACCGACGAAGACCTGCAGAGGTACTCCCTCGTCAACCAAGAGGAGGTCCTGCGCCGCCTCGCCGCCTCCCGCGGCTGGGAGGTGGCAGCCATCTTCCGGGATCGGACCAGCGGGAGCAACGCGAGCCGGCCGGGGCTCGACGCCCTGCTGGACCTGCTGGCCGAGGGAGGCGCCGATGCCGTCGCGGTCACCGAGCAGGACCGGCTTTCCCGGCTGGAGGAGGTCCCCTGGGCCATCCTCAAGCAGACCTTCCGCGACACCGCAACGAAGCTGTACACCCTGTCCGGGGAGTACGACTTCGGCAACGAGGATCAGGAGTTCACCGCGGACATCCTGGCCCTGATCGACCGGCGCCGACGCAAGACCGTGGTGCGCCAGATGGTGCGCGGCAGGGCTGCCGCGGCCAAACGCGGGGAGTGGCTGGGGAAGCCCCCTTTCGGCTACCGCCGCAACCCGGAGACCGGCCACCTCCAGCCGATCCCGGAAGAGGCGGCCGTCGTGCGGGACATCTTCGAACTCTACACGAGCGGCCTATTGGGCACCGCCCGCATCGCCGAGTTGGTCAAGGACCGGATCAACACCAGGTCGGTGTCCTTCAGCTTCGTTGCCGACCTCTTGAAAAACCCCGTCTATGTTGGCGACCTGTGCGCCAGGATCGGCGCGGAGGACATCGCGGTCCCCGGTGCCCACGAGGCCATCGTAACGCGCGAGCGGTGGCAGGCCGCAAACCGGCTGATGCAGGCCCGGGCCACCGACTACAAGCGGGCAATGCTCGCCGGGGTGAGCGGCCTGGTCACCGGCATGATCTACTGCGAGTGCGGGGAGCTGCTGTCGCCCTCCACGGGCAGCAAGTGGACGCGGGCCGGGTACACCACCTACCACTACTACCGCCACCTGCGCAAGCATCGCCATGGCTGCAAGGCGGCCCACCGCATGGACCGGGTGGATCACGCAGTGCGACAGGCCCTGGCCGACTTGGCGGCCTGCCCGGAGGTTGCCCGCAAGATCCTGCGCCGGGCCGGCACCCCCCGGGAGGTTGAGGCCGCCAAGGCGCGGATCCAAGACATTGAGGCCCGCCTGAACCGCCTGAGGCAAGCCGAGGAGCGCCTCCTGCCCCTCTACCTCTCGGGCGATTGGGACCGCAAGCAGCTGGACGCCCAAAAGCGCCAGATTGCCCGCGACCTGGCCGCCCAGGCGAAGGCCCTGGCCGAGGCGCAGCTAAAGCTTCGCCTGGCCCAGAGCGAGGCGGTGGATCTGGACCTGGTGGCCGACGCCTTCGCCGTGGTGGCGGACATCGGCACCTTGGCCCTGCCCGAGCAGCAGGCGGTGCTGCGCGGGCTTGCGTCGCGGGTCACGGTGTCCAAGGAGTGCGCAATAACTCTGACGGCGATGATACCCGTGAGGGAGCAGACGTTTGTCGATTATAGGGTTCAAGCAGGATAATCCAACGGCCAAGCCGAATTCTTTAGGCGCCGAACTGGGGTTGCTGGTAGATACCGTGGAGGCAGCGTTGGCGGGCAGGCAACTGCAGCCGGTGCTGCGGGGCGTCTTTCGGGCTGCCCGAGACGGTGCGGAAGGGGGAGGCGGACTTGGGTGAAGTGAACATAGCTGTGCTGGGGGCCGGGGGGATGGTCGGCCAGAAGGTGCTGGAGATACTGGAGGAGCGCCATTTCCCGGCGAAGTCCTTGCGGCTGTTGGCCACGGCGCGTTCAGCCGGCTCCAAGGTTTCTTTCAGGGGAGAAAATTTGACCATCGAGGAGGTCGACGCCGCTTCCTTCAAAGGGGTGGAGGTGGCCTTCTTCTGCGCCAGCAGCGAGGCCGCTAGGGAGTTGGCGCCCCAGGCGGTGCGGGACGGGGCGGTGGTCATCGACAAAAGCAACGCCTTTCGCATGGATCCCCGGGTGCCCTTGGCGGTGCCGGAGGTCAACCCGCAGGCCATTCGGGAGCACGACGGGATCATTGCCAGCCCCAATTGCTCCACTATTCAACTGGTGGTCGCTCTGTATCCGCTGCACCAGTTGGCGACCCTGCGGCGGGTGTTGGTGTCCACGTATCAATCGGTTTCCGGCAGCGGACGGGAGGCGGTGGAGGAGCTGCGTACTCAGACGGTGCAGGTGCTGGCGGGGGAGGAGCCCGCTCCCCAGGCCTATCCCTACCGCATCGCCTTCAACCTGCTGCCCCACATCGACTCCTTTGAGGAAAACGGCTACACCCGGGAGGAGATGAAGCTGGTGCGGGAGACCCGCAAGATCCTGCGGGAGCCGGAGCTGGCCATCGCGGCCACCGCGGTCCGAGTGCCGGTGTTCTACGCCCATTCGGAGAGCGTAGTCATAGAGACGGAGCGCTCCTTGTCCTCCGAGGAGGCGCGCCGGATCCTGGAGAACGCTCCGGGGGTGCGGGTGGTGGACGACCCGGCCGCTTTGCGCTATCCTATGCCTGAGGAGGCTACGGGCCGCGACGAGGTGCTGGTGGGAAGGATCCGTCAGGATCTGTCCGCTCCCCGGGGCTTGGCCCTGTGGGTGGTGGCCGACAACCTGCGCAAGGGAGCCGCCACCAACGCCGTGCAGATCGCCGAACTCTTAAACGAGTAGGCCGCCGCGTTTCCAGGCGCGAAACTTCCGGGCCACCCTGCGGCCGCCGCAAAGAACCGGCGGCGTTCGGCGGGGTGATTGTGACGCCGCGGACGGTTTTTTGGCTTGGCATGAGTCGCTCTGGAGGAGGTAAATTGGTTTTGCAGGACCTGGGCAGGATCCTCACGGCGATGGTGACCCCGTTCAACAAGAGCAATCAGGTGGACCACAAGCGGGCGGCGGAGTTGGCGGCCCGGCTGGTGGAGCGGGGATCCGACGGCCTGGTGGTCGCCGGCACCACGGGGGAGTCCGCTACCCTCACCGCGGAGGAGAAACTGAAGCTTTTCGAGACGGTGGTGGATGCGGTGGGGGATCGGGCCACCGTCATCGCCGGCTGCGGCTCCAACGCCACCGAGGCCTCCATAGCTCTGACCCGGCAGGCCGTGAGCACGGGGGTGCACGGAATCCTGCTGGTGGTTCCCTACTACAACAAGCCCCCCCAGGAGGGGCTTTACCAGCATTTCGCGGCGGTGGCCGGAGCCACCAAGCTGCCGGTGGTCCTCTACAACGTGCCCTCGCGCACGGGGGCCAACCTGCTGCCCGCTACGGTGCTGCGCCTGGCCAGGGAGGTGCCCAACATCGTGGCGGTGAAGGAGGCCAGCGGCAGTCTGGACCAGGTGGCGCAGATCCTTGCCGGCAAGCCGAAGGAGTTCCACCTGTACAGCGGGGACGACGACCTCACCTTGCCGCTTTTGGCCCTGGGGGCCAGCGGCGTGGTGAGCGTGGCCGCCCACCTGGTGGGCCCCGATATGCAGCGGATGATCGAGGCCTATCTAACCGGCAACGTCAAGCTGGCCGCGGAGATCCACCTGCGGCTGCATCCCCTGTTCAAGGGGCTGTTCATAACCACCAACCCCATCCCGGTGAAATGGGCCCTGCGCTACGCCGGGTTCGACGTGGGCGGGGTGCGCCCGCCGCTGTGTGAGCCGAGCCCCGAGGAGCAGAAGGCCATCAAGGACCTTTTGTATTCCCTGGAGCTCATCTGAGGCGTCTGACGGCTTCAGGGGTTGGAGGCCAAAAGCAGGGCCAGCGGCGCGGCGGGAGGCAAGAGACCGGTGAGGTAGCCCTGCGCCCGCGAGCAGCCGGACGACCCGCAGTACAGCACGGTCTGGGCGCGGCCGGTGCCCGCCATTCGCATCTTTACGGGCCCTATGCTCCCTCCCGTGCCATGCAGGCTGAAGGTGAGGATGCCGCCCGAGGCGCGGGTGTAGCTGAGCCGGGTGGTGCCGGGACCGGGGAGCAGGACGTGGGCCCCGGGGGGCTTTTGCAGGAGGCTCTGGGAGGCATGCCCCTGGAGGCTGCCGCCGGCGGGGCTGGAGCGCCAGGTGAAATGGATCGTGGTGCGGACCAAGGCGCCGCTTAGGGGCTCGCGCATCGTCTCGACGTAGGTTCCCGTGCCCCCATGGCCGGAGGCGGCGAAGGTCTCCTGGATCTGCGGCCACGCGCCCGGAAGGGAGCTGTGCAGGCGCAGGGTGCCCTGCTCCTTGCGCCCGCCGCCCCCGGTGGCGGTGGTGACGCGGGCCGCGCCGGTCAGGACCAGCTGCCCCGTGGACTGCGGCCCGAACCGGATGGAGGGCAGGTGCCAGGTCAGGGGGCCGCTGCGCGACCGGGGGGCGGACGCCGTCGGGGTGGCCGCACTGGGGGAGGCGCTGGTCGAGGAGGAAGGGGCGGGGGTGGTGGCCTGACCACAGCCGGCGAGCAGCAGTCCGGCGGTGGCGAGCACTCCGAGGCAAAGGTACGGGAGGCGAAGGCGCGGCATCTCGGCGCCTGGCCGAAGCATCTTCGGCCAGGCGGTCCCTCCTTTGCGGATCCGGATGGGGGTTGCGGCCCGAACTCGAACTGCACCCATGAAGCAAGACGGACGACGGGGGGGTTTTCTTCCCCCGCGGCGTTTTCTTCCGGAGGCAGGAGGTAAGGATTTGCCTCCCTTGTATTCCGGCGCGCTTTGGGGTATAATCCTCGGGACGTGGTGGAGCGGTCTTTGGTTCGGCGGGTTGCAGCGGGCGATCGGAACGGCGCGGATCGTCCGGAGCGTGACCCATCATTTCGCGTGGACTGTTCGTGACCGCGGGCTGGTAGCATAGCTTTGGAGTGATGACGTCGTGGGTTCCCGCGGGGGCCTGCGGCGGTGGGATGCGGTTGGTCGGCGCTGCCGGAGCTGTTAGCGGGAACAGCCCTCAAAACCCGCAGGCTGTCCCGGCGATACCGGCCGGGTTCCGGGCAGCCGAGCCCTCCCCAGGGTGCTTTCCTGCCGTCGGCGGCGGGGAAATTCAAATTTGAAAGGGGCGAGAACCTGGTCGGGGGGAGGACGTGTGGGCGTGCTCTTGCGGTCCACATCTTGGATACCAGGTTTGCATACTGGCAACGAAGAAAAACCACAAATTGCACCTGATAGCCCTGGGGGGCCTGGGGGAGATCGGGAAGAACATGATGGCCGTGGAATACAGCGGCGACATCATGGTGATCGATTGCGGGTTGGCCTTCCCGGAGGAGGAGATGCTGGGCGTCGACTTGGTGCTGCCGGACATCACCTACCTTTTGGAGAACAAGAGCCGGGTCCGGGGGATCGTGTTGACCCACGGGCACGAGGACCACATCGGGGCATTGCCCTACGTGCTCCGGGAGTTGGACGTGCCGGTGTACGGCACCAAGCTGACCCTGGGTCTGGTGCAGGGCAAGTTGACGGAGCATGGCATGTCTCTGCGCAAGGGGAAGCTGGTGCGACCCGGGGACAGCATCCGGGTGGGTCCCTTCCAGGTGGAGTTCTTCCGGGTCAACCACAGCATTCCCGACCCGGTGGGGTTTGCCATTCGGACCCCGGTTGGCACGGTGGTGCACACCGGTGACTTCAAGTTCGACCACACCCCCGTGGACGGGGAGGTGACCCAATTCCACAAGCTGGCGGAGTTGGGAGACGAGGGCGTGCTGGCGCTGCTGTCCGACAGCACCAACGCCGAGCGGCCCGGCTACACCATGTCGGAGCGCACCGTGGGGGACACCCTGGATGAGGTGATCGCCACCGCCAAAGGGCGGGTGATCATCGCCAGCTTCGCTTCCAACGTGCACCGCCTGCAGCAGGCCATCATTTCCGCCTCCCGCCACGGGCGCAAGGTGGCGGTGGTGGGCCGCAGCATGGAGAACGTCACCGGCGTCGCGGCGGAGCTGGGCTACCTTAGGAGTCCCAACGGCACCCTGGTGGAGGTGGAGGAGCTGAACCGCTTCCCGGCCAACCGCCAGGTGATTTTGACTACCGGCAGCCAGGGGGAGCCCATGTCCGCCCTGACCCGCATGGCCGCGGCGGAGCACCGCCGGGTGGAGATCATCCCTGGAGACACGGTGATCATCGCGGCGAACCCCATCCCCGGCAACGAGAAGCTGGTGGCCCGCACCGTGGACAACCTCTTCCGGCGGGGCGCGGACGTGGTGTACGAGCGGGTGTCGGGGGTGCATGTCTCGGGGCACGCCAGCCAGGAAGAGCTCAAGCTGATGCTGAATCTGATCCGTCCCCGCTTCTTCGTGCCGGTGCACGGCGAGTACCGCCACTTGATCCGCCACGCCCAATTGGCCACCTCCTTGGGCATCCCGCGGCAGAACGTGCTGGTGGGGGAAAACGGCACCATCTTCGAGTTCACCGCCAACTCCGGAACCATGGCTGGCAAGGTGACCGCCGGCCAGGTCATGGTGGACGGCCTGGGGGTCGGCGACGTGGGCAACATCGTCCTGCGGGACCGCAAGCTGCTCGCCGAGGACGGGGTGATCATCGTGGTGCTGGCCATGGGGAAGCAGAGCAAGCAGTTGCTCTCCGGGCCGGATCTGGTGTCCCGCGGCTTCGTCTACGTGCGGGAGGCCGAGAAATTAATGGATGAGGCCAAGGGGAAGGTGCGGGAGGCGGTGGACAAGTGCGTGGAGCGCAAGGTCACCGACTGGACTAGCATCAAGGGCGTGGTGCGCGACTCCCTCAGCAAATTCGTCTACGACCGTACCAAGCGCAGGCCCATGATCCTGCCCATCATCATGGAGATTTGATGCCCCCGGCCCCGGAAGCGCCGGTGGGAAAGCCCGCTGCCAGGCAGCGGACTTTCTTTTTGGCCGGCGCCGGTCATACTAGCGCCGAGGGAGGGGCGGCCTTTGGCGCAGGAGCGGGACGAGACCCAGGAGATGGTGGAACTCGGTACCCAGGCCATTCCCGAGGTGAAGAGCAGCATCCATTGCCTGACCATCATCGGGCAGATCGAAGGCCATTTGGTCCTGCCGGCCCAGAACAAGACCACCAAATATGAGCATGTGCTGCCTCAACTGGTGGCGGTGGAGCAAAGCCGGGACATCGAGGGCTTGGTGGTGCTCCTGAACACCGTGGGGGGCGACGTGGAGGCGGGCCTGGCCATCGCCGAGATGGTGGAGAGCCTTTCCAAACCCACCGTCTCGGTGGTGCTGGGCGGTGGCCACTCCATCGGCGTCCCCGTGGCCGTGGCCTGCGACCACTCCTTCATCGCGGCCACGGCCACCATGACCGTGCATCCCATCCGCCTGTCGGGACTGGTGATCGGCGTGCCCCAGAGGTGACTTTTCTACTTGACATAGCTTGACAATTGTTCATTGACGAAAAGGAAACTGGCATCTCCATGCCATCCGGTTGCCGCAGGCTGGCGGCCTGAACGAGAAACCAACCCGAAAAAGATCCTGAAGCGGCGGGGGACATGTTGAAGAGGAACCCGCAGGCCCTTTCCCCCTGCCGCCTTAGCCGTCCGAGGAACCGATGGCATCCTGGGAGCCGATGCGCCGCTCAGGACGGCGCAGCGAACCCCGACGCCAGAACCGCTCGGAACCCCACCGTTGGATGGAAACCGGGCAGTCCTTTGCTTCCTGATATTTGGCCATGGTTGCATCTCTTTACAGGTGGCCCATGGCGGTATATTATACCACGAAGAGCATCATCTGTATCCGGGAGGTGAGCGGCATGCCGGCCATGTCCTGCATCACGGTGACCCGCACCGTGAAGTTCCAGGTCCGTCCCGCGGCCAATGCCGGCAAGCGTGACGCCCTCCTCGCCACCGTCCAGGGCTGGGACCGGGCCGTGGGCTTCTACACGGATTTCTTCCTGGACCACTCCGGTATTTTCTCCGAGCAGAAGACCTACGTGGTAAAACGGGGGAAGCACGCCGGGGAGGAGCGCCAGCGCCCGCTCAACAATCAGGAGATCCTGACCTGGGCGGAGCGCCACACCGTGGCCACCAGGGCGCATCCGGACCCGTCGCGCGACTTTGGACGGGTCTGCCCCGAGGCGCCGACCGTGCTGCGTCGGGCAGCCGTCAACCACGCCGCCGGGGCGGTGCGCGCTTACCGGTCGAACCTGGCCAACCGGGAAGCGGCGAATCCCAAGCAACGCGGCAAGACCCCGGCCCTCCCCCAGCCCCACCCGCACCTGGTGGCCTACGAGGGGCTTTCCTCCTTGCGCCTGGAGGACTACCGGAAAGGCTTCCTGCGCCTGCGCCTCTTCAATGGCAAGCGGTGGAAATGGCACAACGTTCCGGTGCAGGGTCCACCTTACGCCGGGGAGCTTTTCGCCCAGTCCCAGGCGGAAAAGGCGCGCATCGCCGCCGAGCGGGAGGCACAGAACGCACGGATGAGGGCCGAGGGCCGCACCGAGCGCACCCGGGAGGAGCGGGAGGCGCTGCGCCCAGCCGTCGGCGCGTGGGTGGCCCAATCCCCCGTGCTGATCCCTAAAAAGGACGGTTGGTGGGTTCACGTACC
>JAJZIM010000063.1 GCA_021810565.1 Bacillota bacterium
GGCCGAGGCAAGCTCGACCGCCATAAGCGGTACGACAAGCCGATCAAGGAGATCTTCCTCTATCCGCTGGCGAACAACTTCCGGGAAGTCCTGGCGGGAGACCCTGACGGCATCACCGAATAGATACTACAGGGGCATTCATCGTAGACCCGTGGACATGCTCCGTAACCTGTGCTCCGCTCTTCTGCCATGGGCAAGGGCGTCAGTCCGCGGGGTCCAGGCCCGCGGCGCGGTAAACCAGGTCGGCAAGCTCCACCACCTGCAGCGGGGTGCCGGCGGCGGCCGCCTGGAACATGATCAGATCCTGGGGGCAGGCCACCACCAGGTGGGTGACCCCCGGTAGGGACAGGGCCTCCTGCAGCCGCAGCTTGGCCGGGTCTCCTCCCGGAGGGGGATCGGCCAGCCAGATGCGCCCGCCGCCGGCCCCGCAGCACCGGCTGGCGCGGCCGTGGTGGGGCATCTCCACCAGGTCCACGCCCATGCGGGCCAGAAGCTGGCGGGGCGGCGCGAAGACGTCGTTCCAGCGGCCCAGGTAGCACGGGTCGTGGTAGGTGGCGCGCAGGCCCAGGGGGGAAAGGCGCAGGACCCCGGTCCGGACCAGTTCCAGCAGCAGTTGGGAGTGGTGCAGCACGGGGGTGGTGAACCCCAGGCTGCGGTACTCGTTGCGCAGGGCGTTCAGGCAGTGGGGGTCGGTGGTGCACACCCGCCGGTAGCGGGCTTGGCCCAAGGCGGTCAGGTTGCGGTCGGCCAGGGAGGCGAACAGGCCGTGTTCCCCGACCCGCAGGGCCTCGTTTCCCGGATCCACCTCCGCGTCGTGGAGCAGGCCGAAGCGAATGTCCGAGCGGTGCAAGAGCTGCGCCAGGCGGCGGGTGGAGGGGATCACGCGGGGGTCGTAGGAAGCCCAGTCGCCGACAAACCACAGGACCTCCACGGCCTTGTTCCGGGCGTCGGGCACCGGGAAGTCCAGCCCCGACGTCCACTGGGACCGCTGGGTGGCGCTGCGGCCGCGGCTGTTGCCCTGTCGGTCCAGGGACACCAGGGCCTTGGCCAGGCCCGGGTCCAGCCGGCCCTCCTCCAGCAGCGCGGCGCGCAGCCCGACCACTTTGGGCAGGTGCTCCACGAAGACGGGGCATGCCTCCCGGCAGGCACCGCAGGCGCTGCAGGACCAAAGGGCCGGCGCACTCACCGCGGTGCCCGCCAGGTCCGCCCCCGCGCCGCCCGGAGGGGGGCTGGGCCGGAGCAGCTCGCCGCGCAGGGTGCGCATGAGCGCCGCTGGGGAGAGGGGAAGCCCCGCGGCGTAGGCCGGACAGGCGGCCTGGCAGCGCCCGCAGGCCGCGCAGCTTAGGAGGTCCAGCAGGTCCTTCCAAGTGAGGTCGGCGACGCTGTGCACCGCCGGGCCTGCCGCGGGAGGATCGCGGGGTGCCAGGCGCCCGGCGGAGCCGAGCCGGCGGAAAAAGACGTTGGGCCAAGCGGCAAAGATGTGCAGGTGCTTGGAGGAGGGGAGGTAGGCCAAAAAGGCCAGGGACGCACCCACGTCCAGCAAGTAGCCCAGGGCATAGCCCGCCTGGGCCGTGCCGGGCCGGGACCAGCCCCAGGCCACCCAAAGGCGGCCCAGGGCGCGTCCCAGGAAGGCGGCCGGGTTCGGGTGGGGAGCAAAGGACTGCTGCAGCGCGACCCCGGCCAGGATCAGGATGATGAAGCCCATGATGCCATAGGCATCGGCGGCGTTGGATCCGGACAGGCGGGCGGGACGCCACAACGCCCGATGGGCGATGCCGAGCAGCGCGCCCGCCGTCCCGGACAGGACCCCGACGTCGGCCAAGCCGCCCCAGGCAGGCAGGACGGCCAAGCGCGGGGATGCCAGGACGAGGGCTTGGCGCACCGTCTCGGGCACCACCGCCACGAAGCCCAGGAAGAGCAGCAGGTGGGCGGCGCCGGCCCAAGGTTCCCGCAGCAGGCGCAGGTGGGCCACGGCCTGGAGGACCAGGGAGCCCAGGCGCCGGCCCGGCTGATCCCAGACCGCCTCGGCCGGGCGGGCGCGCCGCAAGGCGGCGTATACCGGCCAGCCCCGCACCCTCCACGCCAGGGCCGCCCCCGCCGCTCCCAGGATGGTGAGTCCCAGCAGGACCGGGCGCAGCTGTTCGCTCACGGTACCCGCTCCGCTACGCGTCCTCGGCCGCGCGCAACGCCGCCGTCAGCGCCGGCAGGATCTCCAGGCAGTCGCCCACCACCCCGTAATGGGCCACTTGGAAGATGGGTGCCTGCGGATCCGTGTTTATGGCGATGATCAGCTGGGCGCCCTGCATGCCCTCCAGGTGCTCCGGAGCCCCGCTGATCCCCGCGGCCAGGTAGAGCCGGGGGCGCACCGTCTGGCCCGTCTTGCCCACCTGGCGGGCCTTGGGCAGCCAGCCGAGTTCCGCCACCGGGCGCGAGGCGGCCAGGGTGCCGCCCAGAGCCGCGGCCAGGTCCTCCGCCAGGGTCAGGTTCTCCGCCGCCCCGATGCCCCGGCCCACGCTGATCAGCACCGGCGCGGCGGTGATGTCCACCTCCGCCGCCGGCGGCATATCCAGCCCCAGGAAGGTAGTGCCGGGATCCTCCAGGGACACCGGGCAGGCGATCTTCTCCACGGCGGGGGCGGGCCCGGCGGGAAGGGGCGCAAAGGCGCCGGGCAGCAGCTGCGCCAGGACCATGGGAGCCGCGCTGGTCACCTCGGCCAGCAGCTTTCCGCCGTACACGCGGCAGGTACCCACCAGGGTGTCGTGCTCCAGGACGAGTTCCTGGCAAGAGCTCAGGCAGGGAACGTCCAGGCGGGCGGCCAGATCCGCCGTCAGCTCGTAGCCGAGATTGCCCATGAGCAGGAAGCGGGGGCGGCGCTCGGCCAACAGCGCCTCCAGCACCCGCACCCAAAGATCCGGGTTCAATATGGCCAAGGCGGGATGGTCCACGGCCAAGAGAGCGTCGGCTCCATCCAGGCCCGGCGCCAGGGCGTCCGCGCCTGGCCCCAGGTGCACCGCCACCAGGCGGGCTCCCGCCGCGTCGGCCAGCCGCCGCCCCGCCGTCAGCAGCTCCGAGGTGGTGGGCAGCACCTGGCCGCGCAGGGATTCCACCAGGATCCAGACCTCACCGGGCATCTTGCGCCCACCTCCCCACATGTTGTTCCCGCAAGACGGCCAGGAGCTGGTCGGCCACCTGGGAAGGATCGCCGCGCAAGAAGGTGGTGGGCCGGGCGGGCGGGGGTGCCAGGAGCCGGCGCAGGGTGCAGGGCAGCGGGCCGGAGGGAGTCACGGCCGGCAGCTCCTCGACCGGGACGGTCTGGGCGGCTTGGCGCAGGCGGTGCAGCGGCAGGTAGCGGGGAGCCGTTCGGGCGCCGATCAGGCCCAGCACCGCCGGTAGGCGCACGGCGAAGCGGGCCACCATGCCCTGGGCCAGCTCTTTTTCCACCACGGCGGTCTCCTCCGCCAGGCTCACCCGGCGCACGCCGTTGACATGGGGCCGGCGCAGGAAACCGGCCAGGAGCATGCCCAGCCCCGCGTCCGCGTCTTTGGGTGACTGCATCCCCGTGAGGATCAGCTCACTGGGCAAATCCTGCACCACCCAGGCCACGGCGCGGGCCAGCCCCCAGTTGCCGACACCGTCCCAGGAGCCGGGCAGGAGGAAGACCCGCCGGGCGCCCTTGGCCCAGGCGGCGGCCAGGATGTCCCGGGCGCCGTTGGCCTGGGGCACCAGGACGTGCACCTCGCCCTCCCCCGCCGCCTGCAGCTGCAGGGCCTCCTCCAGGGCCCATTCATCGAACTCGTTGAGCACGCGGCCACCGCCCCGCTCGGCCAGGCTCAGGCCGTCGGGGGCCACCTG
The DNA here is from genome assembly GCA_021810565.1 of Bacillota bacterium. GTDB lineage: Bacteria > Bacillota > Sulfobacillia > JAJZIM01 > JAJZIM01 > JAJZIM01. Next base: position 3,853 of record JAJZIM010000063.1, read on the forward strand.
CAAGTCGCCGGTCAGGTCGGGCACCGCTTGGAGCAAAACCAGGATCCGCATCGGTGCTTCCCCCTTGTCCAAACTTAAACTTTGAAGGGAGTGCCGTGGGGAGGGTACGCCTCCCCACGGCTGGGAGCTTCAGGACTTGGGCAGGTTCTGCGGCGCCATGATGACGTAGGGTGTCTTGGGAGTCACTCCCGGCGGCAGGTCCTTGGGCATGGCCTTGCCCGCCGGTCCCAGGCTCTTGATGAAGGCATAGATGGCCTTGAGGTCCTGGTTGGACAGGTACACGTAGTCCATGATCGGCATGGGCGGCTTGATGCCGGATTGCTGGGGGCTTTCCCGGAACAGCTTCAGGAACTGCTGCTGGGTCATCTTGCCAACGTCCAGGCGCAGGTTGGGCGCGTAGGTGGTGCCGAAGGGCGGTCCCATGTCGAAGCCCACCGGGTTGCCCTCCAGCCACTGGGACGTGGGCAGTTTCCCGTTGGAGGCGTCCCACGGCCCGCCCGTGTGGCAGTCGTTGCAGCCCGCCGCCAGCACCAGGTACTTGCCGGCGGCCAGCTGGGAAGTGGCCGCCACGTGGGGCGGACCCGACGGGGTCTTGACCGGAGCCGCCGCCGGAGTGCCGCAGGCGGCAGCGACCAGGGCCAGCGCCGCTCCCGCCGCCAGGAGCCAGCCGACTTTCCGCAAGATCATCGTTGTATCCCCCTCTCTTTCTACAAGACCGTTTCCCCACCGTCGTCGCTGGGTCTTCGCTGTTGCTTTTCGGAACCACCCCCCTTCCCGCCGGGCGGCTCAACCCAGGGCCAGGTGGGCCATGACCAGGATGATGGCCACCTGGAAGGTCCCTTGGAAGCCGGCCAGGGACAGGTTGATCCGGTTTAGTCGGGTGATCTTGCCCAGATCCGGCTGTGGCCGTTTGAGCTCCAGCCAGATGCGCACGTTGTTGGGCAGCATGATGACGAAACCTTGGACCGAAAGCAGGGTCAGCACCACCAGGGCGGCCAGCACCCAGGGGTGCTGGGGGCTTCCCGGAGAGAAGTAGCCCAGCCACTCCGCCAGGTACCAGCCGGCCGTTCCGGTGGTGGCCGCCACCACCGGCATGTACAGGAGGGTGCGGGGCACCAGCCAGGCGATGATCGCCTTGCGCTGCTCCGGGGCCAGGCGGCGCATGATGGGCGCGAAGATGAAGCCCAGGAACAGATCGGCCCCGGTCCACATGGCCCCGGCCATCACGTGGGTGTAGTTCAGGAGGTAGAACCAGTGGGTGATCAGAGCCGCCACCATGGCCACGGGCAGCACCAGGATCCACCAGGTGAGCTGGCGCACCAGGGTGGGCGCGGCCTGTGGTGCCGGCCGCACCGCCTCCACTGCCATGCTTCGTCACCTCCTTTCCGCGGGGCACCTGTCTTTCCAAGGATAAACGCGGGAGCGTTCCCCAAGCGTTCCCTCCCCGAGCAGGACGGTCGGCCCAGGTTCCGCTGCTGCCCGCGACCTCGGCCGCGTCCTCCCGGGTGTCCTGGGATGAGCGGAGGGGCGTATCCGTTGGCAGGAGAAAGTCAGATAAAAATAGAATGATGACGTCAGATGGTTCAGACCAATCTTCCGGGGCGAAGGGGGGCGTGGAAAGCGTTGGCCGAGATGGGCGCCGCCGGCTCGGAAGGGGAGCTCTTGGGGGGATGCGGCTGTCCGTCGGCCCCCGGGGGCGGACGCTGACGATGCAGGGGCAGGTCTGCTCGCTGTTGTCCTTCCTGCTGCTGCACCGGGACGGTTCTCGGACCCGCGCGCGGCTGGCCGAAGTGCTTTGGCCCGACTCGGGGCGGGAGCAGGCCCGGGTCAACCTGCGCAAGACCATCCACCGGCTGGGCCGGGAGCTCCCGGAGGCCTGCGCCTGCCTGGAGCTGGAAGGACCGGGTTTGGGCGTCCGGGAGGGCGCCGCGGTGGGCCTGGACGTGGATCGTTTCCGCGCGGCGGGGCGGGAGGGCTCGGTGCACTCCCTGGAGCGGGCGGTCAAGCTCTACCGGGGGGGAGCTTCTGCCGGAGTGCGAGGGCGAGTGGCTGGTGCCCTTGCGGGAAGAGCTGGAGCAGGAATGCGAGGCGGCTCGGGAGCGCCTGGCGGATCCTTTGGAGGCCCGCCGGGACTGGCTGGCATCCCTGGAGCACGCCCGGGTCCTTTTGCGGCGCGATCCTTCGGACGAGGCCCGCCATCGGCAGCTGATGCGCCTGTTTGGCCCTCAGCGGCTCGGTGGGTGCGGCGCGCCAGGCCTACCAGGAGTGCACCTCGCTCCTGGAGCGCGAACTGAGGGTGGGTCCGGAACGCGAGACCAGCTCGCTCTTGCGGCAGCTGGAGGAAGGGGGGGCGCGGCGGATGGCGGCGCCCCTGGGCCGGATCCTGCAGGCGGCGGAGGAGGACTGCTTCGTCGGTCGGGAGGAGGAACTGGCCTTTTTCCGGCGCTGGCTGACGGCGGATCCGCCCCAGGTGCGGATCCTGAACGTGCACGGGCCGGGAGGGTGGCGAAGAGCACGCTGCTGCGGGCCTTCGGCTCCCTGGCGCACCGGCTGGGACACGAGGTGCTCTGGGCGGAGCTGCGGGACTTTCCCCCCAGCCCCCGGGGCCTGCTGCGGGCCCTGGGGGCCTAGGAGGCGGAGGATCTGAACCGACGCCACCCGTTGGTCCTGCTGGACGGCTGCGAAGAACTGGGCCCGCTGTACCGCTACCTGCAGCAGTACTTGCTGCCGAAGCTGGATCCCCGGGTGCGGCTGGTGCTGGCCGGGCGGCATCCCCTGGAGGAGAGGTGGGGGCCGGACGCGGCATGGCGGCGGCTTCTGCATCCGATGCCCCTGGACGGTTTCTAGGACCATGAGGTCCGCCGCTACCTGACGGCGCGCGGCGTGGCGGACCCGTGGCTGGCCGGCCAGTTGGCCCAGGTCAGCTGGGGCAACCCCCTGGCCCTCTCCGCAGCCGTGGACCTGGTGCAGCACATCCTGCGGCGGGGGCTGGCCGCCGAGCTCTTCGCCTGGAGCATCGCCCGACACGGCGCCGCCTGGCGCTGGGCCTTCGGGGTGCTGGGGGCGGGGGCGCCGGTGTCCGTGGCCGTGCGGCTGTTCATGCCCGAGTCCCGCGTCTGGCTAACCACCTACCGGGTGCCGCCCGCTTCCGTGAGCGTGTTGGTCTACCTGGCCCTCATCGCCATCTTCGCGTCCTTCCCGGTCTTCGGGGGTCGGTCGGAGCGCCGGGGACGCCGCCGTTGCTCCGCCGCGGCCGGGGCCTTCGGCACCCTGGGTTACGCCGCCTACGCCTGGGCGCTGCTCACCGGGGTCTACGGCGCGTACGGCGCTCAGATGAGTCCCATGGTGCTGGGGCTGCTCCTGTGGATGGTGGCCGGTGCCGGCTATCTGGGGGGGGCCGGGGGGCCTGGCTGGCGGAGATCTATCCCACCGATGTGCGGGCCGCCGCGGCCAACTTCACCTATTATGTGGGCCGGTCCCTGGAGGGCGGGCTGGCCCCTCTGGGGGCCTTGGCCCAAAGCCTGGGGGGCGACGCCCGGACGGCCATGGTCATGGGGATCGTGGGGGTCGCCGGGGCGGCGCTTTTGGTCCTGGAGCTACCGGAAACCCGGGGACGGCCCCTGCGCCAGGCGCTGGGTCGGGCGGAGGAAGTGCTGCCGGAATGACCGGGGTCCCGGTGGCGATCGGGAGGCCTCGTAAATCGCGGGCGCCGGGAGAAACCGTGTTCGGCGTGCAGGGAGGTGGCAGCGGTGCCGGAGCGTCCTCCCCTGGTGGGCCGCAGGGAAGTGATGTCGCAGCTGCGGGAGGGGATGGCGCGTGCCGCCGCCGGGGACGGCGGAGCCCTGCTCCTGACGGGGGAGGCGGGTATCGGCAAGACGCGCCTGGGAGAGGAGGCCGCCAAGCTGGCCCGGGGGAGCGGCTTCCGAGTGGTGACGGGCCGGGCGGGCCCCGGGGAGCAGAGCCTGCCCTACACCCTGGTCTTGGAAAGCTTTGGGACCTTCCTGCGGGGGCTGGAGCCGGGGCGGCGCCGGTCTGTGACGGCGGGGTTGTCGTCCCTAGGACGACTGTTCAGCGACCTGGACCTGCCACAGCCGTCCTCCCTGGGGGATCCGGCCCTGGAGAAGACCCAGCTTTTCGCAGCCGTGGCGCGCCTGATGGAGCGGTTGGCCCGGGAGGCGCCGCTGTTTCTGTTTCTCGACGATCTGCACTGGGCCGATGCCGCCTCCTTGGAGCTAACCTTGCGCCTCTCGCGGGGGCTGGCCGGGCGGCCGGTGCTCCTGTTGGGCACCTGGCGCCCCCGGGAGGCGGAGGCTCGCCGCGAGTTGCGGTTGCTGATGCCGGAGGTGCGCCGGGGCGGCGCATGGGCGGAGGAGGTTGCTGTGGCTCCCTTGGATCCGGAGGCGGCCGCGTCCATGGTGGCCGGTCTGCTGGAAGGGGAGGTGCCGGAACCGGTGCGCCGGCATTTCGCGACGCGCTCCGGCGGCTGGCCGCTCTTTGTGGAAGCCCTGGTCCGCACTGCCCGGGGGCACGGGCAGCTGGCGGCGCGGGGAGGGGTATGGTACCTGTCACCGGAGCGGAAGCCGGATCTGCCTTCGGAGCTGCGGGAGGTGGTCCGGGAGCGGCTGGAACGGCTGGAGGACGCCGAGCGGGCGGTGTTGGAGCTGGCGGCGGTGGCGGGCCGCGACGCGACCCTCCCCGTGCTGATCCGGGCCGGCGGTCTGACGGAGGAGGCGTCCCTGGCCGTCTTGGAGCGGCTGGAGGGGGTGGGCTTGCTGGAGGAGGCGCTCCGGCAAGGCGGGGTTGCCTATGTCTTCACCCACCCCCTCTTCCAGGAGGAGGTGTACGCGGGCCTGACGGAGGCGGTGCGCCAGCGCCGGCATCTGGCGGTGGCCCAGGCCTTGGAGGCGGTTGTCCCCGAAGATGTGGCGGCCGTGGGTCGGCACTATGCCGCGGCCGGTCCGGCGGCGCGAGGGCCGCGGGCGCTGCGGGCGATCCTGGCGGCGGCGGAGGACGCCTGGCGGATGCATGCCCACGAGGAGGCGGCGCGGCACTGGCAGGCGGCCTTGGAGTTGGCCCGGGGAGAGGGTAGCGCGGAGCTCGTAGCGCAGATCCTGGAGCGGTTGGGCGAGGCGTGGGCGCTCATGGGGGAAGCGGCCGCCGCGGCGACCTTCTGGGAGGAGACCCTGAATCTGCACCGCGCCCGCGAAAATGCGGCGGGGGCGGCTCGGCTTTGCCGGCGTTTGGCGTGGGTGGAGTGGGACTTGGGGCGCACCGCGGCGGCGAGGGCGCATATCGCGGAGGGCTTGGCGCTGGCGCGGGAGGGGCCAGCGGCGCCGGAGCAGGCGGAACTGCAGCACGCCCGCGCCGTGCTCTCCCGCCGCCGGGGTGATCTGGCGGAATTGGGGGCGGCGGCCTTGGAGCTGACGGGCCTGGCCGGCGCCTTGGGATCGGCCCGCTGCTCGGCCCTGGCCCACTTGGCCCACGCCGCCCTCTGTCTGGCCCGCGGGGAGTTTGCCGATGCGCTGGCTCACGCGCTCCGGGGGATGGAGGCGGCCCGGGAGGCCGAGGACCTCCTCCTGGCGGTGCGCGCCAAGGACGTGGCGGGACTTTTGGCGTTTGCCGTGGGCGACCATCTCCTGTGCCGCCGCCTGGGCGAGGAAGGAGTGATCCTGGCCCGGCAGCTGGAGCTTCCTCCGGCCCAGACCAATGCCCGAGTGCACCTGGCTTTGGCGGCCTTCCTGGCGGGGGATTGGGACGAGGCGGGGCGTCAGGCGGTCTGGGGGGTGTCCCTGGCCCGTCAGTACGAGATGCCGCGGCTGCTGGCGGTGGGCTTGGGCGTGCAAGGGATGTTGTCCTTCCACCGGGGTGACGACGCCGCGGCCGCGGCGTGCGCCCGGGAAGCCGGGGAGTGCTATCACGCGGAGGGGTCCGGAGGGGAGTACGGGGGCCCGGCGGCGGCCACGGTGCAGGCGCTGCTCCATCTGGTTCGGGGAGAGGCCGGCATCGCCCTGGAGCTCACCCGGCCCTTCCTGACGCAGCCGGCCATGGCCATCTCCCCCCTGTGCCTGGCGGTCCTGGTCGAGGCCTCGGTCGCGGTCGGGGAGTGGAACTCGGCGGCGCAGGGCCTTTGGCGCCTGGAGTCCTTCGGGGCTGCGGGCAACCCGTACGCCGCGGCCCTGGCGCTACGGGGGGCGGCACAACTGCGTCGGGCGGCGGGGGAAGGGCAGGACGCGGCGGCCCTGCTGGAACAGGCCCAGGCGGCCTTCACGGCCATGGGGCTTCCTTTCGAGGCGGCTCGCGCCCGGTGCGAGTGGGCGACCCAGGTTTTGGAGGATCGGCCAGCGGCGGCCAAGGAGGCGGCGACGGAAAGCTGCGCCGTTTTCACTGAAATGGGGGCCCGCCGGCAGGCCGCCGTGGCGCGGCAGATCCTGCGGCGGCTGGGGGCAAGACTTCCCGGACCCCGCCGCCGCGGGCCCTTGTCGCTGCGGGAGTTGGAGGTGGCCCGGCTGGTGGCTCAAGGCCTGACCAACGCCCAGATCGCCGCCCGGCTGACCTTGAGCACCCGCACGGTGGAGAACCACCTGCAGCGGGTGTACCGCCGCCTGGGGCTGCCCTCCCGGGCGGCCCTGGCCCGGTATCTGGCGGAACGTGGTCTGACGGAGGATTTGGAGCAGCCCGGGAACTGATGGGCCGCGGGGCGGGGATGCCCCAGGGGACGGATCTGCGGGGGCCGGCTGCGGGAGGCGTCTGGGTGGGGCAGGCGGTGCGATTGAGTAGTCCGGCGCAGCAGATGGAGTAGTTTACCGGATATACGGGGGGCGAGCCTGCCGCTATGCTGGAACCGGCAGGGCCGCCCTCCCGCGGCTTTGGGGCCTGTAGGGGAGTGCGGGAGAGGAGCGGGCGAGGATGCCCGCGGTGAAACGGGACATCGGGGCCCAGGCCCCGACCGGCTTCCGAAAGAGCGGTCCGCCCGGTCTTTCCGGCGGTGCGAGCCGCTCTCCACGGGTGGGGGAAGGCGACGCGGGTGGCTCGGCAAGAGGAGGTTGAAGCCGATGGATCCCAAGTCGGTGGTCCGCCGTTTCGTGGAAGAGGTCCAAAACGGCCATCAGCTGGCTGACCTGGAGAGGCACTTCCGCCCCGATTACGTAGACCACGCGACTCCTGGCGGTCTCCCGCCCGCCGAAGGTGCGGACACCATAGAGGCGTTCCGGCGGTTTTACGGTGGAATTTTGCAGGCCTTTCCGGACGCCCGCGTGACCGTCGAGGACATGATCGCCGAGGGCGATCTGGTAGTCACCCGCAAGACTTTAGAGGGTACCCATCGCGGAGAGTTGTGGGGTCAGCCGCCCACGGGGAAAACGGCACGGTTAGAGGTGATCGATATTTTCCGGGTAGTGGACGACCGACTGGCTGAGCACTGGACGCAACTGGACTTTCTGGCTTTGGCTCGGCAACTTGGCCTTCGTCCACCCGGTTATTGACCTTGAGGCCGTGCTCCCGGACGGGGTGGCGGTCCTTGACGCTCCGGAGGGGGCCGCTCAAGGAGATGTCCAAAGCTCGGGTATCCAGGACTGGACGCGCCTTCGTAAGGGATTGCCGGTGCCCCAAGGAAGCCGCCGGGGCAGTTTGAGAGTTTTTCGGCCCGGCGGGGGAAGGCCGGATGGTGTCACAATACGAAGGGGAGGGATGCGAGATGAGCCTGCCGACACCCCTCGACTTCCCGGTGACCTGGGAAGAGCCCGGGGACGAGGAGCTTTTGTGGTTCCGGGACGACAGCCACCAGCCCGAGCCGGTCACCTCCCTGGCCCACGACTTCATCCGCCTGGTGTACGGCGAGGGGATGAACGCCGCCGCGGAGCGTTATGGCCTGCCCTTCCGGGCGCGGCGGCGGTGCTTCCACACCTGGTGCTACGCGGCCATGGCCCCGGCGGCGTTGTCACCCACCGGCCACGATCCCGCCGCCATGCGGCGGGCCGCCCTCGACACGGCCCAGGACTGGGCGGGGGAATGGCTGCCGGAGATCCAGGGGCGGCTGGCCTGGTGGCGCAGCCGGGACCTGGCGGGGGCCTCCTTGCCGAAGCTGCGGGAACTCTTGGCGGTGGCGGTGGTCTTCGCCCGCCGGATGGGGGAGATCCACTTCCTGGCATCCGCGCCGGGGCTTTTCGTCCTGAGTGAGTTCGAGGAGGGCTGGGGGGAGCTGTGCGGCTCCGGAGCGGCCGCCTGCCGCCTGCTTACCGTGCCGGACGGCAAGAACAGCCAACTGCGCCGCGCCCTGGAGGATCTGGCGGCGCTGGCCCGCAGCGAACCGGCGGTGCGCCAAGCGCTGGCTGCGGGGTCCGCGGCACAAGCTCTGGCGCGGCTGGCCGGTTTTCCGGCTGGACGTGTATTTAGGGCGGGTCTCGAATCCTTTCTGGCGGAGTGGGGGCGGCGCGGCAACAACTGGGGAATAGACCGGCCGAGCTGGCAGGAGGACCCCGGCCCGGTGCTGGGAAGCCTGCGCGGCATCCTGGAGGCCCCGCCGGCTCCGGAGGGAACCCTGGTGGCGGCGGACGAGCTCTTGGAGCGGCTGGGGGACGATCCCCGCCGGGAGGAGTTGGCCTCTGGGCTGAGATTGGCCCGGGTGGCGGCGCAGGTCAAGGAGGACCACAGCTTTTGGATCGACTTCGCCGCGGGGCACGAGGTGCGCCTGCTGCTCTTAGAACTCGGCCGCCGTCTGAGCGAGGCGGGGGTGCTGGAGACGGGGGAGGACGTCTTTCGCCTCACCTTGGGGGAGCTCGACCGGACGGTGCAGACCCTCGAGGACCGGCGCGAGTTGGTGGCCGCGCGGCGGGCCGAGGAGGACGAGTTCCGGACCGTGACGCCCCCCAAGACTTTGGGTACTCCGCCCGCCGGGGCCGGGCCGCCGCATCCTCTGCTGCGGGTCATGGGCAAGGTGTTCGGCGGACGGCCGCAGGCTGCGACGGCCGACCTCTTGCCGGGGACGCCAGCGTCTCCGGGGAAGCTGCGCGGAACAGCCCGGGTGCTGCGCTCCCCGGCCGAGGCCGGGAGGCTGCGGCCGGGAGAGGTGCTGGTGGCCCCCACCACCACGCCGTCCTGGCTCCCCCTTTTCGCCGCGGCGGCCGCGGTGGTCACCGACGTGGGCGGTGTGCTGTCCCACGCGGCGGTGGTGGCCCGGGAGTTCGGCATCCCCGCCGTGGTGGGCACTGGCTGCGCCACGAGCATCCTGGTGGACGGCCGGCCGGTGGAGGTGGACGGCGACGCCGGGGTGGTCCGCCTGCTGAGGGCAGGCGGAGACGCCGGATAGGGGGTGGCGAAGGATCGAACCGCGTCGAGGCGCCAGCCGTCCCAGGGCGGGCACCTTTTGCACCTTCCGGGTGGGGGAGCGGATTTGAGTATTCCGAAGCCCATCGTTGAGGGTTTGCCCTTCTGGAACGCCGGAGAGCGGGGCCCTATCCTGAAATCGGAGGGGTGAAGGGTGTGCCTTGAGGCATTTTCTGGCGCCTCCGGCGACCAAGCGAAGGAGGGATCTCGATGATCCAGGTCAGGGTCGGCGCCGTGATCGACCGGCCGGTGGAGGAGGTCTTCGCCCACGTGAGCGACATGGAGCACGACATGGAGTGGGGGGCCGGGGTGACCGAGGTCCGCAAGAGCTCCGAAGGTTCCTGGGGGCTCTGGACCAAGTATGTGTACGTGCGCCACTTTCTGGGCTGCCGGTAGCAAGACGGGCACCCTGGAGTTTCGGGCCGGATGGACTTCGAGCCGGCCGACGGCGGCACCCGCGTCATCATGTCCTATGAAGCCGAAGCCGGCGGGATTTTCAAACTGGGGGAGCCTGTCCTCCAGGGCATTGCCCGGCGCCAGACCGAGCACGAGTTCCAAACCCTGAAGGCGCTCTTGGAAGCCGGAGGCGGGGAAGCGCCGGCGGGGGGATAGCCCTGGGGCGGGTCAGACAGTGGGAGGTGGGAGAGGTGGGCGGCGCACCGCTTTCGACCGTGGTCGCGCAAGCCGTGGCCGCCGCTGCGGCCTTGACGGCAGCCGAGGACCTGGGCGTTCTGGCGGCCTTGGGGCAGGGGCCGGTGGAGCCCCTGAGGCTGGCCGACCGGCTCGCCTTGGGCCGCGAGGGGACGGTGCGCCTGCTGCAGGCATTGGCCGGACTGGGGATCGTCCGGGAGGTCGACAAGGGATGGCTTGCCGTACCGCCTTGCCCGGAGGAACTGACGAGGCTGCTGATCGCCTGGCGTGGTCTGACGGAGGCGGTGCGCCGCGGGCGGCCGGCGGGAGAGCCGCCGTCGGGGGAGGTGCTCCAACCGACCTTTCTCACCGCGCCGGCGGCGGCCCAAGTCGCCGAGCTGCTGGCGGACACCGTGGGGGAGGCGCCGCAGGTGCTGCATGTGGCGGCCGGCGGCGCCGTTTGGAGTCTGGCCTTGGCGGCCCGGCGTCCCCTTTGCCGGGTCACCGCGGTGGAGCTGCCGGCGGCACTGCCCGCCACCCGCCGGGCGGTGGAGGCGGCGGGACGCTCGGCCCAGTTCACCTATCGGGAGGGGGGGCCGGAGTCCGGGGATTGGGGACCAGACGGGAGCTACGACTTGGCCCTGAGCGTCGGCCTCTGTTCCTTGCTGGACGCGGGGGGCGCCCGGCGCCTGCTGCGGCGGTTGCACCGGGCCTTGCGGCCGGGGGGCACCTTGGCCCTGGTGGAGGTGTTGGGCGACGAGGGGACCTCCCCTTCCGTGGCCGCGGCGCTGCACGCCCTGGAACTGCTGCTGCGCTCCGTCGCGGGGCGCGACGTCCCCTTCTCCACCTACGCCGGCTGGCTGCACCAGGAGGGTTTCGAGTTGCTCATCCCCCACGCCTTGGAGGGAAGAGCGCCGCTCACCCTGCTGACGGCCCGCCGGCCCCGATGACCGGCATCCGGCCCCGGCCCGGGAAAACTTGCGGGCTTGACGGCGAACCGGGAGAGAGGAGGAAAAAGGCATGATCGGCAATCTGCTGAGTACGGTGGGGGTACTGGCGGCGGCGGTGTTGGGAGCCTGGCTGACCCGACGGGTCTGCCGAGTCACCACCGCGGCGGTGCGCTGGCCCGGGCCATCTTGGCGGGGGGATCACTGTGGTCCTGGTGCTCATCACGGGGGTTGCGGCGGTGGACTTGTATCGATTGTACGTGCCGCGCCACTATCCGGTCCCCAAACTCTCGGTCACGGGAACATCGGAGCGGGTGGCCCGCGGACAGCATCTGGCGTTCATCCTTTGCACCGGCTGCCCCTCCCTGAGCGGAGGACGCCTGCCCCTGAGCGGCGGCCAGGACCTGATCCGTTCGGCCAACCTTCCGCCCCGGCGGAGATTCGTGCCGCCCGACCGGACTCCCGGCGGTCCGCCGAGCGGCTGGTCGAACGCGCAGATCGCGCAGGCGATCCGCGACGGCGTGGATCCCGGTGGACAGGTGCTGCCGGTCACGGCCGCCGCGGGGGATGCGCGCTGTCTGGGCGACGCCGACCTCCGGCACCAGCCCGCCGTTTCCAAGACGACGGCGTCGAAAAGCATATCCTTCCTCGGCCTGCTGCCGCGGCTGTGGGGGGTGTCACGGCCAAGATCTGACGGGCGGCACCGGGTGGCCCCCCACGATCCGAATCTGACGACGGTGGTGCCCCGCTGGAGTTTCCGGGAGTTTGCCGCGTTCATGGGCAGCGCTCCGGATCCCATGGATCGGCTGCGGGGATTAGATAAGCTGGGACTCGAGGCCCTGTACAGGTGCCTGCATGGCCTGGGGCCGGTGCGCAAGTGAGGAGGGAGGTCGGACGACGTGAGCGGCGAAGCCCTCGTCTCGGCTCTGGATAGGGTGACCCGAGCGGATGCCCTCCGGGTGGGCCATAAAGCCGCCAATCTCGGTGAGTTGGCGGGGGCGGGCTTTCCGGTTCCCCCCGGCTACGTGTTGACCACCGTGGCTTACGGACGCTTTCTGGACGCGGCGAACCTGGCCCCGGACCGTGCGGCCGCTTTGGCGCTCTCGGCGCCTATGCCGCCGGAGGTGCTGGAGGCCTTGGAGGAGGTCGCGGGGAAGTTGGGTGACGGCCCCTGGGCGGTGCGGTCCTCTGCGACGGCGGAGGATCTGGCCGAGGCGTCCTTCGCCGGACAGTACGAGACGGTCCTGGGGGTGCAAGGGTGCGAAGCCCTGGCCCGGGCCGTGCGCCGCTGCTGGGCCTCGGCCCTTGCTCCCCGGCTGACCGCCTATCGGGCGGCCCGGGGCATTCGGGAGACCCCGGCCATGGCCGTGCTCATCCAGCGCCAGGTGGCCGCCGAGGCGGCCGGGGTGGTCTTCACCGCCAACCCGGTGACGGGGGACCGGGAGGAGGCGGTGGTGAGCGCGGTGCGGGGTCTGGGGGATCGGCTGGTCTCCGGGGAGGTCTCGCCCGACGAATGGGTGGTGCGGGGGGACCATGTCGAGTGCCGGCGATCTTCCGAGGGGGCTTTGGACGTGGCGGGGGCGCGGGCGGTGGCTGCGCTGGCCCGGCGGGTGGCGGATCATTTCGGCTGTCCTCAAGATGTGGAGTGGGCCATGCAGGATGCCGAGCTCTTCCTGCTGCAGGCCAGGGCCATCACCGCCCTGCCCGCCGCACAGACGGAGGAGGCGTTCGGGGCGACGCGGGTGCCTCCCGGGTTCTGGGTGCGGGAGGATCATGTGGCAAAACCCTTGTCACCGGCCGCCGGAAGCATCCTTCGCCCCATCTATCTGGACGGCATGCGGGAGGCCTTGGCCCAGTTCGGGGTGCTGGCCGAAGGGGTGGAGCTGCGGGAGATCGGCGGTTGGCCGTACATTCGTTTGGTTCCTCTGGGGGGCAAGGAGCCGCCGCCGCTGCCCCCCTGGCTGGCCGGGCTGGTCCTGCCCTGGTTGATCCGCCTGGTGCCCGCCATGCGCCGGCGCCTGCTCACCTGCCGGCAATTTTTGCGTACGGACCGGGCCGGGGCCTTCCTCGAACGCTGGACCGCGGAGTGGAAGCCGCAGTTTGTCGAACGGGGGGCCGCCCTGCGCGGGGTGGATCGCGGAGCCCTCTCCGATCATGAATTGGACGGGCATCTGATCGACACCGTCGAACATCTGCGAAAAGGCTGGCAGGTGCACGCGTTGTTGATGGGGCCGTATTTTCTCGGCTTGGCCGATTTGGTCTTCACCTGCCGCGAACTGTTGGGCTGGGACGATGATCATACGCTGCAGCTGTTGGCCGGACTGTCGGAGCGAAGCAGCGAGCCGGCCCGGCGGATGGCGGAGCTGGTCGACGCCGTCCGGGAGCGCCCGGCGTTGCGGAAGCTGTTGGAGGACCGGGCCGGGGTCGGCTTGGAGGAGTTGTCCGGGACGGACCCACAGTTCCAGGCGATCTTGACCGCCTATATGCAAGCGTTCGGCTGCCGGGTATTGAACGACGAGCTGGACGGGCCGACCCTGGAGGAGGAGCCGGGGATCCTGCTGCGGCTGGTGCGGCACCAACTGGCCCAAGGATATGATCCGCGTTCCCAAGAGGAGGGGCTGACGGATCGGCGGACCGCCGCCCGGGCGGCCGCGGAGAAGGCGGTGGCCGGGCTGGAGGCCACCCGGCGGGAACGCTTCGCGCGGGACTTGGCGCGGGCAGAGAGGGCCTACGGAGTTAGGGAGGACAACGTGTTCCACACCTGGAACATGCCGCTGGCCCTAGTGCGCTACGCCCTCCGGGAGGTGGGACGTCGTTTGGCGGCGCGGGGCATTGTGGAACGCTGGGAGGACGTGTTTTTCCTGGAGTTGGAGGAGTCGCGCCGCCTGCTGCGGGAAGGCGGGTCGTGCCGGGACCTGGTGCGCCGGCGGCGTGGTGAGTACGCCTGGGCCATGGGTCATCCGGGCCCGGCCGCTTACGGCAAGGAGCCGGCGCCGCCGCCCCTCTCCGCCCTGCCCCCCGAAGCGCGTCTGATGGCCGAGGCCGTGCAATGGGCCTTTGAGCGGGTCGGTTCGTGGCGCCAAGAGGCGAGGCCGGAAGGCGGGATGGACGGCGTCCTGCGGGGGACGGCCGCCGCTCCGGGGCGGTACACGGGACCGGTCCGCATCGTCCGGAGCGAGGCGGAGTTCGACAAACTGCAGCCGGGGGACGTGCTGGTATGTCCCATCACCACCCCGGTGTGGTCGGTGCTCTTCCCCAGCCTGGGGGGTCTGGTGACCGACCACGGCGGGATCCTCTCCCACCCCGCCATCATCGCGCGGGAGTTCGGCGTGCCGGCGGTGGTGGGCACCGGGATGGCCACGGAGCGGCTGGGCGACGGACAGGTGGTGACGGTGGAAGGGGATGCGGGAGTGGTGCGGGTCGTTACGGGATGACGCCGAGCCGGTTCGGCGAGGGGGAAAGGCGGACGGTCCGCTGAAAGCGCCGGGGTGCTGCGCCCGAGTCGTCCGTTCAAGCCATGGGGGTGGCGGCCCCTCGCCATCAATGCCGCGGAGGTGCGGCTTGGTGCGCCTCCGCCAGATGCCGGCGCGCCGCCCGGAGGATCTCCTTCGTGACGCGCTGTCGTTAGGCCGTGGTGTCAACAGCTGCCCAATTTGCCTGACAAACCGCGACAACCGTCGTTCGTGCCGCCCCTGCGCGGGGACCGTTTCCGGGCCGATCCTCCGGTGCGCCAGTTCGGATCGGCAACCCGCAGGGAGTCGCGTTGCGCCTCTGGGGGCATGCCCCTGCACCATTCACACAAC
>JAJZIM010000064.1 GCA_021810565.1 Bacillota bacterium
TGGAGACGGTAAGGCGCTACGTCGAGGCCCAGGGGATTGCTGAAGGGCCCCGGAAACGAACACCGCCCGCTTGACCCCCTCTTGGCCTGCGGCCTAAGAAGGGGAATGCGCGGGGGGATTGTTCAAGGAATGCAAGTCCAGGGTCAACTCCCGGACGGACTTGTATCCCTACACCTTTATTTTCTCCAGTTGCCTTGGCGAGGACATGGGGCCTCCTCCTTCCCGACCACGGAACAGGCGGTGCGCTCGGCGGGATACGAAAAGGTCAGGGCGGGGGTAGACCCGAAGGCTGGCGGAATTGGCGGAGGGAGTGGGATTCGAACCCACGGAGGGCATTGCGGCCCCCAGCGGTTTTCAAGACCGCCTCCTTAAACCCCTCGGACATCCCTCCGCCCGGATTATACCCGCCGCCGCCCTTTTCAGCAAGGTGGCGCGATCCGCTCCATGCCGCGCATGTAGGGACGCAGGGCCGCCGGTATGCGCACGCTGCCGTCGGCCTGCTGGTGGTTCTCCAGGATGGCGGCCACGGTGCGCCCCACGGCCAGGCCTGAGCCGTTCAAGGTGTGCACATGCTCCGCCTTGCCGCCTCCGGCCGGGCGGAAGCGGATGTTGGCCCGCCGGGCTTGGAAGTCCTCGAAGTTGCTGCAGGAGGAGATCTCCTTGTAACCCTGGTAGCTGGGCAGGTACACCTCCAGGTCGTAGGTCTTGGCGGAGGCGAAGCTCAGGTCGCCGGTGCAAAGGAGCACCACCCGGTAGGGCAATTCCAGCCGCTCCAGCACGGCGGCGGCGTCCGCCACCAGGGACTCCAGTTCGCGGTAGGAGTTCTCCGGCCGCACGAACTTGACCAGCTCCACCTTGTTGAACTGGTGTTGGCGGATGAGGCCCCGGGTGTCGCGCCCGGCGGCTCCGGCTTCGGCCCGGAAGCAGGCGCTGTAGGCGGCATAGTACAGGGGCAGGTCCTCCCCCCGCAGGATCTCGTCCCGGTGCAGGTTGGTCACCGGCACCTCCGCCGTGGGGATGAGGAAGTAGTCGTTCCCCTCCACCCGGAACATCTCCTCCCGCAGTTTCGGCAGCTGGCCGGTGCCGAAGAGGCTGGCGGTGTTGGCCAGGAAGGGAGGGAAGATCTCGGTGCAGCCGTGCTCCGTGACGTGCAGATCCACCATGAAGTTGATCAAGGCCCGCTCCAGCAGGGCTCCCGCGCCGCGGTAGAAGGTGAAGCGGGCACCGGTGACCTTGCCCGCCCGCTCGAAGTCCAGGATCCCAAGCCTGGTGCCCAGGTCCCAGTGGGCCTGGGGTGCGAAGGGGAATTGGGGAGGGGTGCCCCAGTGACGCACCACCTGGTTGGAACTCTCGTCCTCGCCCAGGGGAACCTCGGGATGGGGCAGGTTGGGCACCTGGACCAGCAGCTCCTCCAGGCGGCGCTCCACCCCGGCCAGTTCCTCCTCCTGAGCCTTGATGCGAGCGGCGACCCGCTGCATCTCGCGGATGGCCGCCGCCGCATCCTGTCCCTCCCGCTTGCGCCGGGCGATGTCCTCGGAGGCCACGTTGCGCTGGTTGCGCAGGGTCTCGGTCTGCACCAGGAGCTCCCGCCGGCGGGCGTCCAGGGCGAGGATCACCTCGGGCTCCAGGGGGACGCCTTTGGCGCGGGCGGCGGCGGCCACCCGGTCCGGGTGGGCTCGGATGAACTTCAAATCCAGCATCGTGTCACCTCCGACATCAGGTGGTGAAGGTCAGCCGGAGATTCCGCTCGTAGGGCGGGCGGATGACTCCGGCCTCGGTGATGATCCCGGTGACCAGATGGTGGGGGGTGACGTCGAAGGCGAAGTTGGCTGCCGGCACTCCCGGCGGGGTCGTGGCGGTTCCCGCCACGCTGGTGACCTCGCCCGGGTCGCGCTCCTCCACCACGATGGCCTCGCCGGAAGGGGTGGCCAGGTCCACCGTGGACAGGGGCGCCGCCACGTAGAAGGGTATGCCGTGCTCCCGGGCCAACACCGCCACCGAGTAGGTGCCGATCTTGTTGGCCACGTCGCCGTTGGCGGCGATGCGGTCGGCGCCCACCACCACCAGATCCACCTGGCCCGCACGCATGAAGCGTCCGGCGGCGGAGTCGGGAATGACCGTGACGGGTATCCCCAGCCGGGCCAGCTCCCAGGCGGTGAGCCGGGCTCCCTGCAGCAGGGGGCGGGTCTCGTCCGCTAGGACCCGCACCTGCTTAGCGTGCTCCCAGGCGGCCCGGATCACTCCCAGGGCCGTGCCGTAGCCGCCGGTGGCCAGGGCGCCGGCGTTGCAGTGGGTGAGCACCGTGGCTCCCTGGGGCACCAGCGACTGGCCATGCTCGCCCATGCGGCGGTTTTGCTCCTCGTCCTCCCGGGCGATGCGCACGGCTTCCGCCTCCAACTCGGGGTAGCCCCCGCCGCGACGCGCCCGTTCGAGGAGCCGGTCCAGGGCCCAGGACAGGTTGACCGCGGTGGGGCGGGTGGAGCGCAAAAGCGTTGCCGCTTCTTCCAGGTCGGTGGGCTGCCGGCGGGCGGCCAGCACCAGGCCGAAGGCGCCGGCGATGCCGATGGCGGGCGCTCCCCGGACCGTCATGTTGCGGATAGCCTCGGCCACCTCTTCGGGGGAACGACACGGGATCCACACCTCCTCTGACGGCAGACGGCGCTGGTCCAACAGTTCCAGCTGTGTGCCCTCCCAGCGGAAGGGCCGGATGTCCGCGCTCACCGCCCTACTCCGGGAAGAACTCGGTCAGGCGGATGAAGCGGGCGGCGAGGATGCCGTCCACCGCGGCGATGGCCCGGGCGGTCTCCTCCGGTACCGGGTTGTCCACCTGCATCAGCATGACGGCCGCCTCACCGCTGCGGCGGCGACCCACCTGCATGCCGGCGATGTTGATGTCGTTCTCCCCCAGGATGGTGCCCGTGCGTCCGATGATCCCCGGCCGGTCGATGTGGTGGCAGAAGAGCATGTAGCGGGAGGGGGCGATGTCCACCCGATGCCCTTCCAGGTTGCAAAGACGCATCTCACCCTGAGCACTCAAGGTTCCGGCCACGCGACCCAGTTCCCGCCCTCCGGAGTAGCAGGTCACGGACAGGATGCTTCCCGGGCCGTCGTCGTGGGCCTGGGTCTCCTCCACCTTGATGCCGCGCCGCTTGGCCACCATGGAGGCGTTGATGTAGTTCACGGGCTCGTCCAGGACGCCATCCAGGAGCCCTTTGAGCAGATTGTTGGTCAACAGCTGGGTGGGATGCCCCGCGATCTCGCCCTGGTAGCGGATGTCCACCCGGGAGAGGGATCCGGGCCAGGCCTGGGCGAAGAAGCGCCCCAAGAGATCGGCCAAGGGCAGGTAAGGGGCGGTGGCCCGCAGGTCCTCCGGTGGCAGGGGCGGCAGGTTCACCGCCGTGGTGGCGTGCTCCTTGCGCAGCACCAGGCCCACCTGTTCCGCCACCGCCTCGGCCACGTTGATCTGGGCTTCCTGGGTGGAGGCGCCCAGGTGGGGGGTGGTCACGACGTTGGGCAGCTGCAGCAAGGGGTTGTCCGCCGGCGGCTCCTTGCCGAAGACGTCCAGGGCGGCTCCGGCCACCCGCCCGTCCCCCAGGGCGGCCAGCAGGGCCGCCTCGTCGATGAGCCCGCCCCGGGCGCAGTTCACGATGCGCACCCCGGGTTTGACCCGGGCCAGCTCCGCCGCGCCCAGCACCTGGCCCACCTTGGGCGTGTGCAGGGTCAGGAAGTCGGCGGCTCCCAAAAGCTCGTCCAGGGATACCAGGCGCACTCCGGCCGCCTCCGCCCGCTCCGCCGGGGCAAAGGGATCGTGGGCGAGGATCTCCATCCCGAAGGCCTGGGCCCGCCGCGCCACCTCGGCCCCGATGCGGCCGAAGCCGATGATGCCCAGGGTCTTGCCATAGAGCTCGACGCCGAGGAACTTGCTCTTTTGCCACAGGCGCTGCTTCATGGAGGCGTCCGCCTGGGGGATGTGGCGCGCCAGGGCGAGCATCATGCCCAGGGTGTGCTCCGCGGCCGCCACCGTGTTGCCGCTGGGGGCGTTGACCACCACGATGCCGCGGTTGGAGGCGGCGTTGATGTCGATGTTGTCCACGCCCACCCCCGCGCGGCCGATCACCTCCAGCCGGCTGCCGGCGGCGATGAGTTCGGCGTCGGCCTTGGTGGCGCTGCGCACGATCAGCCCTTCGTATTGGGGGATGACGGCCAAGAGTTCTTCTCGGGCCAGGTTGGGGCGGTGGTCCATCTGGAATTCCCGCTCCAGGGAGGCCAGGCCGTCCGGCGACACGCCGTCGCAAACCAGCACCCGCTTCATCGCGCCTTCCTCCCCGCCAACACTTTTTGCGCGGCGGCCACCCCGTCGCCCAGGTGCACCGGGTGCCCTAGGGAGGAGAGCGCCAGCTCCAGGGCCGCCAAGGTGCTCAAGATGTCCATGGGGCTGATGCAGCCCAGGTGTCCGATGCGGAATACCTCCTCGGCCAGTTTGCCCTGCCCGCCGGCCACCACCACGCCGTAGTCCTCCCGAAGCACTTGGCGCAGCCGTCCCACGGCCGCTCCCGGGGGCACCCGCACGGCGGTGACGGTGTCGGAGCGCCTGCCTGCCTCGGCCAGCAGGGAGAGGCCGAGGGCCTGGACCCCCGACCGGGTCATCTCACCCAGCAGGGCGTGGCGCTCGTACACCGCGGGAAGTCCCTCCTCGGCCACCATGCGCAGCGCCTCCCGCAGGGCGTACCACTGGGGCACGGCCGGAGTGTACGGGGTGGACTGCTTCTCGAAGTTCTTGCGGTAGGCCAACACGTCCCAGTAGAAGCGGGGCAGTCGGGCCTCCTCTGCGGCCTGCCAGGCCCGGGGGGACAGGGCAAGGATGGCCAAGCCCGGTGGGATCATCAGGGCCTTCTGAGATCCCACGGCCACCACGTCCAGCCCCCACTCCTGGGCTTTAAGCTCCAGGGCGCCCAGGGAGCTGACGGCATCCACCAGGAGCAGGGCCGGGTGTCCCTCCCGGACCCGGGCGATCTCCCGCAGCGGGTTGGCGACCCCCGTGGAGGTCTCGTTGTGGGTGAGGAGAATGCCTTTGATCTCCCGGGTGCGGTCCTCGGCCAGGCGGCGGGCGATGCGGTCCGGATCCGCCGCACGGCCCCACTCCTCGGTCAGGCGCTCCACCTGGAGGCCGAAGCGCTCGGCGATGGTGGCGAAGCGATCGCCGAACACCCCCACCGTGACGGCCAGCACCCGGTCGCCGGGGGAAAAGAAATTGGCCACGGCGGCCTCCAGACCGCCCGTGCCCGCCGAGGGGTAGATCACCAGGTCGCCTTGGGCGCCGAAGACCGTGCGCAGCCCCTCCTGGACCTCCCGGTACATGGCCTGGAACTCCGGGCCCCGGTGGTTGATCATGGGGGCGCTCATGGCCGAGAGGATCCGCGGCGGCACGTAGGTCGGCCCCGGGATCATCAGCAACTGGTTCTGCTGCATGCCTTCCTCTCCTTCCCGCATGGTGTCCCAGCTCCCGGCGGGGGCCCCAACGACAAAAGCCTCCACCCCGACAGGGGCGAGAGGCTATCCCGCGTTGCCACCCTTTTTGGCGACCATCGGCCGCCCGCTCTTTTCGCTTTAACGGGCTGCCCGTCCGGCTCTTCGCCGGAGACTCCGGAGTGGACGCCCACGCCCTGGCACCGGCTCGCATCGACCGCCGGCTCTCTGAAGGCAAGCAGCGTTTGGCGTTCCCCATCTTCGCCCTTTTGCGGTGCTGGGGTTTGTGAACATTATAGCAAGGCCGACTCCGGCTGGCAACCCCCGCCCGGAAATCCGCATCGGCACGCCCCGTCGAGGGGAGGATTTCCGCCGGGAGCAGGAAAGGCGATTCTTTTGTCCAACACTAACTCAACGTCTTGCGGGAGGTTTGCGTCTTTTGAACGAGGCAGAGCGGGAGGCCGTGGCGCGGGACATCCTACGCCTGAAGCGGGACCGACGGGCGGTGATCCTGGCCCACAACTACCAGCGGCCGGAAGTGCAGGACATCGCCGACTACGTGGGGGATTCCCTGGGGCTCAGCCGCCAGGCGGCGGCCACCGACCGGCCAGTGATCGTCTTTTGCGGCGTGCACTTCATGGCGGAGACGGCGGCGACCTTGTGCCCCGACCGCATCGTGCTGTTGCCGGACCTCAAGGCCGGCTGTCCCATGGCCGACATGATCACCGCCGACCAATTGCGGGAGGAGAAGGCGGCCCACCCCGGAGCGGCGGTGGTGGCCTACGTGAACACCACCGCCGAGGTCAAGGCCTTGAGCGACGTGTGCTGCACCTCCGCCAACGCGGTGCGGGTGCTGCGGTCCATCGAACCGGGGCGGGAGATAATCTTCGTGCCGGACAAGAACCTGGCGGCCTACGCCTCGGCCCAGGCCGGGCGTCCCGTCATCCCCTGGCCGGGGTTTTGCCCCACCCACCACCACTGGATCACCCAGGAGGCCGTGGCGCGCGCTCGACGGGAGCACCCCGAGGCCTTGGTGGTGGTGCATCCCGAGTGCAACCCGGAGGTGGTGGCCATGGCCGACCACGTGGCGAGCACCACCGGGATGGTTCGCTATGCCCGGGAGAGCCCGGCCCGCCAGTTCATCATCGGCACCGAGGAGGGGCTTTTACACCAACTGCGCAAGGCCTGTCCCGACAAGGCCTTCTACCCGGCGGCACCGCATCCCGGCATGATCTGCCCCAACATGAAAACCATCACCCTGCGCAAGGTGCGCCACGCCCTGGAGACGCTCCAGCCGCAGGTCACCGTGCCCGAGCCCGTGCGCACCCGGGCGCTGGCGGCCATCCAGCGGATGCTGGAGCTAGGCAGCTGATGGCCCGTTACCTGATGCCCTTCCGCCTGGCGGAGCTGGAGCAGGTGCGCACGGACGTGCTGGTGGTGGGCACCGGCATCGCCGGGTTGTACACGGCCCTCAAGGCCAAGCCCCACGGCGCGGTGTTGGTGCTCACCAAGCGCTCCTTGGAGGATTCCAACACCGGGGTGGCCCAGGGAGGCATCGCCGCGGCCATCGGCCGGGAGGATTCCCCGCAGTTGCATTTCGAGGACACCCTGGAGGCCGGGGCGGGGCTGTGCGATCCGGCGGCGGTGCAGGTGCTGGTGGACGAGGGGCCGGAGTGCGTGATGGAGCTGGTGGAGCTGGGGACCCGCTTCGACCGGGAGGGCGGGGGCTTCGCCCTGACCCGGGAGGGGGCCCACAGCGAGCGGCGCATCCTCCATGCCCACGGCGACGCCACGGGGGAGGAGATCCGCCGCGCTCTGGCGGAGCGGACGGCCGCCGAGGGCATCGCGGTGCTGGAGGGGCAGTTCCTGGTGGACGTGCTCACCGACGCCGACGGGCGTTGCGTGGGGGCGCTGGCCCGGGACCAGCGGGGGGTGCTGCGAGCCTTCCTGGCGGGGGCGACGGTGCTGGCCACCGGAGGCGCCGGCCAGCTCTACCGCAACAGCACCAACCCGGAGGTGACCACCGGAGACGGCATTGCCGCGGCCTTCCGGGCGGGGGCGCAGGTCACCGATCTGGAGTTCGTGCAATTCCATCCCACCGCCCTGTGCCGCCCCGGCACGCCCAAGTTCCTGATCTCCGAGGCGGTGCGGGGAGAGGGGGCGGTGCTGCTGAACGCCCGGGGAGAGCGCTTCATGCCGGACCGCCATCCCCGGGCGGAGCTGGCGCCGCGGGACGTGGTGGCCCGGGCCATTCTGGATGAGATGAGCCGGGAGGGCACGGCGTGCGTCTATCTGGACACGCGGGTCCTGGGGGAGGCGGGGGCGGCGCGGTTTCCCCACATCTACGCCTATTGCCGTGGCCTGGGCATCGACCCGGTGCGCGAACCGATCCCCGTCGCGCCGGCGGCCCATTACCTCATGGGCGGCATCCGCACCGACATCGACGGGCGGACGAACCTCCCAGGGCTGTACGCCTGCGGGGAGGCGGCGGCCACGGGGATCCACGGGGCCAATCGCCTGGCATCCAACTCGCTGCTCGAGGGGCTGGTATTCGGCCGGCGCATCGCGCGGTACCTGAGTGGTCGGCGGCCCGTGGCGCCGACGGCCTCGTCTCTGGCCTATGTCCTGCCGGTGAGAGGGGCCGGAGCCAGCGGCACCGAGGAGGAATTGCAGGAACTGATGTGGCGGGAGGTGGGCCTGATCCGGGAGGGGGAGGGACTGCACCGGGCCCTGGTCCGGCTGCGGGAGATCGCCGAGGGGCTGGAGGGTCCCCTGGCGGACCCTGCGGACTTGGTGCGGGCGAACCTGAGCACCATGGCCAGCCTGGTGGCCGCGGCGGCCTTGGAGCGCACCGAGAGCCGGGGCGGCCATTTCCGCGCGGACCACCCCTCGCGGGACGACGAGCGCTGGCTCAGGCATCTGGTGCAGCGCCACACCCCCGGCAACTTCGTGTGAGGGAAAGGAGCACGGTTTGATGATGCGTTGGAGTCTTCCCATCTCGGCGACGCTGCTCTTGGGAGCGATGATCCTGGCCGGCTGCGGCGCGGCACCGGCCAAAACGACGTCGGCGGCAGAGCCGCTGGCGTCCCAGGAGAACCCGGCCGCGCACCACTGTCCGGCCCAATCCCGGCCTCACGCGCCGTGGATTCATGAGGCGCAGCTCAAACACTGGTTGGGCCAGAAGAAGCGGATGCTGCTGGTGGACGTGCGCGTGCCGAGCATGTACCTCGCGGGGCACATCCCGGGGGCGGTGTCCGAGCCGCTGACCAAGATCCAGGGCGGTTATTCCGCCTTCCCCCACCATGAGCCGGTGGTGCTCTACTGCTCCTGCCCCAACTACGAGGCCGACGTGGCCTCCCAGGTCTTGATGCAAAAGGGGTTCCACAACCTGCAGGTGCTGCAGTGCGGCTACCCGGGTTGGGTGGATGCCCACTACCCGACGGTGGCCGGCCGGCAGCCGGGCTAGCGAACGCTGACCCAAGAGCGGGGACCGTGCATACCATGCAGCGGGAGGGATGCACGGTGCACCTGCAGACGGGGGCCGCCGGGACCGAGGTGGTCCGGATCCAGAAACTGCTCATCGGCCTGGGATACCTGGCACCGCCAGCGGACGGTCGGTTCGGCCCCCTGACCGCCGAGGCCGTCCGGGTGTTCCAAGGGCAACTGGGGCTGGGGTCCGACGGGTCGGTGGATGACGCCACCTACCAGCGATTGGTGATTCAATACCTCTTGCCCGATGCCATGCGCATGGAGGTGGCCAGCCTGGTGCCCGCCGGGCCGGCGGTGGCCGTGGCGATCCTGGAGACGGGTTGGCTGGCCCAGGTGCCCCGGGACGCCGCCACCGGCGCCTCCAGCCACAACCTATTTGGGATCAAGTGGACGGCGGACTGCGGCCTGCCCTACGTGGAGGAGACGACCAGGGAGTACCTGCAGGGAGCGTGGGAAACCGTCACGGCGCGCTTTTGCGCTTATCGCGACGACGCGGCGGCCTTCACCGCTTTCGCCGACTTGGTGCGCACGCCCCGCTACGCGGCGGCCTTCGCCCGGCGCTCCGATTCGGTGGCCTTCTTGCAAGGGCTGGCCGAGGGCGGCTATGCCACGGATCCGCAGTACGCCGCCAAGCTTTTGTCCATCATGGAGCAGCACCCGTCGTTGTATACCCACGCCGCCTCCCCGGGGACGCCGCTGCCCGGCTCGATACCGTACTGGGCGCGCCGCGCGGTGGTGGCCGCCGTGGGACGGGGGCTCGTCACTACGCTGGACTTGGACTACGACCAGTGCTGGGCCCTGACGCTGTTGGATCGGCTGGGGCGATTGCGTTAAGGGGTGCCCCTCCTCCGCGTACACGGAATCTTAAAAAACCGGACAGCGTCATGCATTTTTAATTTGACGTCTAATAGAAAGGAGCGGTAACATGGTTTTGGAATGAGAATCGGAGGTACATAAGCAATGCGGACGGAAACCATCTTGGCCAGGTTGGGCGCCTGCCTGGAACGCGACACCAACGCGCTGGCTTTTCCCATCTACCAGACGGCCACCTTCCGCCACCGGGAATTGGAGCGGGGCGACGGCTACGACTACTCTCGCACCAGCAATCCTACCCGCACCGCTTTGGAGGAGGGCATGGCCGCCCTGGAGGGAGGCGCTCGCGCGCTGGCCTTCGCCTCGGGCATGGCCGCCATCACCGCGGTGCTGCACCTGTTTCGGTCGGGGGACCACCTGGTGGTGACGGAGGACCTGTACGGCGGCACCTACCGGGTGTTGACGGAGGTGTTTCGGCACCTGGGGTTGGCCGCATCCTTCGTGCCCACCCGGGATGTGGAGGCGGTGGAGCGCGCCGTAAGGCCCGACACCCGGGCCCTCTTCGTGGAGACTCCCTCCAACCCGCTATTGGGTGTCTCCGACCTGCGCCGTTTGGGGCGGCTGGCCAAAAAGCGGGGCCTCATGCTGATCGTGGACAACACCTTCCTGACACCCCTGCGCCAACGCCCCTTGGAGTTGGGAGCGGACCTGGTGGTGTACAGCGCCACCAAGTACCTGGCGGGGCACAACGACGTGGTGGCCGGCATGGTGGTGGCCGCCACGCCGCAGTTGGGCGAGCGCTTGGCCTTCGTGCAGAACGCCACCGGGGGCATCCTGGGGCCGCAGGACTGCTGGCTGGTGCTGCGAGGGATGAAGACCCTGGCCTTGCGCATGGAGCGGCACGAGGCCAATGCCCGCCGCGTAGCCGCCTTCCTGGACGTGCACCCGGCGGTGGCCCGCCTCTATTTTCCCGCGCTGCCCGACTATCCCGGCAAGGAGGTCCACGACCGACAGGCCACCGGGCCGGGCGGGGTCATCACCTTCCAACTGCGGGATCCCCTATGGGTGCCGCGGTTCATCGACCGTTTGCGCCTGGTGATCTTCGCCGAGAGCCTGGGCGGCACGGAGACCCTCATTACCTATCCCGCCACCCAGACCCATCGCGACGTGCCGGTGGCGGAGCGCCGACGTTTGGGGATCACCGACGACCTGCTGCGCCTGTCGGTGGGCCTGGAGGATCCGGAGGACGTCCTGGAAGACTTGGAACAAGCCCTGGAGGCTCTGGAGGAGGCTTTGGAGGCGGTGCGGTGAAGGACATCCAGACGCGGTTGGTGGGGCGGGCCAGCCGCCCCGAGGATGCGGCGTTCGCCCTGGGGGTGCCCATCTATCAGGCGGTGACCTTCCGCCAGGCGGACCCGGACCGACCGGGCGAGTACGATTACTCCCGCTCGGGCAACCCCACGCGGCGCGCCCTGGAGGAGCTCATGGCCGAGTTGGAGGGAGCGACGGCCGCCTTCGCCTTCGCCTCGGGCATGGCGGCCATCAGCACCTGCCTGCTCTTGTTTTCGGCGGGCGACCATCTGTTGGTGACCCGGGACTGCAACGGCGGCACGCAGCGGGTCTTGGAGCACGTTTTCGCCCAGCTGGGGATCCGGGCCGACTACGTCGACACCCACGATGCGGCGGCGCTGGAGGAGGCCCGCC
The DNA here is from genome assembly GCA_021810565.1 of Bacillota bacterium. Taxonomy (GTDB): domain Bacteria; phylum Bacillota; class Sulfobacillia; order JAJZIM01; family JAJZIM01; genus JAJZIM01. Next base: position 11,473 of record JAJZIM010000064.1, read on the forward strand.
GGCCGCAGACCCGCGGGGTGCTGATCGAGAACTTCTCCAATCCCCACCTTTTCGTCACGGATGTGGCGGCGGTGAGCGAGTGGGCGCACCGCCACGGCCTATTGGTGCTGGTGGACAACACCATCCTGTCGCCCGTCCTCTCCAGACCCCTGGAACAGGGGGCGGACGTGGTGCTGCACAGCGCCACCAAACTGCTGGCGGGCCACAACGACGTCACGGCGGGGGTGGCGGCGGTCGGCCAAGGGGAGCTGGCCAGCCGCCTGGGCTTTCTGCAAAACGCCGTGGGAGCGGTGGCCGCTCCCCACGACAGCTGGCTGGTGCTGCGCGGCTTGAAGACCCTGGGGGTGCGCCTGGAGCGTGCGCAGACCACAGCCGCTAATCTGGCCGCCTGGCTGGCGGGGCAGGACGGGGTGGAACGCGTCTTCTATCCCGGGCTTCCCGGTCATCCGGGGCATGAGCGGTTGAGCCGGGTGGCCGCGGGAGCGGGGCAGATCCTGTCCCTGGAGCTTGCCCCCGGCCTGGTGCGGCCGTTTTTGGCCAGTCTGCGGCTCTTTGCCCTGGGGGCGGGCTTCGGAGGGGTGGAGAGCATCGTGTCCCGGCCGGCCCTCAGTTGCCACGCCTGCCTCACCGCGGCCCAGCGCTCTGAGCGGAGCATCGGCCCAGGCCTGATCCGCGTCTCCGTGGGCTTGGAGGGAGAGGCGGATCTGCGGGATGATCTGGAGCGGGCGCTGACCCTGGCCAGACGGGAAAATTCGGCCGAGGCGGCGAACCAAGAGGTGGGGTGATCGAGATGTGCGGCATCTGTGGGATTGCGGAGCGGGAAGGGAGGCCGGTCGACGAGACCTCCCTGGATCGCATGATGGCGGCGATGGTGCATCGCGGTCCGGACGACGCGGGTAAGACGGTGTGCGGCTCGGTGGGGCTGGGTTTCCGGCGGCTGGCGATTTTGGACCTGGAGCAGGGGCGCCAACCCATGGCCAACGAGGACGGCACGATCTGGACGCTGGTCAACGGGGAGATCTACAACTACCGGGAACTGCGGCGAGAGCTCCTGGGCAGGGGCCATCGGCTGCGTTCGCATTGCGACGCCGAGGTGGTGGCGCACCTCTACGAGGAGTGGGGGGTGGATTTCGTCCACCGCCTGCGGGGCATGTTCGCCGTGGCGGTGTACGACCGGCGGCGGGAAGACCTCTACCTTGTGCGGGACCATTTTGGCATCAAGCCGCTGTATTATGCCCGGGCGGGCGGGCAGCTTCTTTTCGCCTCCGAGGTCCGCAGCATCCTGGCCTCCGGGGCAGTGCGGCCCGCGGTGGACCCGCAGTCCTTGTGGCATTACCTTAGCTTCCAATATGTGCCAGATCCCGCAACCATGTTCCGCGGCATCCGCAAGCTGGCGCCGGCCCACTACCTGCACTGGCACGACGGAGCGGTCCGCACGGTCCGCTACTGGCGGTACGAGTTCCGCCCCGATCCCTCGATCCCGCTGCCGGAGCTGGCGCAGGCGGTGCGGGAGGGGCTGCGGGAGTCGGTGAACCGGCACACGGCCAGCGACGTGCCCCTGGGTGCCTACCTGTCCAGCGGCATCGACTCCAGCGCCGTGGTGGCGCTGCTGCGGGAGCGGGGACCGCTGGACACCTTCAGTGTGGGATTTTCCGGCGACCACGGGCAGGTGAACGAGTTGGCGCAGGCCGAGGCCACCGCCCGCCTCCTGGACACCCGCCACCACCCGGTCTGCGTCAGCGCCCGGCGCTACCAGGAGTGCTGGCCCCGCATCGTGGCCAGCCAGGAGGATCCCATCGCCGATCCCAGCGCTCCGGCCCTGTACTTTTTGGCGGAGGCGGCCAAGCCCCATGTCACGGTGGTTCTCTCGGGGGAGGGCGCGGACGAGCTCTTCGGCGGCTATCCCATCTACGCCGAACCGCACGCGCTGCGCGCCTTCGAGCACCTGAGCGATCCGATGCGCCGAGCGTTGGGGGATGCCGCCCGGCACCTGCCGGCCGGGATGAAGGGCCGCGGTTTCCTGGAGCGGGGGTCTGTGCCGCTCCGGCGGCGGTACCTGGGCAACGCCAAAATGTTCTCCGAGGAGGAGAAGCGGGTTCTGATGCGCCAGGTTGCTCCGGCGACCGGGTGGGAGAGTTCCTATGACCTTTTGGCGCCGCTCTACGACGCGACGGAGGGCATGGACGACGTGACGCGGATGCAGACGGTGGACGGCCATACCTGGCTGCCGGGGGACATCCTGATGAAGGCGGACAAGATGGCCATGGCCCACTCGGTGGAGCTTCGGGTGCCCTTTCTGGACCGCGAGGTGTTCCGGATCGCCTCGGCCATCCCGGCTAGCTATCAGATCAGCCATGGAACCACCAAGTATGTGCTGCGGCAGGCCCTCAAGGGGATCCTCCCCCAGCATTTGGTGAATCGGCCCAAGCTGGGGTTCCCGGTGCCGATCCGCCATTGGCTGCGCCACGAGATGCGCGACTTTGCCCACGACGTGATCCGCTCCTCCTCCGGCGAGTTCCTGGACCGGGGCTACCTGGAGCAACTCCTGGGGAAGGCGAGCCGCCACGTGGTCAACCGGGATCGGAAGCTTTGGACCGTCCTTACCTTCCTGCTATGGTATCGCGAGTTCATCGAACAGCGCCAACCGGCCGAGGAGCGGATGCCGGCGGCCGTGGGGCAGCAGCCATGACGCGGCGTCGGCGGCGCCAGCGGCGGCTGCGGGTGGGGCGGCTCCTGCAACTGGGGCTGGTGTTGGGTGTCGGGGTCCTGGCGGCGCACTACGTGGCCGCCGGGGGCGCGGCGCCTCGGGGCGCGCCCCCCAGCGTGGTGGCGCGGACCTATTCCCGGCCACCCACCGTGACCGCGCCCAGCCGATCCGTTTCCAGCGCGGGACGGCTGCCGGCCAGCGCCATGATCCGGGTGCCGGCCCAATCCCAATATCCGCAGCTGCCCAACGGCTGCGAGGTGACCAGCCTGTCCATGCTGCTCACCGCCGTGGGCCACCCTGTGAGCAAGCTGGTGTTGGCGCGGGAGGAACCGACCGACCCCACGCCCTTGGTGCTCACCGTTTACCATCGGCCGGACGGGCAGGTGTTGCATGTGGTCAAATCCTGGGGCAACCCCAACCGGGGCTTCGTGGGAAAGGTCAACGTGAAGAATTACGGCTACGGCATCTACCACGGTCCCCTGACCGAGCTCTTGTCCCGGATCATGCCCGGCCGGGCCGCAGATCTCACCGGGCAGCCCTTCTCCGCCGTGCTGTCCCAGGTGGCCCGGGGGGTTCCCGTGGTGGCGTGGACCACCCTGGACTTCCGGCCCACGTCGGACTGGGTCACCTGGCAGAGTCCTGAGGGACCCGTGCATGCCACCCCGTTGGAGCACGCGGTGTTGGTGGTAGGCTACGACCACGACCACATCTTCGTGAACAACCCGGCCAACGGCCGGCAGGCCCAGGCGGTCGACCGGGGAGCCTTCATTCGGTCGTGGAAGCAGCTGGGCAGTCAGGCCATCACGGTGCGCGCTGCGGGCTAGGCCCGCTTGCGCCGCGGCGAGGGCCGTGCTATAATCCTCTGCGCAGGCGCCCGTAGCTCAGCTGGATAGAGCGTTTGACTACGGATCAAAAGGTCGAGGGTTCGAATCCTTCCGGGCGCGCCACCAATGAAGCGTAGAGCCGCAAGGGTTTGCGGCTCTTTTCGTGTCCGCCCCGGATGCCCTCCATCCGCGCCGCGGCGGCCTCCTGTGCTCCGGTGATCAGGTGGGCGTAGGTGTCCATCGTCCTCTGGATGGTGCTGTGGTCCAGCATCTCCTGCACCACCTTCGGGTTCTCCCCGTGGTGCAGCCTGAGTGTGGTCATGGTGTGCCGCAGGTCGTGGAATCGGATGCGCGGCAGACCCGCCCGCTCCAGCACCCGGCGGAAGGAGCGGTTGCGCACGCCCGAAGGGTTGAGCGGGGTGCCGATGCCCGTGGTAAAGACGAGGCCGTGCTCCCGCCACGCCGCCCCGGCCACCCACCGCTCCGCCGCCTGCGCGTCCCGGTGCGCCCGCAGGGCATCCAGGGCCATGGGGGGCAGGATAATCGTGCGCCGCGACTTGGCCGTCTTCAGGTCGGCCCGATGAGGCCCATCGTTGAACCACTGTAGGTTTCTGCGCATCTGCATGGCCCCTCGGTCAAGGTCCAGGTCCTCCCACCCCAGTCCCAGGACCGCTCCCATGCGCAGGCCCGCGGCGACGGCCACCACGTACAGGGAGTACAGCCCATCCCCCTGGGCTGCCCGCAGAAAGCTCGCCAGTTCTGCCTGCGGGGATTTGGGCTGGAGATCCCGGGTTTGACCTTGCCCGGGAAGTAACCGACGCCGCGGAGTTGGCCAGGGCCAAAGAGCGGGGCGGAACGGGCACCCCCTTCGGGCTGGTGCCACGGCAGCCCTCCGTCCCTGGAAGCCCTTATGGAGTAGATTATCTCGTGAGGACCAGCCTGGGGATCCGGCTGCACAGGATCCGCGTGCGGCTGAGGGCTAAGCATTACCCACATCTAGAGCACTCAAGGTCAAGCGGCTAATCAATTGTATTAATAACCCTTGAGAGGATGATATGCCCACGTAGTGCGCCTGCCTTTGCGGATGGTCTCAACCTACTTTCCGCACATCTCGCTCAGGATTTACCTTCCAATTTGATTGATATAGCCTTCATAGACAAGTCCTCCATTTGTTCGATGATGTCCCGCAAACGCCTGCGGTTGTTCATGCAATTTTCGTAGATTGGTCCGGCATCCCCGCTAAGGCGAACCGTTTTGGTCTTGCCTTTAATTTTACATGTCCATTGGTAGTACGGACCGTGTAGTTGCGGCGGATCGGCTTGGCAACTGCAGCCCCGCTTGCCGCACGGCATGTAGCGCTTGACCACGCTCCCCTTGCAGATAAACCCGATCTCCTGGATCTGTTGCTTGAGTTTGGCGTATGCCTTCCGGAGGTTGTCCAAATCCTCGGCCAAAATTTACTTTGCCCCCTTGCTTTCCGTGCCGCCTAGCAGTATAATACTGCTAGGCACATGCCTTGTCAAGGGGGGGCCGCAATGGAGCAGGCGGACGATCTCCATTTGGTGTCCCGCTGGATCGGCGGACTGCCCTGGTCAATCATGTGCTCGATCGGTTAGGCCTGCAGGAAGTCTTTGACCACTTCGTTCCGACAACAGATCCACGAGAGAAAGTGCCCTTCGCGTTCACCCTGGGCGTCCTCTTGCGCAATATGGCCGTGGCCAACAAAGACGCGCTGTATGCGCAAGCCGATTGGGCCGATCGCTGCGTGCCGGCTCTTTTGGGCCTGACCTCAGAACAGATGGCGGCCATGGGGGACGACCGGATCGGACGTGCCCTGGACCGACTTTACCAGGCCGATCGTGCCGCCTTGCAGACCGAGGTGGTGCTCAGAGCTGTCCGCAACTTCCAGGTGGTGTTGGAAGAGTTGCACAACGACTCGACCTCCATCACCTTCTCCGGCAACTACCGAAACGCCACGGGGCGTCCACTGTGGGGCCGCAGGGCGGTGCACATAGCCAACGGCTTCAACAAAGACCATCGCCCCGACCTGAAGCAGATGTTGTGGGTGCTGACAGTCAGTGCGGATGGCGCGGTCCCAGTCCACTACCGGGTATGGGACGGCAACACCGCCGATGATCGTACCCACCTCGATACATGGCATACCCTGACCAAGGTGGTGGGAGGCCCCGACTTCCTGTACGTGGCCGACTGCAAGCTGTGCAACCGGGCCACCATGCGGGTCATCGACACCAACGGCGGGCGCTTTCTCACCGTCCTCCCGCGTAACCGAGCCGAAGATGCCTGGTTTCGCAACTGGCTCCAGGACCACGAGCCGGCCTGGCAGGAGGTCAGCAGGAGTAAACCTTGCGGCGGATCAGATGGTCCCGAGGACGTCTGGCGGGTCTTTGAAGCCCCGGTACCTTCCGCCGAAGGTTACCGCATTGTCTGGGTCTGGAATTCCTCCAAGGCGGTGCAGGATGCCGACTTCCGCCAAAGAGGCATTCAGAAGGCATCTGCTTCCTTGGAGAGCTTGGCTCATCGGCTTGCAGGCCCTCGCTCCCGCCTGCGCACACGAGAAGCGGTGGAAAAGGCCGTAGCGGATGCCGTGGGCCAAAGCGCCACCCGCTGGATCAAAACGCAGGCACAGGAAGTACCTCAGGAATCCTCCCGCAAGGAGGGCCCGGGCCGACCCAGTCCAAACAGCCGGTACGTGCGGGAAACGCGCATGCGATGGTGTCTGAGTTGGATGGTGGATGTGGACAAGGTCAAGGCGGACGCCCGCAGTGACGGCATGTTTCCTCTGATCACCAACGATCGCGGCCTTGACCCCGGCGATGCCCTGGGGAAGTACAAGTACCAGCCTTTCCTGGAAAAGCGCCATCAGCAACTGAAGACCGTCCACCATGTGACTCCGGTATGCCTGAAGAACGAGGGGAGGATCGAGGCCCTGTTGTTGCTCCACTTCATGGGATTGCTAATCCACTCTTTGTTGGAGCGAGCCTTACGCCAAGCCATGGTGAAAGCCGACGTCGGCCAACTGCCGCTCTCTCCGGAAGAACGATCCTGCCACGCGCCCACCGCCGATCGCGTCCTCTCCCTCTTTGCTGACGTCCAGTTCCACTACCTTTACCAGAAGGGCATCCTGCTTAAGGTGTTCGGTCCTCAGTTGACCGAGTTGCAGGGCCAAGTGCTCGACTTACTTGAGATTAGCTCCAACCAGTTTGTACCAACTTGGTCCAGATAAATTCGGGGTACCTGTTCGGTAAAGCCGTAGGGCGGCCAACCACTGGTCCCCTCAAAAAGTTGCCCGGCGGGACTGGACACGGGGAGCAATCCGTGCTATGGTTTAGCCATGAACACGGTACTGGCCTTTCGGACCGATGAAGCGGAGAATGCCTTCCTGGCCGAGATAGCGGCCAGGAACGGCGAAATTGCGCGTCTCGGGTCTGAGATCACCCGATTGAATGCGGAGGCGGAAACGCTCCGCCCGCTT
>JAJZIM010000011.1 GCA_021810565.1 Bacillota bacterium
CTCATGGCCGCGATCCGTTCCGCCCTACCCCTGGGCTTCCGTGAACCGCGGCTTTTGTGGTCCGGGGCTGGAGAGGCACCCCGGAGCGGGTCCTGGAACCTGGCTCCAACGTAGCGCGGTCATCGGCTGGCATGCCTCCCGCGCTGGGTCTGGTCAGCCGGGCACTCGGGACCTTGGTCCCTCATGCCCACGGCTTTAGCCGTGGGTGGCTGACCCGTGCACACCTGCCTCGAGATTCACCGCCTCCGCCACCTCAGGTTATGGCCCCTGCCCGCGCTTCATTCCCCCTCCTCCGGCCCGGGTGCGCCCAACTCCCCCCAGAGGCGCTCCACCTGCTCCCGCGTCCGCTCCAAGCTGCCGGAGTTGTCGATGACCGCATGGGCCCGGCGGGCCTTGTGCGCCGGGGGCAATCCCGCGGCCAGCCGCCGGCGGGCCTGGTCCAGGGACAATCCCTGGCCGGTCAGGCGCGCCAGCTGTTGGTCCGGGGTGGCCGTCACCGCCCAGATCCGGTCGAACCAGCCCTCCAGGCCGGACTCGAAGAGCAGGGGCACCTCCGCCACCACCACCGCCGCCCGGGCTGCCGCCAACTCGCGGCGCAAAAGCTCCCGGACCGGCGGATGGACGATAGCCTCCAGGGCGCGCCGCTCCCCCGGGTCGGCGAACACGATCTCCCCCAGGCGGCGCCGGTCGATCCCCCCGGCGGGGGTAGCCACCCGGGGCCAGCGCCGCGCCACCCGCTGGGCCACCTCCCTCGCCCTGAGCACCCGGTGGGCCAGCTCGTCGGCGTCGATGCGGTACGCTCCCAACTCCTCCAGCATGCGACCGACGGTGCTCTTGCCGCAGGCGATGCCCCCCGTCAGCCCGATGCACCACGCCTTGCCCACCGGCGGCATCAGACCAGCTTGCCCGGCAGCTTCTCCAGCGCGCTGGGCGGCAGATCCTGCTCCGCGCCCACCTCCAGGTGCCAGCGGTTCCCTCCCAAGGGGCGCCAGTGGATCTCCCCGGTGACGTGGTACTTCTCCTGCAGCTTGCGGCTGGCTTCCCGCAATTCCTCCTCGCTTTCGACTTCCAAGGTGAAATAGGTCATGAACCTCGGTCTCCTTTCATGCCTGGCAGCGGCTGCACAGATGGGTACCGCGCCCCGCCAGGCGGATGCGCTCCACGGGCTGCCCGCAACGGGGGCAGGGCTGGCCGGTGCGCCGGAACACCCGCAGGTGGCGGGCATGCTCCCCCTGGCGCCCGGCCCCGTCCACATAGGTGGCGAAGGTGGTGCCGCGGTGAGCGATGGCCTCCCGCAGGACCTCCCCGATCACCCGGTGCAGCCGCTGGGCCTCCGCGGGTTGCAGGCTGAGCGCCGCCCGGGCGGGATGGATACCCGCCGCGAAGAGGCACTCGTCCACGTAGATGTTGCCCAGCCCCGCCACCACCTCCTGATCCAACAGCAGGGGCTTGATGCGGGTGCGCCGGCCCGCCAGGGCCGTGATCAGGTATTCCACGGTGAAGGCCTCGGACAGGGGCTCCGGTCCGAGGCGCGCCAGCCCCGGAGGACCACCGACGCCGCCCTTGGGGCGCAGGTGCAGCCCGCCGAAGCCCCGGGCGTCCTGGTAGACCAGCTCGCCGCCGTCCGCCAAGTGCAGCACCACGTGGGTGTGGCGCTCCCACTCCCGCTCCCCCGGGAACCACAAGAGCCGCCCGCTCATCATCAGGTGCACGATCAGCTCCCGCTCCCCCAGGTCGGCCAGGATGTACTTGCCCCGCCGCCCCAGGGCCAGGATGCGCCGGCCCACCACCTGGCGGGCAAACTCCTCCGGGGTGTCCGAGCGCAGGAAGCGGGGCGAGATCACCTCCACCGCCGCGATGATCCTTCCAGTAACCTTTTCCCTCAGACTGGCGACTACCGTCTCCACCTCCGGCAACTCCGGCAAGGCCCGTCCCCCCTGTTTTCCGCCCCATCATGTCCGGCCACCGGACGCCCCCGCCCTCAGGCCCGGGCCGCCTCCGGCCGTTGCAGGGGCTCCATGTCGAACCAGTCCGGGCCCACCTTCTCGTCCACCCGCAGCGGCACCGCCAGCTTAACCGCCTGCTCCATGCGCTCGGCGACCAACTGCGCCAACTCCTCCAACTCGTCCCGAGGCACCTCGAAAAGCAGCTCGTCGTGGACCTGCAGGATCATCCGGGACGCCATCCGACGCCGGCTCAGCTCCCGGTGGATCTCCAGCATGGCCAGCTTGATGATGTCCGCGGCGCTGCCCTGGATGGGAGTGTTCATGGCCATCCGTTCGGCGAAGCTGCGGGCCACCCGGTTCTTGTGGTTCAAGTCCGGCAGGTAGCGGCGCCGTCCCAGGAGGGTGGTCACGTAGCCGCGCTCCCGGCCCTCGGCCACCGTGCGGTCCAGAAATTCCTTCACCTGGGGATAGCGGCGGAAGTAGCCGTCGATGTAGCTCTTGGCGTCCGCCTGCTCCATCCCGGTGCCCCGGGCCAACCCGAAGTCGCTGATGCCGTAGACGATCCCGAAATTGATGGCCTTGGCCCAGTTGCGCATGCGGTCGTTTACCGCCTCCGGGGCCACCCCCAGCACCTCGGAGGCGGTGCGCCGGTGGATGTCCTCCTCCTCCCGGAAGGCCTGGCACAGCCGCTCGTCCCCCGACAGGTGGGCCAGCACCCTAAGCTCGATCTGGGAGTAGTCGGCCGCCAGAAACAGGCGCCCCTCTCCCGCCACGAACACCTTGCGCACTTGCCGACCGAGCTCCATGCGCACCGGGATGTTTTGGAGGTTGGGCTCGGCGCTGGACAGCCGCCCGGTGGCGGTCACGGTCTGGTGGAAGGTGGTGTGCACGCGGCCCGTGTTCGGGTCGATGAGGTCGCGCAATCCGTCCACGTAGGTGCCGCGCAGCTTCACCAGCTGCCGATACTCCAGGATATCCGCCACCACCTCGTGCTGGGACGCCAAGGTCTCCAGCACCTCGGCGTCGGTGGAGGGACCGGTCTTGGTGCGCTTCTGCACCGGCAGCCCCAGCTTGCCGAATAGCACCTCCGCCAATTGGCGCGGCGAGTTCAAGTTGAAGCTCACCCCCGCCGTCCGGTAGATCTGCCGCTCCAGGATCGCCAAACGCTCCGATAGTTGCCGACCCATGGCGTCCAGCGCCCTGCGGTCCACCGCCACGCCGGCCAGCTCCATCTCGGCCAGCACCTCCACCAGGGGCAGCTCCACTTTGAAATACAGGTCCGTCAGGCCGGCGGACTCCAGCTGCGCGGCCAGCACCTCCCGCAGCCGCGCCAGGAGGGACGCGCGGGCTCTGAGACCCGGCAACAGTTCCCCCGGCTCGGGCAGGCCGCCGCCGCCCACCCGCGGCTTGCCAAAGGGCAGCACGGTTACCGCCAGATAGCTGGACGCCAGCTCCTCCAGGGGATATCCGCCGCTCTTGCCCGGATTGAGCAGGTAGGCGGCCAGGGCGGTGTCGAAGGCCAGGCCCCCCAGAGACATGCCCCGCTGCCGCAGGTACACCGAGGCGGCCTTCGCCGCGTGCAGGTACTTGGGCCGCTCCGACTCCAAGAGAGCGCGCACCCGCTCCAAATCGGCGTCCGTAGACCCGGACCACCCCCGCCCTCGACCGTCGGCCAGGGCGATGCCTCCCAATTCCCAACGGAAGGGTCCCCGAGGGAGCAGGGCGAAGGACACGGACACCGGATCCTCCAGCCCTTCCGGCTCCGCCACCTCCGGCGCCGCAGCGACCGGCTCCTGCTCCGCCGGCGGGGGCAGCCGCTTGAGCAAACTCTTGAACTCCAACTCCTGAAACACCCGGCGGGCCTCGGTACGCGCCAGTTCCGGGCGCTCCAGACGATGCCAATCCACCTCCAGGGGCACGTCGCAACGGATGGTGGTCATGTGCTTGAACAATACCGCCTCGTCCCCGTGCTCCCACAAGACCTCCCGCAGCTTCCGGTCGGAGAGCGCCTCCCTGGCCTTGAGCAGCTCCTCCAGCCCGGTATATTCCCTCAGCAGGGCCGTGGCCTTCTTGGGGCCGATCCCCGGCAGCCCGGGCAGGTTGTCGGAAGGGTCCCCCACCAGAGCCTTCCAATCCGGCAACCGTTCGGGATCCACGCCGTACTCCTGGCAGACCTTGGCCGCGTCGTAGCGGTCCAGCTGGCTGATGCCTCGCCGGTTGACCAGCGCCGTGACCTGCGGTCCCACCAACTGGAGCACGTCCCGGTCGCCGCTCAGGATCAGCACCCGGCACCCGGCCGCCGCCCCCTGCCCGGCCAGGGTACCGATGACGTCGTCCGCCTCGTAGCCGGGCACCCCCAGCACCGCGAAACCCGCGCGGCCCAGACTCTCCTCCAAGAGCTCCAGCTGGGGCCGCAGCTCCGACGGCATGGCCGGCCGCTGGGCCTTGTACTCGGCGAAGGCCGTGTGGCGGAAGGTGGGAGCGGCCCGATCGAAGGCCACCGCCACGTAGTCTGGCTGCTCCTCGTCCAGCAGGCGCAGCAGCATGGTGAAGAACCCGAAGACCGCGTTGGTGTACACGCCCTGGACGGTGGTAAAAAGCGGCAAGGCGTAGAAGGCGCGGTGCGCCAAGCTGTGGCCGTCCACCAGGAGCAATGTTTTCAAGACCCATCCCCCTTTGCCGGAAGGATTCACCGTCGGGCCCGGAAAACCTGCCCCGATTTTCGCAGGGCCAACCAGGTCGGCCCCGCAGATGAGCGTTTCCCCGCGCCAACCGAAAACGCCGCCCCAGACGGCGGCGCGAAGCTCCTGGTGCCGGAGGTGGGACTCGAACCCACACGGAGTCACCCCCACCGCATTTTGAGTGCGGCTCGTCTGCCGATTCCGACACTCCGGCCCTGATCTCAAGCTTACCACAGGGGCGGGGAGCCGCGCAACCGTCGCCCTTAACTCAAGTTTATTCTTTCAAAAAGGCTTGACTTTCTATTTCCCCCGTGATAGGCTTTTCCCGTAGGGCGATGCGCCCGTTGCGTGTCGCTCAAGTTCACACCACCCCATCCTTGCTAGCCCCGGGGACTTCCCCGGGGCGCCTTTTTGGGGCGGCGGCTCACACCCGCCGCACCTCCTCCCCCTCGGCCCGAAAGACCGCCGGCTGGTCGCCCAGCACCGTTTCCAGATACACCGGGCGGCGCCAGATGCTGAACAAATGGCTCAGGGTGCGCTCCAGGTGGCGCAGATCCAGGGGGCGTCCGTCGTAGCGGTGCAAGAGATACAGCTCGCCCCGGTGGCCGTGGTCGTCGTCCACCACCTCCACCATGGGGAAGCCGTTGTTGGTGAGCTGGTCCACCAGGCCGTCGCGCACCTTCTCCCAATCCCGCTCCGTGATCCGCCACTCATCCCCCACCCGCCGATACAGGTAGAGATCCAGCTCCTCCACCAGCTCCCGGGTGAGGTAGTTGCGCAGGAAGGATTGATCCGTCTCGGTCTCGCGCACCTCGAAGAGCTTCTCCAGGCCCTCCCCGCCCGCCAGCCGCAGCTCCTCCCGGTCCCGCCCCCCGGGGTGCTCCCAGCGCGCCTCGAGGTCCTCGAACACCCGCATGCCCAGGAGGTAGGGGTTGGGTCGCAGCGGCGAGGCCTGCAGGATCCCCGCCGTCATCCGGGCGAACTCCCAGGCCTCCTCCTCCGGCACGTCGAGCTCCCGCAGGATGCGCCGGTGCCACCGGGTGGCCCAGCCCTCGTTCATGATCTTGGTGGACAGCTGCGGCCAGAAGTAGAGCATCTCCCCCCGCACGATCTCCAGCACGTCCCGCTGCCAATCCTCCAGATCCCGGGCGCGGCGGGAGAGGAACAGGAGCAGGTCCCCCTCCTCCCCCCCGCGAGGCCGCTTTTTCGGCGGGGGCGGCGGCGGCTCCTCCCCGATGCTCCACAGGTCGTCGTAGGGAGTCTCGGGGGGCCGCTCGACCTCGGCCCGCCCTCCCGGGGGCTTTTCCGGCGGCAGGCCGCAAGCCACCTGGCCCTGCACCGACAAGGCGGCGTCCAGGAAGGATTCCACCCGCTCCCGCCCTTCCCGGAACTCGTAGCCGCGGATGCGCTCGGCCGACTGGGCCATGGTCTCCAGCATCGCCCGGTTGGTGCGCTCGAAGGCTCGGTTGTGCTTGAAGAAATCGGCGTGGGCGAAGACGTGGGCCACCACCAGCTTGTTTTGGGCCCGGGAGTTGCCCTCCAGCAGGAAGGCGTAAGCCGGGTCGGAGTTGATCACCAGCTCGTAGATCCGGCTGAGGTCGTAGTCGTAGTGGGTCTTCATGCGGTGGAAGGCCTTGCCGAAGCTCCAGTGGGAGAAGCGGGTGGGCATGCCGCCGTAGGCACCGAAGGTGTACAGGATCTGGGGCGGGCACACCTCGAAATGCAGCGGAAAGCTGTCCAAGCCCAGGCTGGCGGCCACCTCGCCGATGTCGGCGATGTCCCGCTCCAACAGCTCCAGGTCGGTCATCCTGACCCCACCTCCGCCGCCGGGCCCAAAAAGGCCCGGATGGCCCGGTAGACGTCGCGCTTTTCCGCGATGCGCACCGCCACGAAGCGCGGATCGCGCACCTCGGCCAGGGTCTTGAGCAAGCCGGAGCCCTCCGGGGCGGCGGCGATCTCCCCGTAGCCCAGAAGCTCCACCCGCTCCAAGAGTTCGCGCAGACGCTCCACGCAGCGCGGGTTGTCCTCCGGATAGTTGTCGCCGTCGGAGAAATGGAAGGCGTAGACGTTGTAGCCCGCGGGGGGATAGCGCTCCTCCACCACCCGGCGGGCCAGCTCGTAGACCGAGGAGCAGCGGGTACCGCCGCTCTCGCCGCGGTGGAAGAAATCCTCCTCCGTCACTTCCCGCGCCGTGGCGTCGTGGGCGAGGAAGGCGATCTGCACCTGGCGGTAGCGGGTGCGCAGGAAGCGCACCAGCCAGAAGAAGAAGCTGCGGGCGATATATTTCTGGAACTCCCCCATGGAGCCGGAGGTGTCCATCATGGCCAGGACCGCGGCGGCCGTCTCCTGCCGCGGCGACTCCTCCCAGGTCTTGAAGCGCAGGTCCTCCCGAGCGATGTCTCCCACCCCCCGCCGCCCGGCCCGGGCATTGCGCCGCAGGTTCTCCAGCAGGGTGCGCCGCCGATCCAGGTTGCCCCAAACCCCCACCCGGCGGAGTTCCCGGAACTCTTCCCCTGTGGTGCCCAACTGCGGCTGCGTCCGCGGGCGCAGCCGCGGCAGGTTCAGGTCGGCGAAGATCAGCTCGGCCAGCTCGTCCAGGGTGATCTCCGCCTCATAGACGTCGCCGCCCGGCTCGTCCCCGGGTCCGGCGCCGCCCCGGCCCGGCTCCACCGCCACCCGGTCGCCCACCCGGCTGCCGCCCCGCCCCTGCCCCGTGTGGGTGGTCTTGCCCTCGTCGAAACGCAGGCGAAACTCCTCCAGGGAGCGGATGGGCACCCGCACCACCCGCGCCCCGTCGGAGAGGATGATGCTCTCCTGGGACACCACGTCCGGCAGGTTGCGGCGGATGGCCTCGCGCACCTTGGCCTGGTGCCGCTCCTGGTCCTGCTGCCCCTTGCGGTGCAGCGACCAGTCCTCGCGGGACAGGCTGAAGTTCAACGTGGACAACTTCTACCCTCCTCAACGGTTCAAGAGGCTCCCGGTGTAGCGTAGAAGCTCGTTGGCGCAGGTGGCGCAATACCCCTGCTCGGCCACCAGCCGCGCCACCACCTCGTTCACCTTCTTCAGTTGCTGCTCGTCGGGGGTCTTGGTGGAGGTGGTGATCTTCACCACGTCCTTCAGGTCGGCGAAGAGCTTCTTCTCGATGGCCTCCCGCAGCCGCTCGTGGGAGCGGTAGTCGAAGTTCTTCCCCTTGCGGGCGTAGGTGGACAGCCGGATCAGGATCTCCTCCCGGAAGCTCTTCTTCTGGTTCTCCGACACCCCGATCTGCTCCTCGATGGAGCGCATCAACTGCTCGTCGGGGTTTTGCTCCTCCCCGGTGATGGGATCGCGCACCTTCTGCCAGTTGCAATAGGCCTCCACGTTGTCCAGGTAGTTGTTGAGCAGGGTGCGCATGGACTCCTCGTAGGAGTAGACGAAGGCCCGCTGCACCTCCCGCTTGGCCATCTCGTCGTACTCCTTGCGGGCCATGGCGATGAAGTTCAGGAGGCGATCCCGCTCCTCCCGGGTGATGGAGGGGTGCTGGTCCAGCCCCTCCTTCAGAGACCGCAGCACGTCCAGGGCGTTGATGCACCGGGCATCGCTCCTCACCAGGGCCGCCGAGATCCGGTTGATGACGTAGCGGGGATCCACCCCGTCCATACCCTCCCCCTCCACCTCGGCCTCCAGCTCCGCCACGTCCTTCTCCTTGTACTCCGGCAGCTCCTCGCCGTCGTACAGCCGCATCTTCTTCAGGAGGTCCACGCCCTGCTTCTTCGACTCCTTGAGCCGGGACAGGACGCTGAAGATGGCTGCGGTGCGCAGGGCGTAGGGAGCGATGTGCACGTCGACCAGGTCGCTTTGGCGGATCAGCTTCTCGTAGATGCGCACCTCGTCGCTGACCCGCAGGTTGTAGGGGATGGGCATGACGATGATGCGGGAGTGCAGGGCCTCGTTGCGGCGGTTGGCGATGAAGGAGCGGTACTCCGCCTCGTTGGTGTGGGCGACGATCATCTCGTCGGCGCTGATCAGGGCGAAGCGTCCGGCCTTGAAGTTGCCCTCCTGGGAGAGGCTGAGCAGGTTCCATAGGAACTTCTCGTCCAGCTTCAGCATCTCCTGGAACTCCATGATCCCCCGGTTGGCCTTGTTGAGCTCCCCGTCGAAGCGGTAGGCCCGCGGGTCCGACTCGGACCCGTACTCCCCGATGGTGGCGAAGTCCACGCTGCCGGTCAGGTCCGCGATGTCCTGGGACTTGGGATCCGAGGGGGTGAAGGTGCCGATGCCGATGCGCTCCTCCTCGGAGAGGAAGATGCGCCGCACGGGCACCTCCTCGATGCGCCCACCGTAGCGCTCCTCCAGCATCAGGCGGCAGGAGGGGCACAGGCTGCCCTCGATCTTCAGGCCGTGGCGCTCCTCCAGCTCCGGCCGCAACAGCGGGGGGACCAGGTGCAGGGGCTCCTCGTGCATGGGACAGTCGCGGATGGCGTAGATGGCTCCCTCGGGGGTGCGGCTGAACCGCTCCAGCCCCCGCTTCAGGAGCTGGACCAGGGTGGACTTGCCGCCGCTCACCGGGCCCATGAGCAGCAGGATGCGCTTGCGCACGTCCAGCCGCCGGGAGGCCGAGTGGAAGTACTCCTCCACCAAGCGCTCCAGGGCCCGTCCAAGCCCGAACAGCTCCCCCTCGAAGAAGCGGTAGTGGCGCACCCCGTTCTCCTCGTCCACCCCCGCGGCCACGATCATCCGGTAGATCCGGGCGTGGGCGTGCTCCGCCACCCGCTGGTCCGCCGTAGCGACGGCCAGGTAGTCCCGGAAGGTTCCCTCCCACTCCAGGGCCTTCTCCTGCCGGCGGTACTCCTCCAACTTGTTCCAGAACTCCTCCACGGCTGCAACACCTCCCGGAAACAAGTAGCAAAAGGGACGGCTTTTTTTTTTAGAACCCCCAGGAGTCCCAAAAACAGCCGCCCGCCGCCGGACCTCTATTCTGCTCTCACCATATTATTCGAGAGGACTGTCCGAATTCCTGCTATTCTGTAAACCTGCTGGGGGCGCATCCCGGGCCGCGGCAGCCCACCCGGCGACGTCTTTGGCCCTCTCGAGCTTCCAAGCTGATTTTTTCGCCCGGGCGCAAGGCCGCGCATCATCCCGAACGCCACTTCCCGAATGTGGTATAATCCCGATGAAGTTTCCGGGGGGAGATCTGCGATCATGAAAAAACTGGTGCGCTTCGGGGTGTCCATGGAGGAGGAGCTTCTGCAACGCTTTGATCGGCTCTTGGAGGCCAAGGGCTACCCCAACCGCTCCGAGGCCCTCCGCGACCTGGTGCGCTCCGACCTGGTGGAGCACGACTGGGAAAGCGGTCAGGCGGAGGTGGCCGGCACCATCACCCTGGTCTACGACCACCACAAGGCCGATCTGGAGAGCTGGCTTACCCGGACGCAGCACGCCTCCCACCGCCTGATCCTGGCCACCACCCACATCCACCTGGACCACGACAACTGCCTGGAGGTGCTCATCGTGCGCGGCCAGCCGGCCCAGATCCGGGCCCTGGCCAACCGGCTCACCGGCGCCAAGGGGGTCAAACACGGCCGGCTGACCATCTCCACCACCGGGGCGGGGCTGGCGTGAGCGGACCGGCAGTCCCGGCGACGCGAAGAAGGAGGGCCCGGTTTTCCCCGGGCCCTCCCCCTTTTCCCCTATTTCAGGTAGTCGGCCGTGAAGCTCTCCCCGTTCGCCGAGAGGGGCGACACGGTCACCTCGGGCGCCCCCTGGGCGTCGACCATGATCACCCCGGTGTGCGGCTGGCTCGCGATGCTGCCGGTGACGCCGGCGGTGGTGACCAGGCCGTCCTGGAAGGTGGCGGCGCCGAAGTCCGCCAGGGGCAACAGCTGCAGGTTGCCGCCAGCGGGATCCTCCTCGATCCACTCCGCGGAGGCCTCCTTCGAACGGTAGTGCACCACCTTGCGGAAGGTCTCCGCCCGGGTGACATCCTGTACCGTGAATCGCCAGCGCCGGCCCTTCAAATGGGTCACCGCCACGCTCATCCGGTCTCCCGCCGCGACGGTCATGGGGATGGTCACCATCGGCCGGGGCAGGGTTTCCCACCAGGCCAGATACCGCTCCCGACCGTTGACGATCTCCTGCAGGGTGCCGGCCTGGATCAGGGTGCGGTCGCCGGCCTGGAAGCCGCCGATGCCCACCCAGGTGGCCGAGTAGCCCGGATCGGGCGGCGGGGTGACGGCGGGCACCTGCCAGGCGGCGGACACCGCCGTGTCGTGCGGCGCGGTCACCACGTAGCCCGCCCAGTTCAGGCTCTCCAGGGTGCCGCGCACCGCCCCGCCGGGGGCCACCCGCATCGACCCGGCGCCCAGGGGCGCCGCCCCCGCCGTCAGGGGCGCCAAGCCCGCCGCCGCCAGGACGACCGCCGCGCCCCAGGCCGCCAGCCCGCCTCGAAACCGGATCCTTCGCAAATTGACCACTCCCTCCTGCGTTGTGCTTCCCCCGTGGGTCTTGCCGTCGACGACCGAACAAATCTATTTTACCACCAAGCCGGGCATCTTCCCAAGCTTGGCATCTCCTCCCTGAGAGGCGTCGGGGAAGCCTGGCGCCCCCTGGCTCCTCCGCAGGCCCGCGCAGGCCCGAAACCGCCACTTCCCACCCGCTCCCCCCTTCCGTTGGAAGGACCTTTTCGCCCGTTCGCCGCCAACGGCTTGCCCTCTTGTGGGAATATGCCGTATAGTGAGAAAGCGCTAGGGATTAGGCTTAGGTCCATGACTTGCAGGCAAGGGGGTAGCCAGCTTGCCCTATTTCCTGGGGTACACCTACGTGGCGGTCTTCCTGCTCTTCGGTATCCTGATCCCCGTGGGCGCCCTTCTGGCCAACCGCCTCCTGGCGCCCCGGCATCCCGACCCGGAGAAGCTGCAGGCCTACGAATGCGGCCTCGCCACGCCCTCCGACAACACCCTGCCCTACAACGTGCGCTACTACATCTTCGCCCTCTTGTTCGTGGTCTTCGACGTGGAGACCATCTTCCTGTACCCCTGGGCCGTGGCCTTCAACCGGCTGGGGCTCTTCGCCTTCGTGGAGATGATCGTCTTCATCGGCATCCTGGTGGTGGGCCTGGTCTACGCCTGGAAGAAGCGGCTCCTGGAGTGGCTATGAAGGCGCCCCAGGTGTTCACCGCCCGCCTGGAGGAGCTTTTGAACTGGGCCCGCCGCTCCTCCCTGTGGCCCATGACCTACGGGCTGGCCTGCTGCGCCATCGAGATGATGGGCGCCGCCGCCTCCCACTACGATCTGGACCGCTTCGGCATCATCATGCGCGCCTCCCCCCGCCAGTCCGACGTGATGATCGTGGCCGGCACGGTCACCAAGCGCATGGCGCCGCTGTTGCGCCGCCTGTACGACCAGATGCCCGAGCCGCGCTGGGTCATCGCCATGGGGGCCTGCGCCATCTCCGGCGGCCCCTTCTACGACGCCTACAGCGTGGTCAAGGGGGTGGACCGGATCGTGCCGGTGGACGTCTACGTGCCCGGCTGCCCGCCCCGCCCCGAGGCGTTGATCCACGGGCTCTTGACCCTGCAGGAGCAGATCACCGGCAAGCCGCAGCTGAGTGAGCATCCGCGTCAACTGGCCCTGGAGGACAAGCTCACCTTCCTGCGGGGAGGTCGGCGGCGTTGATGCCGGATCTGGGCTGGGAGCGGGGATCCGACGACCTGCCCCGAGCCCACCTGCCGCCGGAGCGGCTGCCCTCCGGGGTGGCCGCCCTGCGGCAGGCCGGCTTCGACTACCTGATCTGCCTGTCGGGGGTGGACCGGGGCGAAGCGCGCCAGGTGGTCTACCACCTGCGGGACACCGCCCGGCACCGGGAGGTCGCCCTCTACGTGGACGTGCCGTCCCGTCGGGAGGAGGTGCCCTCCCTGACCGACCAATTCCGGGCCGCCGACTGGCCGGAACGGGAGGTCTACGACCTGTTCGGGGTGCGCTTCGCGGGCCACCCGGACCTGCGCCGCATCCTCCTGCCGGAGACCTTCCTCGGCCACCCCCTGCGCAAGGACTACCGGGAGGACGACCCGGAGGTGGCCCCCGAGGGCGAGCCGGAACTCCCGGCCGCCCCCGATGAGATGTGGATCAACGTGGGGCCGCAGCACCCCAGCACCCACGGCGTCTTCCGGATGCTGCTCAAGCTGTCGGGAGAGACGGTGGAGGGCTGCCGGCCCTGCATCGGATACCTGCACCGCGGTTTCGAGAAGCTGGCCGAGCGGCGGGATTACGTCCAGTACCAGCCCTACCCCGACCGCTGGGACTACCTGGCGGCCATGAACAATGAGCACGCCTACGTGGGGGCGGTGGAGCGCCTGATGCAGTTGGAGGTGCCGCGGCGGGCCGAGTACCTGCGCGTCCTGGCCACCGAGCTGAACCGCGTCGCGAGCCACCTTTTGTGGCTGGGCACCTTCCTCTTGGACCTGGGGGCCATGTCGCCCTTTCTGTACACCTTCCGGGAGCGCGAGATGATCATGGAGCTGTTCAACGAGCTTTCGGGAGCGCGCATGACCTACAACTACCTGCGGATCGGCGGCGCGGCCCACGACCTCACCCCCGAGCTTGCCCGCCAGATCCGCGCCTTCCTCCCCTATTTCCACCGGCGCCTGGCCGAGTACGAGGCGCTGATCAGCGACAACGAGATTTTCCTGGCCCGGGTGCGGGGCGTGGGGCTGCTCCCCCCCGACGAGGCGCTCAACCGGGGCGCCAGCGGGCCGCTGCTGCGCGCCTCCGGGGTGGACTGGGACCTGCGCCGGGACCGCCCCTACGGCGCGTACCCCGAGCTGTCCTTCCAGGTGGCCACCGCCTCCACCTGGGACCTGCACGGCCGCTACCTGGTGCGCCTGGCGGAGATGCGGGAGAGCTGCCGGCTGGTGGAGCAGGTCCTGGACGGCCTGCCGGAGGGTCCCCACCGGGCCAAGGTGCCGGTCCGGGTGCGCCCTCCCGCCGGCGACACCTATTTCGCCGTGGAGTCCCCCCGGGGGGAGTTGGGGGTCTTCCTGATCGGCGACGGCACCGACCACGCCTGGCGCCTCAAGATCCGGGCCCCCTCCTTCATGAACCTCATGTCCCTGGAGCCCATGCTCCAGGGACACCTGGCGGCGGACGCCATCGCCATCCTGGGCAGCATCGACATCCTGCTGGGGGAGGTGGACCGCTGATGGGCCAGCCCTACCTGCGCCTGGCCGCCGCGGCGCTCATCCTCGCCGCCTTCGTCCTGGGCACGGCCGCCTTCCTGGTCTGGTTCGAGCGCAAGCTGTTGGGCCGCATGCAGGTGCGCCCCGGCCCCAACCGGGTGGGCCCGGGGGGCCTGCTGCAGCCGGTGGCGGACATCCTCAAGCTGACGGTGAAGGAGGACATCCTGCCCGAGCACGCCGACCGGCCGCTGTTCCGCCTGGCCCCCCTGATGGCCTTCGTTCCCGCCTTCGCCGCCTTCGTGGTGCTGCCCTTCGGCCCGGGCCTGGTGAGCGCCGACCTGAACATCGGCCTGCTTTGGATCCTGGCCGTCTCCACCGTGTCGGTGCTGGCCCTGATCGCGGCGGGCTGGGCCTCCAACTCCAAGTATGCCCTCTTGGGCGGGATGCGCGCCGCGGCCCAGATGATCTCCTACGAGGTGCCCCTGGTGCTCTCCCTCATCGGGGTGGTGCTGGCCGCCGGCTCGCTCCGCCTCGGGCGCATCGTGGCCGCCCAGGCCCATCTGTGGTTCGCGGTGCCCCAGGTGCTGGGCTTCATCGTCTACCTGATCGCCGCCACCGCCGAGAGCAACCGCTCCCCCTTCGACCTGCCCGAGGGAGAGTCCGAACTGGTGGCGGGCTTTCACACCGAGTACAGCGGGGTGCGCTTCGCCTTCTTCTTCCTGGCCGAGTACTCCTACGTCTTCCTGGCCGCCGCCATCGCCACCCTGGCCTTCCTGGGGGGCTGGAGCGGCCCCTTCCTGCCCCCCGTGGTCTGGTTCCTCGTCAAGACCTACGCCGTGATCTTCTTCATCATCTGGCTGCGGGCCACCCTGCCTCGCATCCGCATCGACCAACTGTTGTCCTTCGGCTGGAAGGTGCTATTGCCCCTATCCCTGGTGAACATCTTCCTGGTCGGTCTGTTCCGCTTCATCTGAGCCGAAAGGGGGTCTGCGCCGTGCAAGGCAAGCATCTGTTCCTGGGCGGCATCCTCCAGGGCCTGGGCGTGACCCTGCGCCATCTCTTGCGTCCCCCGGTGACCATCCAGTACCCCGACGAGCTGCCGCCCCTGCCGGGGCGCTTCCGGGGGCGCCAGGACCTGGACGCCGCCCGGTGCACCTCCTGCGGGCTGTGCGCCAAGGCCTGTCCCGTGGACTGCATCCAGCTGAGCTTCCACGTGGGCGAGAACAAAAAGCGCGTCTTGGACAGCTTCCAGATCGATTTCTCCCGCTGCCTGTTCTGCGGGCTTTGCAGCGAGGTCTGCCCCCCGCAATGCCTGCCCATGGGCCCGGAGTTCGAGCTGGCGGCCGCCGACCGCGACGGGCTGGTCCTGGCGGCGCCCCAGCTGGCGCCCACGGCGGGACTGCGCCGCCCGGCCGCGGGAAAGGAGGACGACCGCATTGCCTGAGGCCTTCGGGATCCTGACCCTGGCCACTCTGGGCGGCGCCCTGGGCGTGGTGCTGGCCACCGACGTGGTCCACTCCGCCTATTTCCTGGTGCTGGCCTTCCTGGGGGTGGCCGGCTACTACTTCCTGCTGGGCGGCGAATTCGTGGGGGCGGTGCAGATCCTGATCTACGCCGGGGCGGTGGCCGTGCTCTTCCTGTTCGCCGTGATGCTGACCCGCCGGCGCGCCGACCCGGTGTGGGGGCGCAGCCCGGCCCGCTGGTTGGGGGTGGGGGGAGCCGCGGCCCTCCTGGCCTGGCTGCTCTTGACCCACCTGGAGCGCCACCCCTGGCCGACCAAGCTGCCGCCGCCCGCCCCCCACAACACCGCCCTGATCGGAAAGGCCCTGTTCCGCCCCTTCGTGGTTCCCTTCGAGGTGGTCTCGGTGCTCCTGCTGGCCGCCCTGGTGGGGGCGCTGCTCTTGGCCCGCAAGGAAGGAGGCGCCTCCTGATGCCCTCTTTGGGCGACTTCCTGGCGGTGGGAGCCGGGCTCTTCGTCCTGGGACTTTTCGGCGCCCTGATGAAGCGCACCGCCGTGGCCGTGCTCATGGGCATAGAGCTCATGCTGAACGCCGCCAACTTGAACCTGGTGGCCTTCGCCGCCTTTTCCGGCCGCATCTCCGGCCAGATCTTCGCCCTGTTCGTGATCGCCCTGGCCGCCGCCGAGGTGGCGGTGGGTCTGGCCATCCTCCTCTCCCTGTTCCGCAGCCGCGCCACGGTGCGGATGGACGACATCGACCTGTTGAAGGGGTGAAGGGAAGATCATCACCGCCATGGTTCTGGCCGTCTGGCTGCTGCCGCTCGCTTCCTTCCTGATCCTCCTGGCGGCGGGTCGTCGCCTGGGGCACCGCTCCGGCGTGGTGTCCAGCGTCCTCACGGGCCTCACCCTGCCCGGGGTGGTCGCCCTTTTGGCCGCCGCCCCCGCCGGCACGACCCGCCTCGCCGCCTGGCCCTGGCTGGGCATCTTGGGCCACGGCCTGTCCCTGGGCTGGCTGGTGGATCCCTTGAGCGTCATGATGGCCGGGGTGGTGGCCCTGGTCAGCACCCTGGTGCAGGTGTATTCCCTGGCCTACATGAAAGGCGACCGGGACTTCCCCGTGTTCTTTGCCGAGATCTCCCTGTTCACCTTCGCCATGCAGGGCCTGGTCTTCGCCCCCGACCTGCTGCAGCTGTTCATCTTCTGGGAGCTGGTGGGGCTTTGCTCCTACCTGCTCATCGGCTTCTGGCACACCCGCCCCGCCGCCGCCCGGGCCGCCACCAAGGCCTTCGTGGTCACCCGCACCGGGGATCTGGGCCTTTTGGCCGGCATCCTGCTGCTTTGGAGCGCCACCGGCACTTTGAACATCCCGCGGCTCTTGGCCCTGGCCGGGTCGGGCGCTCTGGGCGGCTGGGTCCTGACCGGCAGCGCCCTTTTGGTCTTCGCCGGCGCCGTGGGCAAGTCCGCCCAGTTCCCCCTGCACACCTGGCTGCCCGACGCCATGGAGGGCCCCACCCCCATCAGCGCCCTGATCCACGCCGCCACCATGGTGGCCGCCGGGGTGTACCTGGTGGCCCGGATGTATCCCCTCTTCGCCGCCTCCCCCACGGCGCTTGAGGTGGTGGCCTCCATCGGCGCCCTCACCGCCCTGCTGGCCGCCGGGATGGGCCTGGTGGAGAACGAGCTGAAGCGGGTGGTGGCCTACTCCACCATGTCCCAGCTGGGATACATGATGCTCGGGTTGGGAACCGGGGCCTACACCGCGGGGCTGTTCCAGCTGTTCAACCACGCCTTCTTCAAGTCGCTCTTGTTCCTGGCCGCGGGCAGCGTCATCCACGCGGCGGACACCCACGACCTCCGCCGGATGGGCGGGCTGGCCCGGCGCCTGCCCCTGTCCGCTCCCGCCTTCCTGGCTGGCGCCCTGGCCCTGGGCGGCATCCCGCCCTTCAGCGGTTTCTTCAGCAAGGACCCCATCATCGCCGCGACGGCGCACCAGCCCGCCTTGTACGCCGCCGCCCTGGCCGGGGCGCTCCTCACCAGCCTGTATATCTTCCGCGCCTATTTCCTGGTCTTCGCCGGCACCCCCCGCGGCGAGCACCCGGGCGGCGAGGGCTCTTCGGCCATGCGCGGGCCCCTTTGGATCCTGACCGTGCTCAGCCTGGGCTCCGGTCTGGCCTATCACTTCTTCCACCGCTATCTGGGCCGGCACCCCGCCGCCCCCTATCCCGTCTGGTCCGGCTCCACCTGGATCACCCTCGCCGTCTCGGGGACGGGCATCCTCCTGGCCTGGCTGCTCTTCGCGAACCGGCCGGTGGAGCGTCCCCGTCTCGCCGCGCCGGCGCACCGCCTCCTGGCCGAGCGTTTCTACCTGGACCAGCTGTACGCCGGGACCATCGTCCGGCCGATCTTGGCCCTGTCCCGCGCCGCTTCCTGGCTTGATCGCCGGGCGGTGGACGGCTTGGTGAACGGTCTCGCCCGGATGGTCATGTCCTTTGGCCGAGGGCTGCGCCGGGTCGAGGTGGGCCGGGCCCAAAGCTACGCCCTGGCTGCCTTCTGGGGATTGGCGCTTTTCATCCTGCTCCTGGAAGGGGTGCGCTGATGGGCTGGCTTTTGCTGGCCGCCGTGGGGCTGCCCCTGGCGGGCGCCCCCGTCTCGGCGCTGCTGGGCCGGCGTCCTGCGGCGCCGCGCTGGCCGGCCCTGGTCACCTCCCTGGGCTCCCTGGCCCTGTCCGTGGCCGCCGCCCTGACCTTCCGAGGGGGGCAGCCCGGGATGCAGCTGGTGTCCCGGCTGAACTGGATCCCCGCCCTGGGCATCCGCCTGCACCTGGGAGTAGACGGGATCAGCTTGCCGCTCTTGCTCATGACCGCCTTCCTGGCGGCCACGACGGTGCTGGCCTCCTGGGGAGTGCGCCGGCGCTCCGGGGAATATTTCTTCTGGCTGCAGCTCTTGTCCGTGGGGATGCTGGGGGTGTTCACGGCCCTGGATCTGTTCGTGTTCTTCTTCTTTTTCGAGCTGGCCCTCATTCCCATGTATTTCTTGATCGGCCTGTGGGGCGGTCCCCGCAAGGACTACGCCGCCATGAAATTCCTTTTGTACACCGGGCTGGGGAGCATCGTGATGTTCCTGGCCTTCTTGGTGCTGCGCTTCTACGGCGGCACCTTCGACCTCTTGACCCTGGAGCACACCCGCTTCCCGGTCCCGGTGCAACTGGCGGTTTTCGCCGCCTTGTTCCTCGCCTGGGCGGTCAAGACCCCCGTGGTGCCGCTGCACACCTGGCTGCCCGATGCCCATGTGGAGGCGCCCACCCCTGCCAGCATGCTCCTGGCCGGGGTGCTGCTGAAGATGGGCACCTACGGCCTGTTGCGCATCTCCCTGGGGATCTTCCCGGCCCTGTTCCACGCCTTCGCCCCCGTCCTGGCCGTCCTGGCGGTGGTCAACATCCTCTACGGCGCGCTGCTGGCCATGGCGCAGACGGACCTCAAGGGCCTGGTGGCCTACGCCAGCATCTCCAGCATGGGCTACATCCTCTTGGGCGCGGCCGCCGGCACCGGCCTGGCCCTGGAGGGAGCGGTGCTGCAGATGGTGGCCCACGGGCTGGTGGCCGCCCTGCTGTTCCTGGCGGCAGGGGATATCCACGAGCTAGCCGGCACCCGCGCCATCCCCGCCCTGGGCGGCCTGCTCACCCGGGCCCCCACCCTGGCCTGGCTCTCCCTGCTGGGAGCGCTCTGCTACCTGGGGCTGCCGGGGCTGGCCGTATTCGCCGCCGAGTTCCCCATCTTCCTGGGCTCCTTCGCCGCCTTCCCGACCTACACCGTGCTGGCCGCCGCCGGCATCGTGCTCACCGCCGGCTACCTCCTGTGGACGGCCCAGCGGATCCTCTTCGGGCCGGGCCGGGAGGCAGCCCTCCTGCCCGCCCTCGGCGGGATGCGCCTTTTACCCCTGGCCCTCCTGGCGGCCAGCCTGGTGGCGGTGGGGGTTTATCCGACCGTCTGGTACCACCTCATCGGTCCCGCGGTCCACCTCCTGGCCTGGGGAGGCGGCGCCCGATGAACCTGGCCGCCCTGCTGCCGGCGGAAATCCTGGCCGGCACCGCCTTGGCCGTGCTCTTGGCGGACCTGTTCCTCCCCCACCGCGACAAGGCGTACCTGGGCCTCCTGAGCGCCGCCGGGCTGGCCGCGGCCCTGGGCGGCACGGCCAGGCAGCTGGCGGCGGGCCTCCACGCCAGTCTGTGGGGCGGGATCTTCCTCCTGGATCCCTTCGCCCTCTTCTTCCAGACCATCGTGCTCGGCGCCGCCCTGCTGGTGCTGGGCGTCAGCCTGCCCTACCTGGAGCGCTGGGGCCGCGACGACGGCGAGTTCTACGCCCTTTTGCTCATGGCCGTCCTGGGGGCCATGATGATGGTGGCCAGCCGCAATTTCCTGGAGATCTACGTGGCCATGGAGCTGCTCTCCGTGTCCTCCTACGCCCTGGCCGGCTTCCTGCGTCCCGACCCGCGCTCCGGGGAGGCCGCCCTGAAGTATTACCTGCAGGGGGTCCTGGCCTCCGCCGCCCTTTTGTACGGCATCTCCCTGCTCTACGGGCTCTCCGGCTCCCTGGACCTGTCGGTGGTGGGGGCCCGCTCCGCCGGATCCCTGGGAGTGGTGGCCCTGGTGCTGGTGGCGGGCGGCTTCGCCCTCAAGATCGCCGCCGTGCCCTTCCATATGTGGGCCCCGGACACCTACCAGGGGGCGCCCGCCCCGGTGGCGGCCTTCCTCTCCACCGCCTCCAAGGCCGCGGCCTTCGCCGTGCTGGCGCGGGTGCTGCTCACCGCCTTTCCCGCCGCCCAGGGCCCCTGGCAGGAACTCTTCGCCGTGGTGGCCGCCGCCAGCATGGCCCTGGGCAACCTGGCCGCCCTGGGGCAGCGCAATGTTCGACGCATGCTGGCCTACTCCAGCATCGCCCAGGGGGGCTACGTGCTGATCGCCCTCGCCGTGGCCACCCCCACGGCCGTGGCGGCCTCCCTCTTCTACCTGGCCGTTTACGTGTTCATGAACGTGGGCGCCTTCTCCGTCCTCTCCTTCCTGGCGGGACCCACGGGCGGCGAGGAGCTCGCCGACTTGGACGGCCTGGCCGAGCGCCGACCGGCCTTGGCCCTGGCCTTGGCCGTCTTCCTGATTTCCTTGGCCGGCATGCCCCTCACGGCGGGCCTCATGGGGAAGCTGTACCTGTTCTATGCCGCGGTGCAGGGCGGCTACGCCTGGTTGGCCCTGTGGGGCGTTGTGTTCACCGTCGTCTCCTACTTCTACTATTTCCGCGTGCTGCGCCACCTGTTCTGGGGGACCGCCCCCCCGCGCCCCGCGGCTCCCGCCGCCTCCGTGCCGGCCGGCCTGGCCCTGGGCGCCGCCACCCTGGCCACGGTGCTCTTCGGGGTCTTCCCCCAGCCGCTGTTGCAGCTGGCCCTGCACTCCCTGGGCATGCTGCGCTGAGCAGGGACTCCGCCGGGCAGGATTCGTTTGCTCCCCGTAGAAGTATTAGTCCGTAAGGACCAAACATGCGGAGGTGGCAAACATGAGTGCCTCGGAAGGGGATCCCGCCGTATCCCTGGCCGCCCTCTCCGAGCGGCAGCAGCGCCTGGCCGAAGCCTTGGCGACCGCCGCCCAACAGACCGCCGCCGGGCGTCTGCCGGCAGCGGACCTGGCCGAGGAACTCGCCGCCGTGCGGCGGGAGTTTGCCGCGCTAAGGGAGGCGCTCCTGGCCGCCGCCCGAGACCTGGGGGTCGGCCCCCTGCCGGACCCCGCGACGCTTACCGACGTGTCCAGCCTGACCGGATTGCAACGGGCGGTGGCCGAGGGAGATCGGCGGCGGCGGCTGGTCCGCCGGGCGGCGCGGGTGCTGCAGCAGGCCCAATCCCTCTCCCACCGGGACGACCGGCTCTTCCAGCCCCTGGCCGAGGTCAAAAACCTGGCCCGCTCCCTGGGGGAGCGCCTGGAGGGCGACCCGGAATTGGCCGGGGCTTTGGTCGAGGGCCGCCATCCCCTGGCCCAGCTCCTGCTCCTGGTGGAACAGAATGCCGCCCTGGACGATGCCCGCTGGCACCAGTTGCAGGACGCCGTGCGTCAGGCCTTCGGCACGCCCCTGGCTCTGGCGGCGGCGCGGGGCAAGCTTCGCGCCTCGACGCCGGCGGCGGCTGCCGCGCCGGCCTCGACCCTTACCGCTCCGGTCGCCCCCGAACCCCCCGACGCCCTGCTGTGGCACCTGGTGGGCCTGGGCCGGGCCGACCTGGCCTATCACCTCTCCGATCGCCTGGCCCGCCAAGACCCGGAGCACGCGCCCGAGCCGCCTCCCTGGCTGCTGCGCGCCCTCACCCTGGCCCCCCACCTCACCGAGCGCGACGGCCCCATCGCCGCGCTCTTGGCCCAAGACTTCCGCCGTCGGGACCCGGCCTGGCCGGGCGAAGACGCCCTGGGCCTCCAGTTGCTGCTGGTGGCGGCCGCCCTGCGTCCGGCGATCCTCTCCCCCCGCTGCGGCGCGGGCGCCGTCCTGGCCGAGCTGCCCCGCCATTCCCAGCTTCCCGGCCTGCGGGAGCTTTGCGGTACCCTGGCCGCCGAGCCGCCCCGGGAGGACCTGTTCGAGGCGTCCGGCGGCGAGGACCCGACCGCCCTGCGCCAGGAGGCCTCGGGATGGCTGGAGCAGTTGCCCCTGGGGATCACCATCTTCCCCTCGGCCACCCGGGTGTGGCGCCGCTGGCTGGCGGCCGAGGGCTGCTTGCGCCGACTGCTGGAACCGGTGGCGGCCGACGACGCTTCCCGGCGGGAGCTGATCACAGCCGAGCTGGCCCGCTTGGATAACGAGGCCGAACTCACCCGGGAGGTGGACGCCGTCGACCCCGGAATCCTGGGCCGCATGGGCAGCGATCCGCTCAATGAGCGCATCCTGAACCAGCTCATTCTGCATGGTCGGCAAGTGCTGGCCTTGGCGGATCGCTGGGCCCGGCTGACTCCCTCCGCCGCGGCGGGGTCCGTCCACCGGTTGGCCAAGCTCGCCGCCGAGGCCCGGGCGGAGCTACCCGCCGTGCTGCGGCGGCTTGCTCCCTCCCCCGCGCTGCGCGCCGGTGCCGCCGAGTGCGCCCGGTCCCTGGAGCAGGCGGAAAACCTCCTGACCGAGCGGGTCCGCCCCCCCGGAGACGAGCCAAACCCCGGGGACGTCCTGGCCCAGGCCTTGGCGGCGCTGGCAGACCACTCTCCGGCCGACCTGCCCCCCCAGGAACCGCCCGCCGCGGCCTTCGCCCAGCAGATCCGCCATTTCCTGGCGGCCCAGCCCTCCCCTCCCGCCGGTCTCTAAGCCCATGCGGAGGGGGCGGTCGTCCCGCCCCCTCCCGCCGCTCGATGGTTCAGCGGTGATACAAGACCTGCACCTGCTGCAGACAGCCGGGGCAGGTGAAGACGTGCAGTCCCAGCGGCACGCGGGTGGGCCGATGGCAATGGGGACAGATGACCTCCCGGGAACGCCCCGCGAACTGCGTGGCCTTGGACAGGACCAGGGCGACGACCCCCAGGGCCAGCATGGGCACGCCCCAGGAGAGCATCACCACGGTGGCGGCCAGGGCGCCACCGGTGGCCAAGAGCACCGCCGCGGCCCACATGAGCCCCCGGGCGGCCACGCGAGCCTGCTCCCGACCGTCCACCGGCAGGGTGATATGGGCCGCCGGCGCCTCGGCCAACTCCCGCACCATGTCGCGGGTGGAGAAGATCCCCCCCGGCTTGCCGTCGTCCCCCACCACCACCAGGCGGTGCACCCCTTCCCGGCGCATCCGCCTGGCCGCCTCCTGGGCATCCTCCTCTGGATGGGCGGTGAGCACGGGAGCGTGCATGACCTCGGTGGCCGTGCGGGGGGGCGCCCCGTGGCGCAGGGCGTGCAGCAGGTCCATGGCGGTCACGATGCCCTGGGCCTTGCCCTGCTCGGCATCCACCACCACCACCGCCCCCACCCCGTCGCGCCGAAAGATCTCCGCCACCTCCCGCAAGGGGGTATCAGCCTGACAGGTGCTCAACCGCTCGGTCATCAGCTGGGACACGCGGCTCTTCATCCCGCCGCACCTCCCTCCGCCAGCGCCTCGGCCAGATCGCCCACGCTGAGGGTCCCCACGGGGCGGTTGCCCTCCTGCGGATCCACCACCAAAAGGTTGGGAAGGCCCTTGGACAGCATCAGGTCCGCGGCCTCCTCCAGGGAGGCCCGGGCCGACACCGCCACCGGGGCCGGGGTCATCAGGTCGCGGGCCGGGGCCGCCGCCCGCCCCTCCTCGAAAGCCCAGGTCAGCTCCCGTTCGGTCACGATCCCCCGGCAGCCGGCGGGACCGGCCGGTCCCACGGCCACGGCGTAGGTGTTCTGGCCCAGCATGATCCGGGCCATCTCCCCCGCCGAGGTCTCCGGCGGGCAGCACACGATGCCGGGATGCATCAGGTCCTGGACCAGCCGGCGCCGCCCGCCGACCTCCTCCCAGGACTCCCGGGAGAATTCCGTCAGGTGCTGCCGTAGGGTCTCCCCGCCCGGCCCCTTCAGGAAGGCCTCCAGCTCCTCGGGATCGTCCCAAGCAGTGTGCACCGCCACCCGCTCCGGCGCATCCGCCTCGCGGCAGGTACGCCATTCGCGACAGCCGGTCCGCCGCGCCGTCTCCTCCGCCTGCTGCAGCGCGGCCAGGGTCTTCTGCCAATCCTCCGCTCCCTTGACCTTTCCCCGCATCACGGCCAGCAACATGATCTTTGCCCCCCTTCTCTGATTTGTACCGCCCGCGGCGGGCACGACCCCTCCCACCCCCCCTCCCGGTTTCTACAGAATATTCTAACATGACCGGCCGGGGAAAGGCAAGACCCCTGCGGTTTTTTCCCCTGGGCTAGCGGACCGTGGACACCAGCAGCGGGAACCGCCCCGCCACGCCCCGGCCCTCCAGCTCCACCTCCAGGGTGTAAACCCCGGGCAGCGCGAAGCGGGTCCGCTCCAGGAGGAGGATCAGGCTGGCGGGAGTGAAGGGGCCGTCCAGGCGGAACTCCTGGGGCGGCGGCTCCAGGGCCGGATCACCCAGGGGATCCGACAGCCGCAGGCGCTGCCGGAACTCTCCCTCCCCGCCCACCCAGACCGTGACCACGGCCCAACGGGAGACGACCCCGGGACCCCGCACCTGGGAGAACACCCCTAGGTAGTTGTTCTTGCCGCCCTCTCCCTTGACCACCCCGTCGCAGAACAGGCAGCACTGCAGGGACGGCTCAAGTCCCGTCTTCCTCGCCCTCCTTCAGGAAGCGCACCAGGTCCGATACCTCGCGGCGGTGACCCCGGGGCGGTGCTCCGGCGGCGTATCCCAGACACACCAGCGCCACCAGGTGCAGCTGCGGCGCCACTCCCAGCTGCGGCTTGAGGCTGCGCTCGTGGAACAGGGTGAACCACAGGCTGCCCAGGCCCAGGGAGTAGGCGGCCAGGAGCATGTTCTGAATGGCCGCCGCTGCCGCGTACTTGTGCCCGTCGTCCCGCCCCTCGTTGACCCAGTCGGGGGTGGCCCGGGGGTCGGCGGCCACCGCCACAAACACCGGGACCCGCTCCAGGAAATCCAGGTGGTAGCTCTCATGCACCGGCGGCGGACGATGGCTCCCGAAACCAACCCCGTCCAGGGGGCGCAGGTCGAAGCGGTGCAGGGCCGGCAGCTGGAAGCCGCTGACCTCGTACAGGTGGTAGCGCAGGGCCAGCCGGGCGTTCTCCCGGATGGCCTTCTTGCGCGCCGCGTCCTGCATGATCACGAAGCGCCACGGCTGGCTGTTCCCGGGGGATGGCGCCCAGGTGGCCGCCTCCACCACCGCCAGGAGCTTCTCCTGCTCCACCGGCCGGGGGTCGTAGCGGCGGCAGCTGCGCCGTCCGCGGATCGCCTCCAACACCTCCATCTACCATGCCCCCCTCATACCGTGTCCTCGGTGGAGGCCAGATCGCTCGCGGCCGGTGCCAGTTCCATCGACTCCCCCGCCTTGAGCACCTGCAGGTACTGCAGCAGGGTGACGAAGACCGTTCCTCCCACGAAATTGCCCAGGGCCACCGGCAGGAAGAAATGCGCGAACCAGCTGGCGTAGGAGATGCGGAAGCCCTCGTCCATGGCGAAGAAGATCTCCGAGGAGTTGACCACCACGTGATTAAAGCCGTTGAGATAGATCAGAAAGCCCACGCACCAGATCACCATGATCTTGGCCTGGGTGCCCCGGCTGGCGACGATGAGCCAGGTCATCAGGGTTATCAGCCAACCGGCGAACACGCCGCTCAAGGCCGTGGAGAAGAAGCCCTGGGAGACCTTGTGCCGGGCCAGGTCAACGACGTAGCGGATCCCCGCGGCGTGGAACACGTCGGTGCCACGGCTCAACAGGTAGGCGAAGAGCGCCGCTCCCAGCACGTTGCCCAAAAGGGTCAGCCCCCACAGGCGAAACAGCTGCCGAGTACGCCCCCGCCGGGCCAGCACCGCCGTGGTAGGGATGAGGAAGTTCTCGGTGAAAAGCTCGCTTTTTCCGATGGACAGGAAGATGAACCCCACGGGGAACACCACGGCGCCGGCCACGGTGGCCCCCAGCGGCCCCACGGCGGGCAGGAAGGCGGCACTCACCAGGGCCGCTCCCAGAGCGCCGAAGGTGACATTCATCCCCGCTATGAAGCCGGAGCTCAGCATCTCCAGCCAGGCGCGCTTGAGCCGCCGCTCTCCCACCTTGATGGCGCTCTGGAAGATCTCCGCCGGCTCCGCCCCCATGGGGGCCTCCCGCTCGGTGGCGATCTCGATGGCCTCCCGCACCTGGGAGAGCACCTCCCCCAGACGACCGGAGGCGGCCAGATGCGGCTGCACCTCGCTGCGGATGAAGCTGCGCAGGCCCTCCAGGATCTCCTCGCGCTCCAGGACCGGGCCGCCCCGCCGCTCCGCCTCCAGGGCCCGCTTGCCGCCCAAGAGCAGCACCGGGGTGCCTAGCTGCAGCTCCTCCCGGTAGCGGCGACCCCACTCCTCTCCCGTTCCATCGGGGAGCTGCTCGTCCAAAACCAACAGCTGGAAGTAGGGGTCCCGCCGCAAGAGCTCTGCCGCCGCCGCCCCGGAATCCGCCACCGTCACCTGGTGCCCGTCGGCCTCCAGGCTGCGGCGCACCAGGTCGGCCAGCTCCCCGGACTCCTCCACCAACAGGATCCGCACCGCCGTCCCCCCCCTCAGCGCACGGTCACCCGTCCCCGATACACCAGGCCGCGCGCCCCATCCAGAGTCACCACCTCTCCATCGGACAGCCGCTCGGCGGCGCCGGACGCCCCCACCACCGCCGGCACACCCAGCTCCCGGGCCAAGAGCGCCGTCGGAGAGGTCAGCCCCGCCTCCTCGGCCACCACCCCCGCCGCCCGGCGCATGGCCGGCACCAGGGGGGGCAGGCCGACGCCCGCCAGGATCTCCCCCGGCCGCACCAAGGCCGCGTCCTCGGCCCCGCGCAGCACCCGCACCGGCCCCGTCGCCGCGCCCCAGCCCAGACCCGTGCCCCGCAGCAGCACCTCCCCCACCGTCAGGACCCGGATCAGGTTGGTGGTGCCGGGAACCCCCACCGGTGTGCCCGCCGTGAGCACCAGCAGGTCCCCCTCCCGGACGGCGCCCCGGGCCAGGGCGCCCGCCACGGCGTCCTCCAGCACCGCCTCCCCGGTATCGCCGCCCCGGCCCACCAAGGGCTCCACCCCCCACACCACGGCCAGCCGCCGCGCCACCCCCGGGTCGGGAGTGACGGCCACCACCCGGGCGCGGGGCCGGTGCTTGGCCACCATGCGGGCGGTGTGTCCAGAATGGGTGGCCGTCAATATGGCCTGGGCCGCCAGGTCCTCCGCCAGACGGCAGGCGGCGCGGGACACCGCGTCGGTGGTCCGCCCCGGTCCCTCCGAGCCCAGGTCGGGGAGCCGGCCGAAGAGCAGCTCCTCCTCGGTGCGAACGGCGATGCGGGCCATGACCCGCACCGCCTCCAGGGGGAAGGCCCCGGTGGCCGTCTCCTCCGACAGCATCACCGCATCGGTGCCGTCCAGGATGGCGTTGGCCACGTCGCTGGCCTCGGCCCGGGTGGGGCGCGGCGCGGCCACCATGGACTCCAGCATCTGGGTGGCGGTGATCACCGGCTTGCCCGCCCGCCGGCAGCGGTCGATGGCCAGCTTCTGCACCAGGGGGACCTCCTCGGGGGCCAGTTCCACCCCCAGATCGCCCCTGGCCACCATCAGGCCGTCGGCCGCCCCCAGCACCTCCTCCAGCCGGTCCACCCCCCGGCGGCTCTCCAGCTTGGCGATCACGGCGGCCGCGCTGCCGACCGCCTCCAGGGCCGCGCGCACCTCCCAGACGTCGTCGGCCTTGCCCGCGAAGGAGGCGGCCACCAGATCCGCCTCGCCCCCCAGGCTGGCCAGATCCGCCCGGTCCGCCGGACTCAGAAAGGGCAACCCCAGCTCCGCTCCGGGCACGTTCAGCTTCTTGTGCTGGACCAGGGTTCCTCCCGCCGTCACCCGGCAGCGCACCTCTCCCGGCAGCACCCGCTCCACCGCCAGGACGATGGCGCCGTCGTCCAAGAGCAGCGTACGCCCGGGCTCCAGCACCGCCCCCAGACCGGGATGGGACACCCCCGCCCCCCTGCCGTCCGCCAGACGCCCATCCAGGTACAGGGAGAAGCGCTGCCCCACCTCCAGGCGCACCGCCCCTCCGGGCAGGTCCCCCAGGCGCACCTCGGGGCCGCGGGTGTCCAGCATGACGGCCACCGTTCGACCGGCGGCCTCGGCCGCCTCCCGCACCGCCCGAACGCGCGCGCGGTGCTCCGAAGGGCTGCCGTGGGACAGGTTCACCCGGGCGACGTCCACGCCGGCCTCGAACAGCTCGGCCAAACGGCCCGGAGCATCGATGGCCGGCCCCAGGGTGGCCACAATCTTGGTGCGACGCAAGGCCCGCCCCCCCTCCCGCATCACCGGCGCAGCGCGTCCATCAGGATCTGGTGCGCCTCCGGCGCCTCCCCCGCCGGCACCAGCACGTCCACCCGTCCTTCGCCGCCCGCTCCCACCGGGCGCCAGGTGGCCAGGATCCCCTCCCGGCGCAACAGCTCGCAGACCCGCTCCCCGTCCGACTGGTCCTGGGCGATGTGTATCACCAGCCACACGGCGCCGACCCCCTTCTCCCGCGCGCCCTGCCGCATCGTTTCCCTCCGGTGGCCTGCCGGAATCCTTCTACCTTCCCGCTCCATCTCCTCTTCGCCCGGGGGCCGCGATGAAAATTTCCGTTGCGGCAGGGATCCACCCTGCCGCCCCAGAAGATATGTATGGAGTTACCTCAAACCTGTATCGCTCATCCTGCGACAACGGAGGCAAGCATGGGCCAACCGCCCCCACCCTCGGAACTGGCCACCTATCGCGCCCGGTTGCGCGTCGCCAGCATGTACGTCTACCTCGGCGCCGCGGCCGCGGTGCTGGTCTTCATAGCCGCCTCCGGGCCCACGCCCAACGAGCCCTACATCCTGGCTCTGATCGCCTCCGGCTTCGCGACCGCCGCCGGGGTGCGCTACCTGCCCTGGGAGCGCTGGCCGCCCGAGGCCTTCCTGAGCGTGACCCTCACCGCCTGCGCCCAGATCCTCATCCTGACGAAGTTGGGACCTCCCTTCGACGACCTCCTTTTCTTCGTGGCCTTCACCGCCGGGTTGTATTACCGCGGCTGGTCCCTGGTCGCCGCCATCGCCCTGGTGGCCGCCACCAATCTCCTCTCGACACCCCGGCTCACCGAAGTTACCGTGGTGGATGTGACCATCTACGCCGGCAGCGCCCTCCTGGCCAACCAGCTCTTCGCCTCCCTGCGCGACCTGACCGAGCTCCTGGAGGAGAAGGTGGCCCGGCGCACCGCCGAGTGGCAGGAGTCCTTCGACGCCTCCCCCGCCGCCGTGCTGCTGCTGGACGCCCAGGGCCGGGTTCGGCGGGCCAACGCCGCCGCGGTTGAACTCTTGGGAAAAAACGCGGCCCAATTGCACAGGCGCCCCTGCCACGAGGTGCTGCCCCCGCAGCTTTGCCTTTGCGACGACTGCCCGCTGAAGAACCCCGGCCAAGCCCCCGCCGCGACGGTCTCCCAGAGCACCGATGGGCGTTGGTACCTGGTGAAGGTCACCCCCACCTCCGGTCAGGGCTACCAGTGGACGGCGCAGGACATAACCGAGGAGAAGGGCAAGGAGGAAACCGCCAAGGCCCAGGCCCAGGAGCTGTCCCTGCTCCTGGGCCTCACCGACCTATTGAACCACCCCTGGGCGCTGCCCGAGCTGCTGCGGGCCGCCCTGGACCACCTGCTCACCCACCTGGCCACCGTCTTCCCCACCGGCGCCCAACCCCGGGGCGGGATTTTCCTCCTGGATCCGGCGGGGAACGAACTGCGCCTGACCGCCCACCGGGACCTGACCAAGGAATTCGTCGCCGCGGAGGAGCGGGTACCGGTAGGGGAATGCCTTTGCGGCACGGCCGCCGCCACGGGGGAGCTTTTGACCATGGCCTCCGTTCGGGAGGAAGGCCGCCGCCTGCGGCTGCGTCCCCAGCCGGGAGAGGGAGACCACGGTCACGCCGTGGTTCCCCTGGCCTCCGAGGAGCGGGTGGAGGGCGTCCTGTTCATGTATTTCCAGGCGGGCCACCGCTTCACCGACGAGGAGCGCTCCTTCCTGCGCTCGGTCGGCAGCACCTTGGGCATGGCCATCCGCAGCGCCCGGCTGCGGGAATTGTCCGAGCACCTGGCCACCCACGACGGCCTCACCGACCTGGTCAACCACCGGGAGTTCCACCGTCGGCTTCAGGAGGAGGTGACACGGGCCCTGCGCTACGCCCGCCCCCTGTCCCTGCTGATGCTGGACATCGACCATTTCAAGCAGATCAACGACACCTACGGCCACCTGCAGGGAGATCAGGTCCTCTCCGAGTTGGGCCGCATCCTGCGGGGGAACTCCCGCTCCTCCGACATGGCGGCCCGCTACGGCGGCGAGGAGTTCACCCTGCTTTTGCCGGAGCTGGGCGGGGAAGAAGCCAGGTTGGCCGCCGAGCGGCTGCGGGCGGCGGTGGAGGGCCATCCCTTCCGCCTGAACGGCTCGCCCGTCCCGGTGACGGTGAGCGTCGGCGTCGCCTCCCTGGGCGGGCCCGTGGGCAGCGCCCCGGCCCTCCTGGAGGCCGCCGACCGGGCCATGTACGCCTCCAAGACCGCCGGGCGCAACCGGGTGCGCGCCACGCCGCGCCGCTAGACTTTCCGCCCGCCGCCCCGGGTGGTATAATCGGGACGGTGATGCAAAGATGTGGCGGATGATGTTCAAAGGCAAGATCCATCGGGCCCGGGTGACCGAGGCCAATTTGAATTACATGGGCAGTATCACCGTGGACGCCGAACTGTTGGCGGCGGCGGACATCCTGCCCCATGAACAGGTGCAGGTGGTAAACCTGCACACGGGGCAGCGCTTCGAGACCTATGCCGTAGCGGGGGAGCCCGGATCGGGCACGGTGTGTCTGAACGGCGGCACCGCCCGCATGGGCCAGCCGGGAGACATCGTGCTGATCATAAGCTACGGCCTTTGCTCCCCGGAGGAGCTGCGGGAGTTCCGGCCGCGGGTGGTCATGGTGGATGAGCACAACCGGCCCCTTAAAGCGGATCGATAGCGCCGGAGGAAAGGTGGTGGATTCCGGTGGCGTCCATCGAGGCCATCGCCGAGGAATATGCCTTCTTCCGACAGATGCTGGCCGAGTGGCTGCCCCTTTACGGCGGCAGATGGGTTCTGATCAAAAAGACGCAGCTCGTGGGGGTTTTCGACACCTTTCCCGACGCCTACGCCGAGGGGGTGGAGCGCTTCGGCGGCGGCCCCTTCTTGGTGATGCGGGTCCAGGACCAGGCCGCGTCCGAGCAGATACCCGCCCTCAGCTCCGGCATATTGAATGCTCATATCTAACGGCCCGCCCAACGCGCAGGGCTTGGCCGCGGCGGGCATACTCATCCCGGCCCGCGTGGGATATCCCGGCATCCTGGCGCGCAAACTCGGGCCTCAAGGCGCCGCTTTGCGAAGCGCCATGGTGCAGGCCCTGCTGGACACCGGCGCCGGCATCAGCGCCATCGACCAGCGGGTCCTGGAGGAGCTGGGTCTGCAACCGGTGAGCGTCGTCTCCATCGGCTCGGCCCACGGCTCCAACCCCCACGCCGTGTATTCGGTGCTGATCGATCTGCTGCCGGTGGGTCCCGCCATTCCCACCTCCATGCGCCTGGACCCCATCACCGTGATCGAGGCGGACCTGTCGGGGCAGCCGCAGCAGATGCTGCTCGGAAGAGACGTCCTCTCCCGCCTGCTCCTGGTGTATAACGGCCCCAGCGGGATATGGAACTTGGCGCTCTGATGGCGAACCGGGAAGGCGCGGGGCACCAGGGCCGCCATGAAGGACGGTCGGACCGATGCCGTAGTGGCGCGGCTGCGCCCCGAAGCCCAGATGGACCGTCGCGGGCAGAGACTTGGGAACGCGTGCGAACTCCTCTCCCGGAGCGCGGCCTGTCGGCAGGGGCGATGGCCGCCGCCGGTCCCGGGGGGAGCGGTGGCGGAGACCGGGCGCATCTCGCCTACGAGTCGTCGCCCACGATGACCTGGGGGGCATGTCCTTCGTCCCCCGGCGGCCGCTCGGGAGCACGGGTATTTCCTCCCGGATCCAGGCGAGTGCGGAAGACGGAAAGACTCGTTGCGGAGAGGAGGCCTATGCGGTGGCGCATCCCCCATCGCCGGAGGCGGCGGCCGCACCACGCCGCCTGATCCTGCACGTGGACATGAACGCCTTCTACGCCGCCTGCCACGCGGCGGCCCAGCCGGCGCGCTACGCGGCGCGCCCGGTGGCCGTGGCCGGCGACCCGGCCCGCCGCCACGGCATCATCCTCACCGCCTCCTACGAGGCGCGCTCCCGCGGTGTGCGCACCGCCATGCCCGTGGGCCAAGCCCTGAGTTTGTGCCCCGAGCTGGTGCTGATCGCTCCCGACTTCACCCTGTACCGCACGGTATCCCGGCGGATGTTGGACCTGTTCCGGCGTTTCACCCCCCTGGTGGAGCCCTTCTCCATCGACGAGGCCTGGCTGGACCTCACCGGCTGCCCCGCACAGGCGTCCGGCCCCCGGGAGGCGGCCCGCACCCTCCAGCGGCAGGTGGCCGCGGAGTTGTCTTTGCCCTGCTCGGTGGGCATCGCCGACAACAAGCTGCTGGCCAAGATCGCCTCGGGCTGGCGCAAGCCCGGCGGCATCACCACCCTGTGGTCCGCCCAGGTGCCCGAGCTCCTGTGGCCCCGGCCCGTGGAGGCCCTCTTCGGGGTGGGTCCCGGCACCGCCCGGCAGTTGCAGGCCCTGGGCATCCGCACCGTGGGGCAGCTGGCCGCCGCCCCGGCTGCGCTGCTGCGTCGGCGCTGCGGCGTCCTCGGTCTGGTGCTCCAGGCCCGGGCCAATGGCCTGGACGATAGCCCGGTGGTGGCCGAAGACACCGAGCGCAAGTCCGTCAGCCACTCGGTGACCCTGCCCGCCGACCTGCGCGACCCGCGGGCGGCGCGCCCGGTCCTCCTGGCCCTGGCGGATCAGGTGGGCCGCCGCCTGCGCCACCTGGGCCTCATGGCGGGGCAGGTGACCCTCCAGCTCAAGGACACCTCCTTCCGCTCGACCAGCCGTTCCGCGCCGCTATCCGAGCCCAGCGACCTGACCGGCGTCCTCTTCGCCGCCGCCTGGCACCTGTTCACCGCGCGGCCCACCCCCGCCTTGCGGCTGGTGGGCCTGGCCGCCGGCAACCTGTCTCCGGTCGACGCCCCCCGGCAATTGCGCCTGTTCCCGGAACCGGCGTCGAACATGACCGCCCGGCGCTTGGCCGAGGCCGAAGACCGCATCCGCGACCGCTTCGGAGAGCAGGCCCTGGTGCGCGCCGCCCTCCTGGACGGTTCTCCCCGCGCCCTGCTGAACCGACGCGCCTGGGGCAGTTCCTTTCAAAAATCCGCCCCGTGAGTCGCCGCGCGGTGCCCCTTGTCACGAACGGCTCCGTGTGCTAGAATACGTCTTGCTCGCAAAGATGCCGAAGTGGTGGAACTGGCAGACACGCGGTG
Source organism: Bacillota bacterium (assembly GCA_021810565.1). Classification (GTDB taxonomy): domain Bacteria; phylum Bacillota; class Sulfobacillia; order JAJZIM01; family JAJZIM01; genus JAJZIM01. Next base: position 33,337 of record JAJZIM010000011.1, read on the forward strand.
TTCAGGGCGCCGTGAGCCTACGCTCGTGTGGGTTCAAATCCCACCTTCGGCACCACTTTAGACCAACAGCCCGCCCGGGTTTAGCCGCGTCGGAGTGGCGGAACTGGCAGACGCGTACGTTTGAGGGGCGTATGGGCAACCGTGGGGGTTCAAGTCCCCCCTCCGACACCAAGGACCAACAAACCCAGGAGCCGCAAGGGTTCCCGGGTTTTTTGTCGCCCGCGGATCGTCTGAGGGAGCACCGGCGGCGCGGCATCCCGGAGCCGAACATCTCGGGACGAGAGCGGAGCAGGCCGGGTCGCGGCCCTCCGGTCCAACCCCGACACCGTCCTTTGGCGCAGTCACCCAACTGCCGCCAAGCCGCCCGCCGGCGGAGCCTGATTCCCGCGCTTGACGGTGCGCGGATATCGCCGGATGTTCTCGCCCCTAAGCCGAATACCCACCCCTATCGCCCGTCACTCGGGCGCCGTCCAGTCCACTCCGCCATCCGTGCTCTCGGCCATGAACCCATGCACCGCCGAGTTCTCGGCATGAAGCCATCCAACCATCCATCCCTCGTTCCCATTTATGAAATCGATATCCGTTACGAATTTATCCGCCAAGTTTATATTCGGGGATATCTGGTGCCAGTGGCCATTCCGCAGGGAGTAGATAAACTTGGTTGTATGTTCGGCTCCATTGCCGTTATCTACCACCCATCCTTCCTTGCCGCTCAGGAAGTCATAAACGATGTCTCCGGATGCCGGAGTAACCCTTAGGGAACTCGAGGCCTTCCATGTGTTTCCCTGATTTGCCGTAGTGTACACCACAAAAACTTGGTCCTTTTTCTCTAGATAACGCACGAACATTGCTACATCCCTGGAGTTAAATGCTTGAAGTCCCATATAATCTATACGTGCTGTGCGATAGGCCGTAGGTATTGGGATGTATGTGTGGCTCCACGTCCTACCTCCGTCATGTGTGACCAACAGCGCCTCTTTGGGCGGGTTTGCCGAAGACGCGATATTGCTGACCGCCCACCCGGTCGATGAGTCGGCAAAGCCAAGGATATTCCCTGGCAGACTGCCAACCGGCAGGTACGGGGGGTTGTCCCGGTACCTGGAGGCCAGTCCATGCCAGTCTAGTCCCCCGTTATCCGTCCTGAAAAGAATAGCCCCCTCGAATTGCATTCCGGGCGCGGTAACGGTTAGCCACCCGTGGCGCGAATCCGAAAAGCCCATATTGATACCGCCGTTTTGGTAATTAGCGGGAACGTCGATGGTTCCCTGCCGGTTCCAGGCCATTGCTTCACTTGACGTGGCAAAGATATATATTTTGGAATACCTGTCGACGGCCAGCCAGCCCTTCGCGCCTCGAAAAGCCCACACCACCGCTTTCCCATATCCTCCTGGCAACACCAGGGGATGCCATGTCCCCCCGCCGTCCGTGGTGTACAGTACCCTGCCGGCATTCGCTATGGCCCAGCCCTTCTTGGTGCTTTCCATGTGCATCCTCACCAAGGCGGCATTCTGTGGCAACACCTTTATTCGACTGACAGCCGAAGTTGCCGTGCGGTTCCCGCATCCCGCCATCACCGCCGCCACGGCAAGGGCCGCAGCCATGATTTTTAGTGGTCTCACTGATCGCACCGCCTTCCCTCTGCCTCCCCTGCTCCAGCACCCCATACTCCCCTGATAGCTCTTCTGTACCGTCAGCCGACTCTCCTGGCAAGCCCGCCAGGATCCCTTCCTCCAAAGACCGTGGATACCCCGCCCTCCGCCGCCAGCCTCCCCGCGCTCATCCTCGCCCTCCCCCAAACCTGGGCCTTGGCTCGGCCCCCCAAGGCAACGCGTTGGCGAGCATGCGCCCGCTCAGCCCCTCCCTACTCACCCCCCGGCGTGGCGGCGTAGCGCCCCATCACCCGGGTGAACAAGACCAGATAGGAGGACTGCAGCAGGGCGGCCAGGACGAAGGGCCAGATGAGCTCCCCGCGTCCCAGAAACCAGCCCCCGATGGCCGGTCCCAGGGCCGCTGGCACGGTCATGGACACGGCGTTCAGGCTGCTGGCCAGTCCCCGGCGCCGATCCCGGACCAGCCCCATGCTGAAGGCCTGGCGGACCCCGACGGACCCCCGGTTCACCACCGAGCGGGTCAGGTAGAATCCCGCCGCCAGCGGAAAGGACGGAGACACCGCCAAGGCCACGAAGGCCGCGACGCCCACCAGCCGCGGCACCACGATGGCCCGCACCACGCCCACGCGCTGGGACCACCTGCCCACCACCAGGGAGGCCGCACCGGTCAAGGTGAAGGCCGCCGCATACACCGGGCCGATATCCTGGGGCCCGACCCCGAAGCGCACGTTGAACCAGTAGGGCAACAGGGGGGCGATCAGCCCGATGCCCAGGGCGTTCACCGCATTCACCGCCACCATCAGCGCCAGCGCACGGTTCTCTCCCCGGCGCACGCGCCGGTCCTCCTGCATGCGCTGGAGGGAAGGCGGGCCCTCCTCCCGCTCCCCCCGGCCCTCCCGCTGCTCCCGCAAAGAGGCGATCTGCCCGAGGTTGATCAGGGCGATTAGGCCGTTGGCGACGAACAGGGCCGCATACGGGGAACTCAGCCCAGGCAGGGGCAGCCCCCGGGCCAATATCCCTGCACCGGCCGCTCCCAGGCCCATCCCCCAGAACACCAGGGCGGCGTTGATGCTGAAGAACACCCCCCGGCGCGCGGCAGGGATGCAGCGGGCCAGCCAGGCCTGCTCCGCGGGGGCGAAGGGGCCCGACGCCCCGTTGGCGCCGCGGCCGAAACCGAAGGCCACCGCCAACCCCACTATGAGCCACGGCACCGGCGCCGCCAGCAAGGCCGCGATGCCCAGGGCCAGCCCCCCCTCATAGAAGAGGAGAAAACCGCGCCGCCCCGTCCGGTCCGACAGGGTCCCCACCAGCAGGCTCAATACCGCCCCGGCCAGCCCGCCGCCCATCAGCAACAGCCCTATGTCCACCACCGGCCAGCCGTGGGCGTGCAGAAACAGCACGAAGTCCACCGCCATGGCTCCCTGGCCCACGCTGCGCAGGAAGCGCACCGCCATCAGCCCCCGCGCCGTGGGCGCGGTCTGCCGCCAAAAGCCGGCGGCGCGCCGCAGCGCACCCCGGGCCGGCCGGATCACGGGGAGCCTCCCGCCGCCGGCCCGCGGCGTCGGTGGGCCACCTCATACGCGAGGGTTCCCGCCAGCACCACCGCGGCGGCGGTGAGATACATGGCACGATAGGACACGGCCTGCACCAAGGCTCCCAGGACCAAGGCGCTGATCCCGATGCCCAGGTCGAAAGCCGCGAAAAAGGTCCCCATGGCCCGCCCCCACTCCCGGGGCGGCGTGCGGTCGATGGTCCAGGCCATCAACGAGGGCTGGGCGGCGCCGAAGCCCACGCCCATGGCGATCCCGAAGAGCAGCAGCTGGGGGAAGGTGTGCAGGAAGGCCAGGAAAACGGTGGCCCCCGCCAACAGCGCCATCCCCGGCAGGATGGCCCAGGCCCGGCCGCGCCGGTCGGAGATCCGCCCCACCGGCCCGCGCACCGCCAGCAGAGTCAGGGCGTAGGCCACGTAGAACCAGGCGAAGGCGTTCACCCCCCACACCGCTCCCCCCAGACCGTGGCGCGGCGTGTACAAGGGCAGGAAGGTCACCACCGCCCCGAAGCTGCAGGTGGCGGTGAGCAGCACCAGGGCCGGCAGCAGGGCGCGGGATGACAAAACTCCGCCCTCGGCGCCGCCGCGGGGCCGGTGCGACAGGCGCAAGAAGGCCAACGGCACCGCAGCCGCCAGCGCCAAGGCGCCGCCCAGCAGAAAGGTGGCGGCGAAACCCAGGCGGTCCATGGTGAACACCGCCAGCCAGGGGCCCACCCCCATGGCCACGTCGCCGAAGTTGGCGTAGTACCCCATGGCCTCCCCTCGCCGGGGAGCCGGCACCACGTCGGCCACCAGGGCGCTGGCGGAGGTGCTGGTCATGGCCCAGCCCAGCCCGTGCAGCACCCGCAGGGCCCCCAACCACCACAGGGAGCGCACCGCGGCGTAGGCGCCGAAGGAGAAGACGATCACCACCAGCCCCGCTCCCAGGATCCAGCGTCGATCCGCCCGATCGGCCCAGCGGCCCACCCAAGGCCGAAAGAGCACCGCGGCCACGGTGAACAGAGCCATCATCGCCCCCACGTCCACCGGTGTGCCGCCCACCCGCAGCACATACAAAGGCAGGATCCCGTTCAGGGAGAAGAAGCTCAAGAACACCAGAAAGCCGGTCAGGCAGATCAGCACGTAGCTGCGGGTGACAATGGTCGGGCGAGTGCCCTCAGCCGCCAAGCAGGGTGCCTCCGTCCACCAGGGTGTCCGTGCCGGTGAGGAAGGCCGCCTCAGGACGCACCAGGCCGCCGATCACCCGCGCCACGTCCTCCGGTAGGGCCAGGCGCCGCAGGGCGGCGGCCTCCCGCAGCCGTTCCCGAAAATCCTGCGGCAAAGTCGCGGTGCGCTCGGTCTGCACCATCCCCGGCGACACCACCTGCACCCGGATGCCCACCGGCCCCAGTTCCCCGGCCAGATACCGCCCGAAGTGAGTCAAGGCGGCCTTGGCCGTGCCGTGCGCCACGAAACCGCTCTGCACGGTGCGGGCAAGCGCGCTTGAGACCAGCACGACGCAGCCGTCCCCCGCCTCGACCAGCTGCGGCAAAAGGGCCTGCACCCCGCAAAACGCCGCCTTGAGCTCCCCGGCGAGCTTGGCGTGGAAGTCTTCCCAGACCATCTCCCGGAAGGACCCCCGCGGGAAGGACATGGCGGCGTTGCCCACCAGAATCCCCACGGGACCAAGCTGCTCGCGCACCTGGCGCGCCATCAGCTCCCACGCCGCCGACTCCCGCACGTCCCCCTGGATCACCATCCCTTCCCCACCCGCGGCCCGCACCTCGTCCAACACCGCCGTGGCCGCCTCCCGGCTGTTCCGGTGGTTCACCGCCACCCGCGCCCCCAACCGGGCCAACTCCCGCACCGTGGCCGCACCGATCCCCCGCGACCCGCCCGTCACCAGGGCCACCCGCCCCCCCAGGGGACGGGGATCCGCTCCCGTCACGCCGCGTGCCTCCCCTCATTCCTCCAGCTGCCGCAGCCGCTCCACCAGGGCGGTCAGCAGCCGGGCCAATTCCGCCAACTCCTGGGCCTTAATGCCGGCGAAGGCGGCCGCGTTGAAGCGGCGGGTGGGCTCGCGCAGCCCCTCCAGCGCCTGTCGCCCCTGGGGCGTCAGCCGCACCCGCACCACCCGCCGGTCCGCGGGGTCCTCCGCCGTGCTCACCAGGCCGCGGACCGCCAGCCGGTCCACCATGGCGGTGACGTTCTGCTTGGTCACCAAAGTGCTGCGGCAAAGCTCCCCCATGGAGAGCTCCCCGCTTCGGGCGATCTCGCCCAGGCACAGCCACTGCTGCACGCTATCCAGGTCGGCGCCGGTCGTCAGCCGTCCCCCGGCGCGCAGCAAGAGATTGTTGGCGCGGAAGATGCCCAGCACCACCCCGGCCCGCAGTTCGTCCTCCAAAGGCCATCCCTCCGCCACTACTCTAGCAGCCTCGGGGCGGATAGTCAAATAGTTGACCTTTGGGCCGAGAGGAGGGGCTAGCCCCTCGCCCTCCGCTCCCCCCGCACCCCCAGGGCCGGCAGCACCCAGCGGTCCAGTCCCCAGTACCCGGCGGTCTTCCAGGCCAGCATCAGGATGACGGCCAAGAGGAACAACACCGGGTTGGTGCTGGCCGAGCCGGCCAGCATGTAGTTGAAGTTCATGAAGGCCCCGGCGAAGGCCGCGATGCCGGTCACCAGGCCCAGGATCAAGGCCGCTCCCACCAGGAGCTCTCCCCAGGCGATGAGGCCGGCGAAGAAGACCCAAAGCCCGTGGCCGCCGTGCAAAAGGCCCACCAGGAAGTCCCTGTACCAGCCGTAGGCGATCAGCGGCCTGGCCGGCGGCTTGGGCATCGCCACCGCCTGCTTCCAAAAGCCGTAGATCACCTCGCCGCTGCCCCAGGCCGGCGAGGCCAGCTTCTCCAGAGCCGCCGCCAGCCACTGGTAGCCCACGTACAGCCGCACCAGGAGCCACAGCCAGGACACTCGCGTGTCGTCCCATAAGAACTCCGACACCGCCGATTCGCGAAAACGCATCAACGCTCTCCTCCTCCTTGCGGCGCGCAGCGGACCAGACCCTCATACACCTCGTGGTAGCGTCCGGCGGAGGCGTCCCAGGAGAAGTCCCGGGCCATGCCGCGCTGCAGCAGGATCCGGCGCCGGTCCTCCCGGGCCAGCGCCCCCACGGCCCGCCCCACCGCCTCCGCCAACTGGTCCGGATCCGGGTCCTCGAATACAAACCCGTCCTCCCCCTCCCGCACCGTGTCCCCCAGACCGCCGGTGCGGCGCACCACCGGCACCGAGCCGTAGCGCAGGGCGATCATCTGGGTGAGCCCGCACGGCTCGAAGCGCGAGGGCACCAGGAACAGGTCCGACCCGGCGTAGATCCGCCGCGCCAGAGCGTCGTCGAAGGCACGGCTAAAGGCCACCCGCCCGGGATGGTCCCGCGCGGCCGCCTCCCAGGCCGCGGCCAGGGCGGGGTCGCCCTCCCCCAGCAAGGCCACCGACACCCCGGCGTCCAAAAGGCGCGGCAGGGCCTGCACCACCAAGTCCACCCCCTTCTGCTGCGCCAGACGCGTGACCATGCCGGCCAGGACGGGTCCGCTCTTAAGACCCAGCTCCCGGCACAGCCGCTCCTTGTTCGCCGCCTTGCCGCTCAAGGGATCCGCCGCCCGGATGGGCGCCACGGCTGAGTCGGCGGCCGGATCCCAACGCTCGAGATCCAGGCCGTTGAGGATCCCCAGGGGCGGCTCGGGCAAGGCCCGCAGCACCCCGTCCAACCCCTCCCCGAAGGCCGGAGTGCAGATCTCCCGCGCGTAGGTGGGGCTCACGGTGCCCACCCGGTCCGCGCTGAGGATGCCGCCCTTGAGCAGGTTCACCTGCCCGTGGTGCTCCAGCACCTCCGGCACCAACAGCTCCTCGCCAAGCCCCAGGGCCGGCAGGCTCTCCCGGGGGAACACGCCCTGGTAGGCCAGGTTGTGGATGGTGAGCAGGCTGGGCGGACCACCCCGCCGGCGGGCGTGCACCGCGGCCGCCGCGGTGTGCCAGTCATGCAGGTGCAAGACGTCGGGCGACCAGCCGATGGCCTCCCCCAGCTCCAAGGCGACCGCCGCCAGCAGGCCGTAGCGCCGGTCGTTGTCGGCATATCCCTGCCCCCCCTCCCCGTACACCCCTGGCCGGTCATACAGGTCGTCCGCCTGAAGCAGATACACCGGGAAGCCCGGCCGGTCCGTCCGCCACACCGGACATTCTCGACCCAGGGCCCGCACCGAGCGCCCCAGGCCGGTGGTGCCCTCCGACGGCACAAACCTCCGGTACAAGGGCAGGATCGCCCGCACGTCCAGCCCCCGCCGCCCCAGGGCCAGCGGCAGGGATCCGGTCACGTCGGCCAGCCCGCCCACCTTGACCAGGGGGGCCAGCTCTGCGGCGGCGAAGAGGACCTTCATCGCCACCAGCCCGGATCCACTTCCCGAAACACGTCCCGGCTGCCTCCCCGGGCCAGGAACTCCTCCAGGTGCCGGCGGTGGTCGGCCAGGCGCTGTCGGGCGTAGTCCTCGGCCTCCCCGGTGAAGATGCAAAAGGGCCAGTCCGAACCCTCCAGCAGCAACAGCTCCTGGGCCGCCGCCGCCACCTCCTCCCCGCCCGCCTGGACCTCCCGGCGGGCCACCTCGGCGTCGCCCTCCTGGATGGCCTGCCACACCCAACGGGTATCGGGGTTGTCCCACACCCGAAAGTCGCCGCCCTCCCCCCAGGATCCGGCCGCAGGCTTGCACACCTTCCGGGGCGGATGCTCCTCCAGGTAGCGGCCGAGGGTGATGGCCCGGTAGCCGCTCACGGCGCTCCAGCGGCGCAGCACCTCCCCCAGCCAGCGCGGTCCCTCGAACCACCAGTGTCCGAACAGTTCACCGTCGAAGGGGGATACCAGGATGCCGCCCGGCTCGTAGCCCAGGTGCTCGCGGGCCTGCGCCACGAAATGGTCCGCCTGCATCCGGACGGGCTCCGCCACCGCCGCGGGATCGTAGACCTCCTTGAACGCCAGGTCGCAATGGTGGTCGGTGACCCGCCAGTAGCGGTGCCCCCCCGGGTCGCGCCGCTTGTGGAACTCCAGGTAGGCTGGGTCGCCCGGGTACCCCCATCGGCGGCTCCAGACGGTCTGGGCGGTGCGGGGATCCCGCACGAAGAAGGCCACCTTGCCCCCCGGGAACCGGTAGGGCCGGTATGGTGAGCAGGTGGGACCGTTCGACCCCGCCGTCTCGCCGCCGTAGGGCTCCACCCGTCGGCCGCCCAAAAGCCCCGCGTCCAGGATCGTGTAGCGCACCCCCGCCTGGGCCAGGTCCTGCTCCAACCCCGGGCGGTAGGCGCACTCGGGCAGCCAGAAACCGGCGGGATCCCCGCCGAACACCCTCCGGCTGGTGCTCATGCCCAGGGCGATCTGGGCGCGCCGGCTGCCGGGGGGCAAAAGGGGCAGGATCCCGTGGGTGGCGGCCGAGGTGAGGATCTCCACCCGGCCCCGCTCCGCCAGGGTCCGGAAGGCTCCGGGCAGGTCGCCCCCCAGCTCCTCGAAGCGGCGCAGCCGCTCCTCGAACACGCCGGCCCAGAAGCGGGCCAGCCCGGCCTGGGTCCCCTCGCCCCGGCGCTCGAACTCCCCCTCGTCCCGGCGGGCGGCGTCCCGCCGCTCGGTCAGGTAGCTGCGGAAATCCGCCTGCCAGTCGGCGTCCCCCAGCTGGCGCAGCAGCACGGGGGTGAAGCTGACGGATACCGCGCCCTCCTCCAGCCGGGACAGTTCCTCCCAAAGGGGCAGGTAGGAGTCCGCCGCCGCCTGATGCAGCCAGTGGACGCCGTGAGGCCACACCCCCTCTCCCAGCACCCAGGGGATGTGACAATGCAGCACGACGGCCAGATATCTATCCATTCTCTTTTCCTCCCTCCCGCAGTTGTTCCGCCGCCTCTTCCGGCGAGGTCTGGTTGATGGGGATGGCCGTGCCCCACTCGAAGCCCCCCCAGACCCCCAGCCGCGGCACCAGCTCCAGGTGCCAGTGGAAGGCATGCGGCAGGTGCTCCCAGTAGCCCGGCCGCGGTCCCGAGCCGGGGGGCGGCCCGGTGTGCAGAAAATAGTTGTAGGGGGGGTCGCTGAGCAAGCGTTTCAGCCGCCCCAGAGTGTCGCCCAGCACCCGTGCCAAGCGCGACATGGCGGCGTCGTCGGCGGCGGTGAAGTCGCTGTGGTGCAGCGCCGGCAGGATCAAGAGCTCGTAGGGTGCCCCCGAGGCGTAGGGGGCCAGCACCACGAAATCCCCGTAGTCGGCCACCAGGCGCCGCCCCACCGCGCGCTCGTAGGCCAGCATGTCGCAGAGAAGGCAACGCTCCTTCAGCAGGTAGTGGTTGGCGGTGGTGTGGTACTCCGCCTCCAGGGTCTCCGGGATGATGGGCGTGGCGATGAGCTGGGAGTGGGGATGGCGCACCGAGGCCCCGGCCTCCACCCGGTGGTTGCGGAACACCTGCACGTAGCGCACCGCCGGGTCGGCATACATGACCCGCATCCGCTCCCGGTAGGCGAAGAGCACCCGCTGCACCGCCGGGGTCTCCGCGTCCGCCAGATCCGCCCCGTGGTCAGGCGACTCCACCACCACCTCGTGGGCACCGTAGCCCTCGATCATGTCCCAGGGACCCTCGGCGCGCCGCGCCGGGCGCAGGTCCCGGCGCAGGGCCGGGTATTTGTTGGGCACCACCCGCACCTGCCAACCCGGGCCGTCCGGCGACGAGCCGTCCGGGCGCAAGGCCCAAAGCTCCGCGGGCGTCTCCTCCTCATGCCCCGCGCAGAAGAAGCACTCCCCGGCCAGGGGAGGCTCCCGGTCCCGGCCGCCCAGGTAGTCGCTGGGGCGGCGCGAGCGCTCCGTGGACACGATCACCCAGCGCCGCCGCAGCGGATCGTGACGCAGCTCCCGCAACTTCCCCTCACTACCTCCGATCCCAGGATACAAGGAGCGTCACCTCCCCCTCGCCCACCGTCAGTTCCCAGGAACCGGAGAGATCCAGGCCCTGCATCACCGCCTCGGCCCCCCGCTCCGTGCGCAGCGGCGTGCGCACCGGGGCCAGCCGCCACACCGCCGGCGGGTCGGAGCGCAACCGGAGTTCTCCCGACACCACCCGGTCCCGAAAGGCAAGTTCCCCCGCCGTCACCACCGCCTCCTGACCGAAGCCCCCCGCTCCGCGTCCGTCCACCATCAACTCCCCCGCCGGGGAATCCCCGGCGGGCAGGGCCAGGGGCAGGGAGACCCGAAAGGTTTCCCCCGCCGGAGCGCGCACCCGGTAGCGGACGGCAAACCGCCGTTCGCGCACCGGCATTTGGAACTCCTTCGCCACGGCGCGCTCAGCCTCCTCCCGCTGGAGGAGCAGGCTCCAGGCCCCCACCTCGGTCCGGTAGATCCCTTGTGCGAAGCCGCCCGCCTGGTTCCCGTCGACCCAAAAGGAGTCCCGGAAGGCGCTCAGACGGTGGGAATCGAGGACCGCCGGCGGCTGGACCCCAAAGCCCCGCTCGTGGATGGTGGCCACGTCCTGCGCCGCCGCCTCGGCCTCCTCGGGCCGCAGGTGATAGGCCTCCAGGCGCCGGGCCAACACATCGCCCAGGTTAACCCCCCAGGCCCCCAGGCTCAGCTCCCGCAGCACCCCGCCGTCGCGGGGGCACCAGGCGAAGACCGCCTCCCCGGTGCGAAAGAAATGCTCCGGGAAGCCGTCGCCGTCCAGGTCCGCCGCCCAGGCCGCAGGCTTTAGCCCCGCCTCCGCCGCCAAGAGCTCCCCCCACAGGGCGCGGCGCAGGTGGGGCAGGTAGATGCCGCCGAAGACGCCGTGCCAGTAAGCATCGTTGCACTGGGCCCGCAGCAGGTGGCGCCGCGCCGCCGGATCGGCCCGCCCCCGGGCCTCGGCGCCCGCGGCCAGCACTCGCTGGCGCAAGTAGCCGCCCTCCGGGTACTTGGCGAAAAAGAAAGGGAAAGTGCCGCCGCGCAAGAGGGGCTGCTCCGCCTCCCCCATCTGCCGGCGCAGCTCGGCCAGCCGCGCCGCTTGGGCCGCCGGCAAAGACCACTCCCCCATCTCGGCGTAGGAGGTGGTGGGCAGGTAGACGAAGCCCCGGGTGGGCACCGCCGCCAGATAGTCCCCGATGCGCGCGGTGCGGATGTCGGGGTGCTCCACCATGGCGGCCAGGAAGCGGCGCAGCCAGCCCCGCTCGTGCACCCACTCCCGGGTGCCGGGCCAGGCTCCGAACTTCTCCCCGTCGTCCACCAGCACCGCCGCCCCGCGCCGGCCGGCCAGATCCGCCACCACCTCCTCCACCGGGTGGAAGGGCACCAGGTAGCGCAGTTTCTGCGATATGGGCAGCACCGTCAGGCCGCGCCCCCCCGCCTCGGTGCGGTACGCCCCCGTGAGTTCGTCCGCCGCCAGCCCCGCGCAGCGGAAATGGTAGTCGTCCAGGAGTACATATGCGATCCCCGCCGCCGCCAGATCCTCCGCCAGCTCCGGGCTCCACACCCGCTCGGCCAGCCACGCCCCCCGGGGCGGCACCCCCGTGCGCTCGGCCCAGAACTCCTGCATCCGCGCCAGCTGCGCCCGGCGATCCCGCGGCGGGATCACCGCCAGCACCGGCTCGTAGAAGCCGCCGCCCAAGAGCTCCAGCTGGCCCCGCCGGGCCAGTTCGACCAAAAGCCCCAGATGCTCGGGATGGTGCCGCTCCAGCCACTCCAGGAGGGGACCGCTGTAGTGGCAGACGAAGCGGAACGCGGGGAACTCGGCCAGGGTCTCCAGGGTGGGGCGATAGGCGTCGCGGTAAACCCCCTCCACCACGCCGGAGAAGTTGCCCACCGGCTGATGGCAATGGATCCCGAACAGCAGGCGGTCCTCCTCAGAGTTTGACACGGTGCGTCTCCTCCTTGCCGTCGGGCCAGCGGGCGGTGAGGGTAAGGGCAATCCAGTTTCCCGGAGGCAGCTGGAACTCCCCTCCGGCCTCCCCGGCGGTGAGCTCCCGCCGATATTCCCCCTCCCCCGCGGCCGCCACCTCCACCCGCACCCCCGCCGCCGCCAACTCTCCCAGGGTAGGGGCGGTCTCCAGCAGGAGGCGCAGCTCCCCCGTCGCGGGCCGCTGCAACCAAAGCCGCCGCAGGGCGCCGCCCCCGGCCATCACCTGGGGCCAAAGCTCGAACAGGCGCGGCGCCGGCCCCGCCCAGCGCGGCCCTCCGGCCACCGGGGTCAGGAGGAACTCCGGCGCCCCCCGTCCGGCCTGACGGTAGGCGTCACTCAGATGGCGGCGGAACAGCGCCTCGAACTCGGCCTTCTCGGGTGTATAGTGATCCTCGCCCAGCCACCAGAACCAGTCGCTGCCCTCGGCCGCCAACAGGCTATCCTGGGTGCCCCCCAGATCCCGCCGGCATTCCAGCAGGTACTCCCAGGCCCGGGTCTTCTCGGCGTGGCCGATCCAGGTGGACAGGTCCCCCGCCCAGGATCCGGTGGGCATCCGGGGCAGGACGCGATCCGACTCCCCCATCGTCTCGTCCAGGGTCGTCGTGGTCAGGCGCGGGTGGTCGGCCAAGCGGCCGTAGAGGCGGCGCAGGAAGGGCACGCCGTTGTCGGGATAGAACTCCCACGGGTTCTCGCCGTCCAGGGCCACCAGCACCAATCCCTCCCCGCCGCCCAGCCGGTCGGCGATGTGCTCCAGGCGGTGCACCAGGTCGTCGGCCGCCGTTTCGGGGGGCCAGGCGTGGTAGCTGAAGCCGACCAGGTCAGACAGCACCCGGTCGCGGAAGAAGACGGGCAACCCCCGATAGCGGTAAGGCTGCCGGTACAGATGCTCCCCGCCGAAACCTTCCTCCCGGCGCTCCTCCCCCAGGGCCCGGTGCAGCATCCCCTCGTCGGTGGCCACCCACCCCACCCCCGCCTCCTGGGCCACCTGGGCCGCCGCCGGAGAGAGCGCCCCCTCGGGCGGCCACATCCCCCCCGGCGCGGCGCCGAAACGGCGCTGGTGGGCCGCCCTGCCCCGCAGGATCTGCTCCCGGGCGTCCTCGGGATAGCGGAAGGGCACCGCCCCCGTGCCGCACAAGAGCGGCAGGATGGGGTGGTAGTAGGGGCTGGCCGACAGGGCGCATCCCGCGGCCTGGGCCTTAAGCAGTTCCTCCTCCGTGCCGCCCAGGATCTGCCGGCAATGCCGGCGCAGGATGTCCCGCTGCTCGGGAGTGTAGTCCCGACCCTGCTCCCAAAGGGCACGGATATGCGCCGCCTCCCGGTAGAGGGGGGACAGCCAGGCCAAGTGGAACAACACCACCAGATCCCGCAGCTCGTCGTCGGTGAGCACCCCGTCGCGCCGTTCCCATAGCTCCCGGTAGCGGGCCGAGGGGGCGATGATCCGCTCGTAGTTGGCGGTGAAGCAGGCCCGCCGCAGGAAGTGGCGCTCCCCGCGGGAGAACTCCGCCGGCTCGCGGCTCAGAAGCGCCCAATAGGGATCGCGGATCCGCTCCGCGCGGTAGTCCGCCAACTGCTCCATCAGGCAGGGCACCAAATTGAAGGTGACCCGCACGCCCGCCTCCCGGGCCAGGCGGGGCATGGCGCCGTAATCCTTCAAACCATACAGGTAGACCCAGGGAAAGTGCTGCCGCCCGTCGGCGTCCCGGTAGAGGGGCTGGTGCAGGTGCCAGAGGAAGGCTACCCTCAGTTTCCCCATGCCGCACCCGTGCCCTGGGACATCTCCTCCCGCCAGGTCGCCAGTTTCCGGCTGTAGCGCTCGAGCAGGTTGCGGGCCAGGGACGCGTCCCTCCCCTCGGCCCACACGTCGATCCGCGAGCCGCGCTCGTCGGGCAGGATCAGGGCCCAGCCGCCGGGCTCGTCCACCAGGATCTCGCTGCCCTCCGGAGCCCGGATGCCGCTCAGCACCCGCTGGGCCAGATGCAGCACGCTTCCCCTGAGGTCGGGGGGGCAAAACACCGAGGTGTGCAGGACGTTGGCCCGCGGCACCTCCTGTCCCAGCTCCCGCAGGCTGCGGCCCGCCGCCTCCAAAAGCGCCAAGGCCTCGGCCGCGGCGAAACACGCATCGGGATAGGCGGCAAAGGCGGGAAAGGCGCAGGCCCCCGGCGGATCGGCCGCCAGCAGCACGCGCTCCTCCTGCAGCCGCCGGCGCCACTCCGGGCCCCTGGCCCGGCAGCGCGCCACCCCCATGCCGTGTTCGGCCGCCAGTTTCTCCACCGCGCGGCTGGCCTGCAGCCCCACCAGCACCTCGCCGGTGCGGCCGGCCCCGCCCAGCAGCACGACCATCAAGAGCACCGCCTCCGGCCCCTGGTACACCCGCCCGGCGCCGTCCACCAAGGCCAGGCGCTCACCCGCCGAGTCGATCCACACCCCCACGCCGTCCGGCGAGTCCGGGCGCAGGATCCTGGACAGCCGGCCCGCGGCGGGCTCCGCCTCCGTGCGCACCACCTCCGGGGCATAGCCCCGCTGCGCCAGCAGGCGGTGCAGCAATTCCCCCCCCGGCCCCGGGGAGCAGCCCAGGACCACCGGCAGCGTTCCCCGCCCCGGGGGCAGGACACGACGGATCGAGTGCCGGTAGGCCTCCTCCACCTCCGGCCCCAGCTGGCGCAGTCGGCCCAGGTGCGCCTCGTCGGCGCGCCGGTACTCCTCCTGACGGAAGGTGCGCTCCAAACGGCGTGCCTCGCCGCGGGAAAGCTCCACTCCTCCCGCCCCGAACAGGCGCAGGCAAAGCTGCCCCTCCTCCCCCGGCACCGACTCCGCGAAGATACCTCCCGCGCGGCCCTCCCGCCCGATCCGATAGCGCAGCAAAGGCAGGGCCAGGCTGGTCGCCAGCTCGCCGTCGACGCCGCTGGAGGACAAACCCGCCCCCAGCGCCCCCAGGGCCATCTGGGAGGCCGCGCTGCCGTCGCCCGCCAGGGCCACGCTGGCCCCCAAAGGCAGGAGACTGCCCCAGGCCTCTCCCAGTCGGACCAGCAGTTCCGGCGGCAGATCCACGGCCGGGTTGCCCCGCACCGCGCTTCCCGACAGGAGGTGACGGCGGGAAACCGCCTCCCCCACCAGGGAGTAGGACACCACCGCCCGCTCCTCCACCTGCCGGTCGGGCCAGATGCGCACGTGGCGCCGCACCAGGGCGCGCTGACCCAGGTTGCAGCCGTCCGCCAGCACCGCCCCCGGCATGATCCGGACCCGCTCGCCCAGGTGCACCGCCGCTCCCAGCACGCACCCCTCCAGGCGGCACCCCGCCCCGATCTCCGTCCACTCCCAGGCCACCGTCTCCCGCAGCCGGGCCTGGGGGCCAACACTGCAGCCGTCCCCCAGGACGCAATCCGTGAGCTGGGCCCCCGCCATCACACGGACCCCGCGGCCCAGCACCACCGTACCCTCCAGCCGGGCCTGGGGGGACACCACCGTGCCCTCGCCCCAGACCACGCGCGTGCCCGGCCGCCATGGATCGGGCAGTTCCAACTCCACCCTCCCCCGCCACAGGTCCTGATGCGCGGCCAGGTAGGCGACGGGGTCGCCCACGTCGCGCCAGTAGCCGCCGGGGGCCATGGCATACAAAGGGGCGCGCTCCTCCAGCAGCCGGGGGAACAGGTCCTGGCTGAAATCCCACGGCTCCTCCGGCGGCACCAGATCCAAGACCTGGGGCTGGAGCAGGTAGTAGCCGGCGTTCACCGTGTCCGTGCAGGTCTCCCCCGGCGAGGGCTTCTCGGTGAAGTGGCGCACCCGCCCGGTGTCGCTGGTCTGCACCACCCCGAAGGGGGAAGTGTCCGCCACCCGGCTCAGGAGGATGGTGGCCAGGGCGGCCCGCTGCCGGTGGAAGGCCAGGGCGCGGGTGAGGTCGAAGTCCGTCACCACGTCGGCGCTGGCCACCAGGAAGGTCTCGCGTCCCAGGAGGTGGCGGGCCAGGGCGGTGGCTCCCGCCGTGCCCAGGTCCCGCTCCGGCTGCAGGTAGGTGATGCGGCAGCCCCAGGGAGCGCCGTCCTGAAAGTAGCGGCGGATGACCTCCGGCTGGTGGTGCAAAAGGAACACCAAGTCGTCGAAGCCGCTACGCACCAAGGCCCGCACCGTGTGTTCCAAGAGCGGCCGGTTGCCCAAAGGCAGCATGGGCTTGGGCCGATTGGCCGTGAGGGGTCGGGCCCGGGTGCCGAAACCGCCGGCCAGGATCACTGCGCGCACCTGCATCCACTCCTCTCGTGCCTCCTTGCACCCATAAAAAACGGGGAGCCTTTTCCTCAAGACTCCCCCTTCTCTGTGCGGTCTTCTGTTTGTAGGAATATGTTAGCATCTGATGCTGCAAAAATCAAAAAAGATTTCAGCCGCGTCAGCCAGCTTGTCAGGCTCAGGGCCTGCCCGGGAGCGGCCATTCATTCGGCTCCCCTAATTTACGCCTAAACGGCGGATTTTGCCCATCTGCGAAGGCCGGGAAGCCTCCGGCACCGCCATTCTCAGGTGTCTCTCAGCAAAACTCGGGGGGCGTTCTAAGCCGACCGGCCCAGAATGAAGAGGCAACTTTCCGGGAAGGAGATGCCACCCATGCCCAGCCTTCGCTCCGTGTGGCTCCCGGCGCTCCTGGCGCTGGGGCTGTCCGGCTCCGCCCTGGCCCGGCCCCCCTTGCCCGCCTCGCCTCCCCACCGTCCCCCGGGGCCCGCCGCCGCCGTGGTTTCCGGCATCAGCGCCGCTTCCCTGACCCTAACCCTGGCCGACGGCAAGACCGCCACGCGATCCCTGGCCGAGGTGCGGGCTCAAAGCGGCCCGGTGCCGGTGGCCGTGTACCGCCTGCACCCCGGCATGCGGGTGCATTTCGCCCCGCCGCCCCGGGGCCGGGGCGTTTGGAACCTCCAGGTTCCGCTGACCACCTGGCACGGCGTGCTGCAAAGCGTCGCCAACCGCGTGTACACGCTGCGTCTGAGCGACGGCAGCCTGCGGCAGGTATCCGTCGCCGGCGATACCCTGGTGTCCTGGGCCGGCCCGCCCCCCTTCCGAAGCACGACCACCGCGGCACAGCCCTTTCTCGGCGCGCAGCTCACCGCGGTGGGCACCTCCGACGGCTCGACCTTGGCGGCCTGGGGCATCGCGGTGCAGCCGCGGCAGTGGCGCGGCACGCTGGTCTCCAGCTCGGGCGATCGGTTGGTCGTGCGCACGGCCCGGGGCCTGCGCACCGCCATGGTGGACGAGGCCACCCGCTTCGGTCCCCCGGGATCCAAGCCTGCCGTAGGCAGCATGGTCACCGTGCTCCTGGCGCCCGGTTCGGCTTCCGCGGCCTGGCAGGTAAGCGCCGCCCCGTCCCCACCCACCGGGAAAGCCCCGCGGCCCGGCCATCCGGCGCGTCTCCCCGCCCCCCCGGGCAAGTAGGGATTTGCCCCGGCGCGCCGAAACATCCTGCTTAGGGGGTGGCGAAGCTGCCGCAAAGCCGGGTGCGGGTGCTGATCGTGGAGGATGAGGCCAATCTGGCGGAGATGCTGGCCATGGGCCTGCGCTACGAAGGCTTCGAGGTGACCTGCGCCGCCGATGGATCCCAGGCTCTTGGCACCGCCCGCAGCTTTGATCCGCAGGTGGTGGTCCTGGACGTGATGCTGCCCCAAATCGACGGCTGGTCTGTGTGCCAGCGGTTGCGCCGACCGGGACGGGTCATCCTCATGCTCACGGCCCGGGATGACGTGGACGACCGGGTGCGGGGGCTCGATCTGGGCGCCGACGACTACCTGGTGAAGCCCTTCGCCTTCCGAGAACTGTTGGCCCGCATCCGCGCCCAGCTGCGCCACCTGCATCGCGAGCAATCCGACCGGCTGGAGTTCGGGCCGGTGCGCCTGGACCGGTGCACCCACCAGGTCCGGGGGGCGGCGGGTCCCGTGGAGTTGACCCCTCGGGAATACGACCTCTTGGAGCTATTCCTGACCCATCCCCGCCAGGTGCTGTCCAAGGATCAGATCCTGGATCGGGTTTGGGGGCAGGGATATTTCGGCGACCACAATGTGGTGGAGGTGTACGTGGGCTACCTGCGTCAGAAGCTCGGGGACCGGGATCACCTGCTCATCCAGACCGTCCGGGGCTTCGGCTACCGGTTGGGCCAGTGACATGGCGCGCCTGCCACGCTGGCCGCGCAGCCTCCCCTGGCGCCTGGCCGCCTGGCACCTCCTGGTCTTCGGCGGCCTAGTCTTGCTGCTGGCCTTCTTGGAATTGCTGGCCCTGCGCCAGATCCTGATCCACGATGCCACCCAGGGGCTGCGCTCCGATCTGGCGACCTTGCCGGCCCAGCTTGGCCCCCGCCCGTCGGCCGACCGGCTGGCCGCCCGGGCTCCTGCGCTGCTGCGGACGTTAGGCGGCCCCCGGACGCCGTCGCGCATCATTTCCGTTGCGGGAAAGGTGCTGGCCCAAAGTCCCGCCGCCGCCGACTTCCCCGCGCTACCGCCGCCGGCAGGACCGACGGCGGCCGCCATCCGCTCCGTCCGGGGTCGCTCTTTCCTGATGGCGCAACTCGTCTTGGGCCCTCCGGGACATCCCGTGGGAACGGCCCTGGTGGCCCGCGATCTGGCCGGGGTGTTGCAGCCCCTGGGGCCGGCCGCCGCCGCCTGGGCCGTCGGCACGGCGACCGCCATGCTGCTGGCCCTGCTCCTGGCCCTGCCTTTGACCCGACGCGCGCTGCAGCCTTTGCGGGTGCTGGCCGAGCGGGCCCAGGGCATCGCCGCCGGAGACTTCGGGCAGCCGCTGCCGGTACCGGACACCGCGGATGAGGTGGCCCGCCTCACCGCGGCCTTCAACACCATGTCCCAGGGACTGGCGGCGGCCTTCGCCAAGGAGCGGCGCACCCAGGAGCGCATGCGCCGCTTTCTGGCGGACGCCTCCCACGAGTTGCGCACGCCCCTCTCCGCCCTGAACGGCTACCTGGAGCTTTGGCGCTCCGGCCGCCTAGCCGCCCCGGATCGGGAGCGCGCCCTGGAGGTCATGGAGCGGGAGGGAAACCGCATGGCCAAATTGGTGGCGGACCTCCTGACGCTGAGCCGTCTGGATCAGGGCCTGCACCCGGCCAAGCTGCCGGTCGCCCTGGCCCCTTTGGCTCGGGAGGTCTGCGATGCCCTGCTGCCCCTGGCCGCCGGGCGCCGCCTCACGCTGCGGGAAGAGGACCCGGGTTGGATCGCCGGCGACTCGGACGCCCTGCGGCGCATCCTGTTCAATCTCCTGGAAAACGCCCTGCGCTACACGCCGGTCGGCGGCGAGGTCACCGTCCGCATCGCCGCCGGCGGTGAGCTGTCCGTGGAGGACCACGGCCCGGGCATCGACCCGACCGAAGTGCCCCGCATCTTCGAGCGGTTCTACCGCGGCGACCCCTCCCGCAGTCGGGAGGCCGGAGGAGCGGGCCTGGGTCTGGCCATCGTGGCCGGCCTGACGGCGCAGCTCGACGGCAGGATCCAGGTGCAAAGCACCCCCGGCCGGGGGACCACCTTCACCCTGCATTTCCCGCCCCTGGCGCCTCCGGGCGCCTCTTGACCGCCGCTACTCGGTGCGCAAAGCCTCCACCGGCTGCATCTTCCCCGCTTTGTAGGCCGGGTAGAGGCCGAAGATGACCCCCACCGCCATGGCGAAGACCAGGGAACCCAGCACCGCCCCCGGGGAGATCACCGGGTGCCAGCCGGCCGCCCGGGACAGCCCGACGGCCAAGAGCGTTCCGCAAACCACCCCTGCGCCGCCCCCCACCGTGGTCAAAAGCACCGCCTCGGTCAGGAATTGCCCCATGATATGCCCGCGCCTGGCGCCCAGCGCCTTGCGGATGCCGATCTCCCGCGTGCGCTCCGCCACCGCGGCCAGCATGATGTTCATGATCCCGATGCCGCCCACCAGCAGCGACACGGCGGCCACCGCCCCCAGCAGGCCGGTCATGGTGTTCTGCGCCTGCCGGTTCGCTAAGATCAGGGAGTCCTGGCTGCGCACCTGCACCGCGCGGCTGTTCCCGTAGCGGTATTTGAACAGACGCACCAGTTGGGTGGCCAACAGCTCCGCCCGGCGAGGTCCCCCGGCCTGGGCATACAGGGTGCTCAATTGGTCGGTGCCGGCCATGGCCTGGGCGGTGCTCACCGGCACGAAGGCCAAGAGGTCGTTGTCCGTGTGCAAGGTGGTGCCCTTGGGCGCCATGATCCCCTCCACCGTGAACTGGGTTCCGTTGATCAGCACCCGGCGCCCCAAGGGGTTGCGGGTGCCGAAAAGCTTCTCCGCCAGCCGCTCACCCAGCGCCGTCACGTGCTGGCGCGCGGCCACGCTGAAGGATCCCACGAAGCTGCCTTGGGCCACGGGAAAACGCCGCGCTACGGGATAGCCCTGGTCGGTGCCCACAACCTTGGTGGAGACGCTGTTGGTTCCCGCCACCACCGTTGCGGAAAGGGTGACCACCGGCACCAGCCGCTGGGCCACCGGTATCTCCCGGCGGATCCAGGACAGCTCGTCCAATCGCAGTTGGCCCCCCGGCCCCGGCGACACCAGGACCAGGTTGGTGCCCAGGGAGCGGAGTTCCTGCAGAACCCGCTGCCGCGCCCCCTCGCCCACCGAGACCAAGGCGACCACGGTGGCCACCCCGATGATGATGCCCAGGGCCGCCAGGGCGGAACGCAGCTTGGCGGTGATCAGGTTGCCCCAAGCCACCTGAAACATGGGCAGCAGTTCCGTCATCCCGCACCTCCCCCTGCTCCGGCAGGCGGCGTTCCCTTGCCTGCGGGAGGGCCTCCCTGGCCGCCCGGCCCGCCCCCCGCCGGCCGTCCGTTCAGGTTCAAGGGGCCGTGGCTGTTGGAGACCGTAGACAGGCTGGAGGTCAGCACGGTCTCCCCTAAGGTTACTCCCCGGGTCACCTCCACCCGGCTGCTGTCGGCAATGCCCACCTGCACCTGGACCGCCCGGATGGCACCGCCGGAGCGCACCAGCACGTAGTCCTTGCCGCCGCGCACATGGATGGCCAAGGGCGGCACATACAAAACGCCGCTCTTTTGGGCCACGCGGATCCGGGCGTGGGCGCTCATCCCGGGCAGCACCCCCTTCGGCGGAGTAAGCACCACCGTGGCCTGGTAGACGGCCACGCCGTTGCTGACGGTGCCCAGGGGCGAGATGCTGCCGATGCGACCGGTGATACTCTTGCCGGGTAGCGCCCGCACACTCACCTGCACCGGGTCGCCTGGCGCCAGCCGGTTCACGTCCAACTCGCTCACGTCGATCTGCATGGTCATGCGGCGCAGATCGGCCACGGTGAACAGATCGGCGCCCGCCTGGACATAGGTGCCCGCCGAGGCATCCACGGCCAGCACCGTGCCGGATAAGGGCGTCTGGACCGGAACGGTCGAAGACCCGGAACCGTTGGCCAGTTGATACTCGGCTTTGGCCAAGGTGAGGCGGTCCTGGGCCAACTCCTGGTCCAGGCTGAAGCTCTTCAGCCGCAGGATCGGGGCGTTCTTCTTCACCCACTGGCCCTGTCGGGCGTAGATCTGCTCCACCGTGCCCGCCACCGGGGCGGTGAGCGGGTACTTGGTTATCTGATAGCCGAACTGCCCGCCTGAATTCACCGGCAATGCGGAGTGCAGGTTCACCAGGGTCTGCCCCGCTTGCACCTGCTCCCCCGGCTGCACCTGGAAGGTACCCACATTCAGATACCAATGGGGCGCGCGCAGGGTGAGGCCGGCCAACTGCTGTTCGACCCCGGCCAAAGCGTGCCGGTCCTGCGCCACCTGGAGCTGCTCCGCTTGCAGGGTGAAAGAGGCGGGCAGCGTCGTGCCGCCGCTGGAGCTTTGCGCCGCCAGACTGGCCAAGGTTCCTCCCCCGTAGACCGTCTGGCCCACCTGGGGCAGGCTGCCGCCCAGCATGCCGCCGGCGGGCGCCGTGATCGTCGCCTCCCGGTATGGCCGCAGATTGCCGTCGGCCGACACATATTGGGTGACCGTGCCTCGCCGCACCGTGGTGGTCAGATACAATTGGCCGCCGCTCCCGGAACCCTGCAGCAGGCGGTGGCCGTAAAGGCCCCAGGCCGCCCCCACCGCCGCCAGCGAGACCACCGCGATCAGGATCCGCTTGCGCAAAGCAGCACCCCCTTGCGGCTTCAGCCTACCGCATGCCGCTGTGCTCAACCTGGGCAAGGCCTTAGAAAAAGCTGAGCGCGGGAAGGCGACAAACCCTGCCGCTCCCGCGCCGTCCCCCCGGCCTGGGGTCAGGCCTTGCCGTACACGAACTCCGCCAGTTTATGGGCGTGGTCGTGCTCCTCCCGCTCCATGGTCAGGAACATGTCCCGCAGGGCCTCGTCGAAGGTCTCGTTGGCGAACTGGCTGTAGTTCACGCACAGGAACTTCTCATCCTTCAGGGCGTCCCCCGCCAGGTCCCGGTCGCTCAGCTGGCTCACGGCGTCCCCTCCTTCAGGCCTGTTGCAGCGAATGGAGCTTGTCCTGGACCATCTGCACGTGATGGTTCTCCACCCGCTGGATGTCGGCGGCCACCTGGCGCAAGCGGGCGTCAGCCGCCTGGGCGGCCAAGAGGCCGTACTTCTTGACCTCCAGCTGCTCCCAAGCCAGGGCGTCCTGCAGCATCTTGACCTCCTTGGTCTGATTCGGCTGCAAAGTGTCCACCTCCCGCCCTAGCATGAGCCGGGCGGCGCCGGGATATACCGGGTGCTACGGAACGCCGCCGCCGTCGGACGGCGTCGGCTGGTAGGCATACTCTTGGAGGGAGCCGGGGCGGAGCCCGCCGGCTCTCCGGAAGCGTTGATCGGCGTGCTCGTGTTGGCCGCCTGCCCCGCCTCCTCGCCTTTTGCTTCGCGTCGCCTGCGTTATATCGTGACCGACGGCAAGGGCCGAAGGGGGGCCACGCCCTGGCCAGGAGAAAGCGCCCCGGCGGCGAATCCTTCTGCGGAGGGATCACCGTTGCCTGTACACATGGATCCCCGAGGTTTCGATGCCGGGGGCGACCCCCTGCGACAGGAAGGCGGTTCCGAGGCGCCCCGGCGCGGCGGTTGTTGCCGGCGCGCCCTGCGGGAGGCCCTCGTACGGCTGCGCGAGCGGCGCCGGGGTCACCGGCCACGGCTGCCGCGGCCCTCACCCCCCTCCGACTCTGGACGCGGTGGGCATCCGCCGCCTCCTGGCTGCCGCGGTGCTGCTCTTCCTCCTGGTCGCCGCCTTCGCCGCGGGCGAGTTCGTCGGCCTGGGCAAGGCCGTGCGCCAATCCCCCGCCACCACCTGGAGTTACCGCTGTCCGCTCGGTGGCACCGTGGCCATCGTGCGCGACGCGGCCGAGTGCGCCGCGCTGCGCCGATTCCCCGGGGTATACCAACCCGGCGGCGCCTTTTGGTACGGAGTGGCCGTCGGGGCCGGCGCTACCCTGGCCGTCCTCCTGGAGTGCCGGCGACGGCGCAGAACCTGACGCCTGCCGCCTCGAAGAACCGGGAGGAGCCGACGGGGCGGCTCCTCCCGGCCCGCGAGTTGCCGGAGGAGTTCCACGGCGGTCCGGATGGACGCCCCCGCGAGGTGATGTAGCTCTGCAACCGAGGGGGTGGGAGCATCGAGATGTACTACAAGGGGACAAAAACGGAATCTTCATCAATCACCCGCGCGCGCTCTTTTTATGGCGCTTGGGCCTTCCCCGTCACCGCTTCCTTCACCGCAAACCTGCTCAGAATGCCGGGCCGGGTCAGCATCCAGGAGAGGATGATCGACATCGTGGTCCCGTCAGGACACCCCTTGGCAGATGCCCTCGCGCGTTCAGGCGGTGCATACCTCGGGTCTAAGAGCTTTCCTGCAAGACTTAGGCGTCAGCAAGGGCTTGGCCGTCGGTCTGGAACTGCAGGACGGGTGGGCGCAGACGCGGATCGCCATCATGCCCCCCGGCGAGGGGCATGAGGCTATGGAAGGCCGGGAGCGTGGGCCGCACCGGAGCCCGGAGTAACAGGGGCCACGTGGCTCTTGACATCTTACCTAGTCGGTATTACCTTTATCGTAAGGAGGGTTCGGTATGTCTGTGGTTACGGTCAAGGGGCAGATCACCCTGCCGAAGCGGGTGAGGGACGGTTTAGGCTTGCGCCGCGGCGATGAGGTGGAATTCGAATTACGCAACGGAGAGGCGGTCATCAGGAAAAAACTGCCGGCCGAGGCCCTCGAGAAATGGTATGGATATCTAGCCCGCAAAGGGAAAGTCGAGCGCACGGATGCTGTAATGGAAGAACTGCGCGGAAAATGAAGACGGCCGTAGACACCAATGTTCTGCTGGACATTTTATTAGAGGACTTGGTTTTCGCCAATAACTCCCTTGAGGCGTTTCAGAAATCGCTCCGGTCCGGTATCGTTACCATTTGCCCCATAGTCTACGCTGAATTGGCGGCCAAATTCGATTCGTTGGAAGAATTGGGTCTATTCCTTGATGACTTGGGCATCAAGCCGGAGCCATTCTCCGAGGATGCCCTTTGGCAAGCCGCCCAGGCCTGGACAACGTATACCAGCAATCGAGACAACAAGGTGCTGTGCCCTCATTGCGGGCAGGGTTTTCAGACGAAATGCCCTGGGTGCGGGCAACAGATCAGGTGGAGACAGCACCTGATGGCGGACTTCCTGGTGGGTGGCCACGCCATGGCGCAGGCCGATGCCTTGCTGACGCGAGATCGTGGATACTTCGGCAAGTACTTTCCGCAGCTTCGAGTCCAAGACCCCACGAACGGGAAATAGCCATAGACATTGCACAGTGCTCTCATAAACTCGCCGCCCCGCCTGGCCCCGTTGCCTCTCGGCAGGAGCGTCGAGCAAGAAACAGAACCTAATGCCATATCGTAGCAGTCGCCTAACGCATCCTCACTTCTAGCTTGGCAATTTGCTGGAGGCAAGCCCTCGGTTGGCAATATGAGGTTTGACCAGACGGCCTCCAGTTTGGCCAAGGAGGGGCGATGCTTCCTGAACACGATTTCTCCGACCGCTGCATGCCGCCGGCCACCTGGCGCAGACGGGCGTCGGCCGCCTGGGTGGCCAAAAGGCCGTCCTTCTTGACCTCCAACTGCTCCCAGGCCGGGGCATCCTGCAGCATCCTGACCTCCTTGGTCTGACTGGGCTGCAACCTGTCCACCTCCCGCCCTGGCATGAGCCGGGGAGAGGTGACTTTTCCACCTGACATAGCCTGACAATTGGCCATTGACGAAAGGGAAACTGGCGGCTGTGCACCCTCCGGTTGCCGCAAACCTGGCGGTCCTAACGATAAACCAACCAGGAAAAGATCCTAAAGCGGCGGGGAACACGTTGGATAGGAACCGGGCGGGCACTTTCCCCCTGCCGCCACCGTAGCCGTCCGAGGAACCGATGGCATCCTGGGAGCCGAGGCGCCGCCCAGAACGGCACGACGAACCCCGACGCCCGAACCACTCGGAACCCCCGTTGGATGGGGGCCGGGCAGCCCTTTGTTTCCTGATATTTGGCGATGATCATATCTCTTGACAGGCAGCCCATCGCGGTGGGCATCATCTGTAGTTTGGGAGGTGAGCGGCATGCCGGCCATGTCCTGCATCACGGTGACCCGCACCGTGAAATTCAAGGTCCGGCCCGAGACCAATGCCGGCAAGCGTGACGCCCTCCTCGCCACCGTCCAGGGCTGGGACCGGGCCGTGGGCTTCTACACGGATTTCTTCCTGGAGCACCCGGGTATCTTCAGCGAGCAAAAACCCTACGTCGTGCGGCGGGGCAAGCACGCCGGAGAGGAACGGCGCCGCCCGCTCACCAATCAGGAGATCCTGACCTGGGCGGAGCGCTGCACCGTGGCCACCAGGGCGCATCCGAACCCGGCACGCGACTTCGGGAAGGTCTGCCCCGAGGCGCCGACCGTGCTGCGCCGGGCGGCCGTCAACCACGCCGCCGGGGCGGTGCGACAGCACCTGTCGAACCTGGCCAACTGGGAGGCGGCGGATCCCGGAAAGCGGGGCAAGGCCCCGGCCCCGCCCCGGCCCCATCCGCACCTGGTGGCCTACGAAGGAATCTCCACCCTGCGCCTGGAGGACTACCGGAAGGGCCACCTTCGCCTGCGCCTTCTGGACGGCGGGTGCTGGGAATGGCGCAACCTGCCGGTGCAAGGTCCTCCCTACGCCGGGGAGCTTTTCGCCCAGTCCCAGGCGGAAAAGGCGCGCATCGTTGCCGAGCGGGAGGCGCAAAACGCACGGCTGAGGGCCGAGGGCCGCACCGAGCGCACCCGGGAGGAACGGGAGGCCCTACGGCCGGCCATCGGTGTCTGGGTGGCCCGGTCTCCGGTGCTGATCCCCAAAGGGGCCGACTGGTGGATCCACGTGCCCTTCGAAAAGCGGGTGGCCGTCCGGGGCAAGGCCGAGGACCGGCGGCTGGCGGAACCCGACCTGCGGGTGGGCACCTTCGACCTGAACGCGGCCTCCACCGTGGGGGCGGCCTGGCAGGGACGGCGCTGCATCGGAATCAAGACCGTTTGGCATGCCCGGGAGAACGCCAATCGGGAGAATGCCCTGCGGAAGGTAGCCCGAAAGCAGCGCCGATCCGGGAAGCCCGTCAAGGGCGAGCGCTCCAACCATTCCCTTTGGAACTACGTGCGCAACCTGGACGACGCCCTGGCCTGGCAGATCGCCGCACGGATCGTCACCTGGGCGGTGCTCCTGGGTCTCCAGGTGCTGGTCTTCGAGCACCTGCGGCCCTACCGGCCCCGGCGGGGCCTTTCCTGGAGCCGGCGCACCAACCGGAAACGCTCCTACTGGCTGCGCGGAAAGGTGGTGAAGTACGCGAGGCACCTGGCCCTGATCCAAGGTATCCTGGTGGTGGAGCGAAACCCTGCCTGGACCAGTCGAGCATGCCCCAAGTGTCACCGCCTGGCGGAGAGGTTCTCCCCCGGCGGTACCGGCTACCCCAGCCGGCTGGCTTGCGGGCACTGCCTTGCCCCTGGCCTTGCCGGCCTGAGGCATAGAGATGCGAACGTGGCGGCGGCCTTGAACCTGAAGCCCAAGTGGGATCGGACCTTCCGGTATCCCACGAAGGAGGAGGTCCAGGCGGCGGCTGAACCAAGACGCGCCGGAAACGGCGGCGCAGCTTCGGGGGCCAACGGCCAAACGGCGGATGCCCTCCCGGCCTGATGGGTTTCGGTGGTCCCGGAACCGATCGGCCCAGCCGGAACACTTCCGGCGGAAGCCCAAAGCCCGAGGGCCGCAAGGTCCTCACGCAATGTGGTGGGGCTGGTGTTGGCGTTGTGTGAATGGTGCAGGGGCATGCCCCCAGAGGCACAACGCGACTCCCTGCGGGTTGCCGATCCGAACTGGCGCACCGGAGGATCGGCCCGGAAACGGTCCCCGCGCAGGGGCGGCACGAACGACGGTTGTCGCGGTTTGTCAGGCAAATCGGGCAGCTGTTGACACCACACCTGGATATACCGGGCGCTATGGAACGCTGCCGCCGTTGGACAGCGTCGGTTGGTAGGGATACTCGTTGGAGGGAGCCGGGGCGGAGCCCGCCGGCTGTCCGGAAGAGTTGATCGGGGTGGTCGTGGTAGTGGTGGTGGCCGCCTGCGCCGCCGCCTCGGCCTTAGCCGCAGCGGCCTCGGCCGCCGTCGCCCGGGAAGCGGCCTGCTGGTAGGCGGCGTGCCAGTGCTGCTCCGTAGCCGTCAGCTGGGAGAAGGCGTGCTGCACGCGGCCGCAGGACGACGCATCGCGCGTGCGCACCAGATGACCGTCCACCCGGCAGCGGTAGCCCCATGCCTGTTGGCTCTTCTTAGGCGCAGCGGCGGGGGCCGCGGTCTTGCCACGGGCGGTGAGGTTACCGGCAGCGAAGGCCGCCAGCACCAGGGCCAGACCCGCCAAACCCCACAGCCAGCCGGGAGTCCGACGAGCGACGCGAACGGGAGCGGGCTTGGCGCGCCGCAGCCCCGGCGTCTCCGGCACGGGGTCCCAAGGGCGAGCGGCCTGGGACACCTGTTGCGCAGCCGAGGGCAGCGACTCCTCCACCGGCCGGGCCGCCGCCGGGAATGCCGGTTCTCCCTTCCCCACCGGCTCCGGCGCCGCCGGAGCCGGTGGCTCCCCCTCGGATCCCGGCTGCGGCTCCCACAGCCAGTCCCGCAGCGCCAGCAGGACCCGCAGCGGGAAAAGCAGCACGGAACTAAAAACGGAATGCCGTCGGGGACCGTAACCGTAAGGATCCCTCGCCATCGGCCTCGCCTCCTCGCCGGGAAGGTCGCGCCTCCCCGCTTGGTTCTTCGCGTTGCCTGCATTATATCACGACCGACGGCCAGGGCCGAAGGGGGCCGCGCCCCGGCACGGCGGTCGTTGTCGGCACGCCCACCGGCTCTCGTCGTGGCGGCGCTGCTCCTGCTCCTGATCGCAACCTTCGCCGCGGGCGAGTTCACCGGACTGGGCAAGGCCGTGCGGCGCCCCCCTGACCACTCCTGGAGCTACCGCTGCCCGGTGGGATCCACCTTACTCCATCCCGTCCGGGGGCTTTAGCAGTTTCGCTTGACATTATCTAAAACTATCTGTGTACTACTAATATGAGCAAGTTGGTATCTGTGGCCGAGGCGGCGAAATTTCTGGGCGTCTCGAAATCCACCCTGCGCCGGTGGGAAAGAGAGGGGAGATTGCTGCCGGACGAGCGGACTCCCGGTGGCCAAAGGCGGTATGACCTGGCAAGGCTGCGGCCAAATGCTTTTCACGCCGGGTCGCATGCCAGAACCACCATCGCCTATGCCCGGATGTCGAGTCATGACCAGAAAGCGGATCTGGAACGACAGGTCCGGATGCTGGAGATGTTCTGTTCCGCCAACGGATGGTCGTTCGAAATCATCTCGGATCTTGGATCGGGAATGAACTACCACCAGCGCGGTCTTCGGAATCTTCTGGAGGGGATCGTTGCTGGCGATGTGGATCGCCTGGTGCTTACCCACAAGGATCGCCTTCTGCGTTTCGGCGCGGAATTGGTATTCGCGATCTGTGAGATCAAGGACATTGAGGTCGTCATCGTTAACAAAGGCGAGGAGCCAACCTTCGAGGAGGAACTGGCCCAGGACGTGCTGGAGATCATCACCGTTTTTTCAGCCCGTCTCTACGGCAGTCGGAGCCACAAGAACAAGAAGATGCTGGAGAAAATGAAGGGGGCGGTAGAAGAGTGACCCGAACCGTAAAGTGGCTTTCCAGCATTCTCAATACCGGCAAGTGGGCGACGGTTCTGGCCATTGCCACGGCCTACTCCCTTCAGAAGGATGCCTTTCTCCGGACCCTCGCCCGAACTGTTCGGTGGGCCGACCTGGACAAACCACGAGCCTTCCGAAATCGTGACAAGGAGTCCCGGGTGAACCTCTGGAAGCTGCCGGTCCACCTCTACGACCGTGCCCTCTTCGATGCCGTGGATACGATGAGACGCTGGATCCTTGCTGCCATCGACCAGGCGCACATCGAGGGGAAACTCTTCCGGGCATTCGAGGGGCCGCAGCGCCGATACGCCTTTTGGCTGCTCCGAAAATTCGTCCGGATCGGGGCTGCGCTCCGGGGCGAGGCCCCGGAGCCCAAGTTCGAGATCTCCCTGGCCCAGCGCCAGGCGGTGGTCCGGCTGCTGCGCCGTCTTCTCCGGAAGGCCCTCGGCAAATCACCGCGAGTTCATCTGCGCCGCTCGTTCGAACTGGACAATACGCTGTACCGCTTCTTCACGCACCGGGGCAAGCCGTACCTTTCCATTGCCAGCCTGGTCCCGGGCCAGCGGACCGTCATTCCCCTCAAGGGCTTCCCGGTTCCGGCGGTCACCGGCAATGTCCGGGTGGTGCTCGACCCGCGCAAGCACGCGGTTGCCGTCCATGTTCCCGTTCCAGTCCGGGTCAAGACCTTGCCCGACCGCCGCGAACCTGTGGTCGTCGGCTTGGACGCCGGCGTGACGGAGGTCTTCGCCGACAGCCGGGGCAATTTCTACGGTGAGGGTTTCGGTCTCGTCTTGGACCGCCTGAGCGCACGGACCACGGCGCAGGGGGCGGAGCGAAACCGCCTCCATGCGGCGGAGAAAAAACTGGCCGCCGCTTCCCAGGCCGGGGAGCGGCAAAAAGCGGGCCGGATTCGGCGTTTCAACCTTGGCCGGGTGAAACTGGATGCGCGCAGAGCCAGGGGGCAAGCCGAGGTGAAGCGTCGGATTTCCGAAGCGTTGCGGGAGGTGCTGCGCTTCCGGCCGGATGTGTTGGTCATGGAGGATCTCAGCCGGATGCGGGGCCGGACCAAGAGCCGGAACCTCTCCCGCGTGGTCTCGCGCTGGATGCGGTCAAGCCTGAAGGAAAGGGCGGAGTTCCTATCCCAAGCGGGAGGTTCCCGGTTGGAGACGGTGAATGCGGCCTACACTTCCCAAGAGTGCCCGAAGTGCGGTTATGTCCACCGGGACAATCGCCAGGGCGACCGTTTCCACTGCCGGGATTGCCATTTCACCGGCCACGCCGACACGGTGGGCGCGGTGAACGTGGAACGCCGGCATACCGACCCCGAACTGCGGGAGCGGATCCAGGTCTTCACGCCGAAGGAGGTGGTGTTGAAGAGTCTTCGGGAGATTTTCGAGCGCAAGCGGGCGCTCTCCACCTGATTCCGTGGCGGGGATGCTCCCCGCCGGAGCAAGCCAGCCACCGGACTTCCTTACCGGCCAAGGGGAAACCACCATGGGAAATCCGCCTGCATCGCAAGGAGTACCAGCGTGGGTGCCCGCTTCACCCGCAAGGGGACGGGAAAGGGAAGAAGGTGGCGGTCGGGGGCCGGATCCCCCCTGTCGCCGGAAGGAAGCTCAGTACCGGAGGGAAGCCGCCTGAGGGCTTTCCGATGAAAGGAACGGTCACGGCTACCGGCAGGACTTGCGAGGTTGCGGTTCCGACCCTGCGGAGGGAATGGGCCGGAGACGGCCAGGAACAAAACTGCGATCTTCGCAAGAGCGAACAATCCAAGCGAAACCGGCTCATGCCCTTGCGGGCAAGTTTGAGCATGTTTCGTATAGCGGTTCCCCAAGCCATTTCGCCATGACACGGCCCAGGCATGGCGTCAGGGGATGCGCGACGCCTTCCTCCACCAAACCCAACCGCACCATGTTCCCGTCGGGCGGCCCGACCGGTTCCTGCCCCACTGCCTGCAGCGTGATCCGGAAGCTTTGCTCCTGGCGGCGGCGCCCGCCAGGTTTGACTATCCGGGGCTGGCGACCAGCTCCTCTCCATGGCCCCATCCGGAGGACATAGGCGGACAACAACCGCCCAAACGCCGGGTGGAGGAGCTGTTCCGCCGTCGCCACCGCAGCTATGATCCCATAAATGACGCACCCGCGATACTGAGGCGCGCCGACTTGGCGCAAGTCTGCAGCCTATGCCCCTGCTTTGCCTCCCTCGTCGAAGACCTGCGCCGGGTGCTCGCGGCGTGGCGACCGCCGCGCCGCCCTTAAGGCACCCGCAGCTCCACCGCCGTCTCGTCGCAGTCGGGAAACTTCACGCAGTCCATGCAGTCGCGCCACACCTTGTGGGGCAGCTCCCGCTTGTCCACCTCGGAAAAACCGCAGCGCAGGAAGAAGCCCGGCTGGTAGGTCAGGGCGAAAACCCGCCGCGCCCCCATTCCGGCCGCCTCCGCCGCCAGGCGCGCCACGATGCGCCGGCCGATGCCCCTGCCCGTCTCGGCGGGCGCCACCGCCAAGGAGCGCACCTCCGCCAAGTCGTCCCACACCACATGCAAGGCCCCCGCGCCCAGCACCTCCCCCGAGCGCTCCGCCACGGTGAAGTCCCGCAGTTGCTCGTACAGGGTGGAAAGCGCCCGGGGCAACATCAGTCCCTGCTCGGCGTAGCCGTTGATGAGCCGCTGTATGCTGGGGACGTCGGCCAGGGTGGCCTTGCGCAGGCGCACCGCCGCGGAGCCCAGGGACAGGGCCAGGCACTGGGCAGTGGTCGGGCAGATGCCGGCCGTCTCCGGGAAGACCGCCGTCAACTCCTCCCGGGCGGCACTCGTGTAGCCCAGGCGCCGGAAGAACCCCGCCGCCGTCTCGGTGACGGTGAGCACGAAGACCGTCTGGGCTCCCTCGGCCTGGGCCCGCTCCTGGGACAGGCGCACCAGGGCCGTGGCCACTCCGAGCCGGCGCAGCGTGGGATGCACCGCCAGGGAGCGCAGGTAGGCCACCGGACCGCGCACCTGCACGGCCGCCGTGGCCACCACCTCCCGCCCGCGGCGCAGCACCAACAGCTCGGTTCCCGCCTCCGCCAGCCCCTCCGCGGGCAAACCCGAGCGCTCCAGAAAGGCCCGCACCGCCGCCAACTCCTCCACCGCGCCTGGCACCCCCCTTGTGTACGATGGGCTCCCCAGGGCATGATACCACGGAATCCGTCGGCCTTCACCCCTTGGCTCCCCCGGCCCTCCCCCCCAGCATCCCGGCCATGCTGCCGGCCATGGCCGCCATCTCCCAGGCCATGGGGCCGCGGGTCAGCCAAAGCGCCGGCAGCAGCCCTCCCAAGAGCCCGCCCAGGCCGCCGCCCAGCATGCCTCCCATCATGGCCGGCATGGCGCCCGCGCCGTGGCGTCGCGCCCACCAGCCGCCTGCGGCGGCGCCGATGCCACTAAAAAGAAAAACCAGCGGGTCAAAGCCGGCCCCCGCGGCGGCCCCCAGCGCCGCCCCCAGTCCAGCCGCCCCGACCGCCGCCCCCTGCGGGCCCACCGTCCAAAGCCGCATCGCCGTCCCCCCCGGCCGATGATATGCCGGAGGGCACCGGCTCACTCCGGGGCCTCGCCTCCCGCGGCCGTCAGCAGCTGGCGCGCCTGGCCCGCCGTCGCGGGCGGGGTGTGCACCGCCACCAGGATGTCGCCCCGGCTGATCCGGGCCTCGTAGGCCTGGGCCTTCTCCCGGGGCACCCCGTGGCCCAACAGCGCCCCCAGAAGGCCGCCGCCCACGGCCGCCAGGGCCGCGGCCAAAGGTCCGGCCGCCAGGAAGCCGCCGACGGCGGCCAGGCCGGCCAGCATCCCCGCCAGGCCGCCCAGGGCGGTGCCGGTACCCTCCCCCGCCTCCCAACGCCGGTCGGCGGCGAAGAATTTCGCGTCGTCCAACTGGCCGTCGGTCAGCGGCACATCGGAGCGCAGCACCAGGGAGATGTCCTCCCGGGCAAAACCCGCCTGCAGCAGGGACTCCACCGCCCGCTGGGCCTGGGAGCGCAGCAGGAAGGTGGCCAGGACCGCCTGCCCCTCCGCCATATCTGCGTCGCCTCCTCTGAAAAAGGCGGGGGGCGCCCTCCCCGGCGCCCCCCTGGGATTCAGAACAGCCCGGTGATGACTCCTTGTTCATCGATGTCGATCCGCTCGGCCGCCGGGACCTTGGGCAGGCCGGGCATGGTCATGATCTCCCCGCAGATGGCCACCAGGAAGCCGGCCCCCGCCGAGGCCCGCACCTCCCGCACCGTGAGGTTCCACCCCTTGGGCGCGCCCATGGCCGCCGGAT
>JAJZIM010000012.1 GCA_021810565.1 Bacillota bacterium
ATGTGGCCACGGTCGATGACACCTGGGTCGCCCTGTTGGGTTGGGCAGCCCCCGCTTTGCGCTGTCAGCCCCGGGATCGCTGGATCGGCTGGGTTCCACCCCTCATCGATCGGCGCCTGCGCTTCGTGGCCAACAACAGCCGCTTCCTGATCCTCCCCGGGGTGCGCATTCCCAATCTCGCCTCGGCGATCTTGGCCATGGCCCTCCACCAACTGGCCGATGACTGGCCGCGTCTGCACGGCAACCCCTTGCTCCTGGCGGAGACCTTCGTCGATCCCGCCCGCTTCTTGGGCACCATCTACCGGGCTGCGGGCTGGATCCCCCTGGGCCGTACCCGGGGCTTCGGCCGCCGCGCGGGTCATTACTATGCCCACGGCCACCCCAAGGAAATTTGGGTCCACCCCCTGGTGCCTCAGGCGCAAAAACAACTGGCGGATCCCTTCGTCGGAC
This sequence comes from Bacillota bacterium, assembly GCA_021810565.1. GTDB lineage: Bacteria > Bacillota > Sulfobacillia > JAJZIM01 > JAJZIM01 > JAJZIM01. The sequence continues at coordinate 451 of JAJZIM010000012.1, forward strand.
CAAAGTCAGGAGGCGATTGTATGCCCGCTTATGATCTGCATGCCCTCAACTGGACCGGTCCCGGAGGCCTGCGCGAGCGCATGGGCTCCGTCACCGATCCCCGTCACCGCCGCGGCGTACGTCATGACTGGATCACCACCCTCCTCTTGGCCGCCGCCGCGATCCTCTCCGGCCAGAAAGGCTATGTGGGCATCTACGAGTGGGCTCGGGATCTGCCCCCGGAACTGCGCCGGCGCTTCGGTTGCCGTAGGGTGGAGGGCGGCTTTCAGGTTCCCAGCGAGCCCACCTTCCGCCGCAACCTTCAATCGGTGAACGCCGATGAGTTCGACGCGGCGCTGGGCTCCTGGATTGCGGATCAGGCCGACAACGGCGCCGTCGCCGTGGACGGCAAGACTCTGCGCGGCTCCGGCCACGGTCAAACCGCCGTCCACCTCCTGGCCGCCCTGCTCCACGGATCGGGGGTGTTCGTGGCCCAAAAGGACGTCGGGGAGAAAACCAATGAGATCCCTACCCTGCGCAAACTCCTGGATCCCATGGACTTGCGCGGTCGAGTGGTTACCGCGGATGCCCTGCATACCCAGCTGAACACGGCTCGCTACCTGGTGGAGAAGAAGGGTGCCAACTACGTCCTGGAGGTCAAAGGGAACCAACCCACGCTGCAGGAAGACATCCAAGCCCTCGACCCGAAGGATTTTTCCCCCTCCGCACACCACTCGCGACCGGGGACACGGGAGGATTGAAACGCGCACGGTGCGGGCCAGCACCGCTCTGAATGGATACCTCACCTTCCCCCATGTGCAGCAGGTGTTCCAATTGGAGCGCACCGTCACCGACCTGTCCGGCAATCCGCTACGTCACGAGGTCGCCAACTATATCACCAGCCTGTCTCCCCAGGAAGCTCCTCCGGAGCGTTTGGGCTCCCTGGCCCGCGGCCACTGGACGATCGAAAGCCATCATTGGATCCGCGACGTGGTGTACGACGAGGACCGTTCCCAGACCCGGCGTGCCAGCGGCCCTCGGGCCATGGCTACCCTGCGCAACCTGGCCATCAGCCTGTTGCGCCTTTTGCACGTCCGCAACATAGCCCAGGCGCTGCGAGTGCTCGGCCGCCATCCCGATTGGGTTTGCGCGGCTCTGGGAGTGTAGCGCGCATCCCCTTCGCTGGACCCGCCGACGACCTTGCCATGAATTGTTCGTCCAGGCCGGGCATGCTTCGTCATGCCCTGAAACTCCTTTAGAAGGCTCATTCGCCGCAATTCGGGCGGCTATAGCCCCAGGCATATCGCTCCCTGACTCTCGCCGCCCTTGGCCCCTCCTCACACTATGACGTTCCCCTGGTGCGAGGCGGGACGTCTCCGGAGATCCGACGCATCCCCTCATCCCCCTCTTCGAGCGGCGGAGCAAACGGCCCATCTGTGCAAAAAGCTGTGGACAAGGTGGACAACCGGCGATCGCCGTTGGGCGCTGTCGAAGGCAAAAGACGCTGGTGGAATTTCGGCAGAGCTTGGAGCCTCGCTCAATCACCGACATAAGCGTGGCCCCGGGAATTTTCCGCGAAAGAAGGATCCCGGATGGAGGAGCCCGAACTGCGAGGCGCCCTGGAGGCCTTCCTGACCGGGGGGGGGTGCCCGTCGGTACTGGCCACGGCGGACCGCTTCGGAACACCCCACACCTCCCTGATCACGTGGCTGGTAGCCCGTGACGCGAGGACGGTGGCCCTGGCCCTGGACCGGCGCAGTCAGCACTTCCGCAACCTGCAGGAGAATCCGCGGACCTGCCCGGAGGTCCGGGGCGACGGCTTGGTGGCCAAGGCCGCCGGAGGAGTGCGCGTGGCCACCGAGCAGATGCACTCCGCGCCCTTCCCCTGCGCCATGGTGGAGGTCGAGCTGGAGGAGGTGCGGGACCATACGGTGTTGGGGGCGGTCTTTCACGGCCCGTCCTATTCGTATGCCCCGGGCAAGGAGCACCGGCACGGGGTGGCGGCGGCGGTACTGGGGGAACTGAAGGCGGCCGGGAGGAACCGTTAGGGAGCGGGGAAGAGGGCCGAGAGCGGAATTGCACCGGTGGGTGAGTTCCGGGATCTGCCCTTAGCCGGGGGGCGGCGGGAAGCGTCAGCGGCGGGTGGCAAGCCATCGCCCCTTTTGTGTGTCGCGAGATAGGTTAAAACGTAAACAGGAGAACAAACATTCGCCTGTAAAGAGATAAACTTGGTTAGCTGGGCTCAGAGGGAGCTACGGCGAGCGGGGAGAGGCTAAACTTAGTTGACGGGCCGGTGGGCCCAGAGGGTATATGCAGCTGATGACACCGTGAGCGCCGAACTGCCTAGCTTCGGGACCTACGCGGTGTTTGCCGACGTGGCGACGTTCAAGGACATGGGGCAGGCTTCGTGGGCCAGGGATGCCGTGGATACGCTGCTGGGAGCAAATATGGTGGTCGGCATGGCGCCGGGGGTGTTCGAGCCGAACGGTCTCCTGACCCGGGCCCAGTTCGCCACCCTCCTAGTGAAGGCTGATGGGTTGGCGCCAGAAAGGTTCACCCCCACGCCCTTCACCGATGTGGCCCCGACAGCCTGGTATGCGCCCTATGTGGCTGCGGCCTACCGCGCGGGTTTGGTTGTAGGGGTGGGGTCTGGGAGCTTTGCGCCCGACGCCCCCGTCACCCGGGAGGAGATGGCGGTGATGCTGTCGAAGGCAATACTGGAGGATGATGGCTCACACTCCCTGGCCCGCTTTTCCGATGCCGGATCGGTTGCCTCCTGGGCGCGGGCGGGGGTGGAGGCGGTGGTCGGCGCAGGGATCATGACGGGCTTTCCCGATGGGACTTTCCGGCCGCGGAGCGTAGCGACGCGAGCGCAGGCGGCCGCGGTTGTTGCAAGCTATCTGGGCTATGATGGAAAAACGTAGATCGGCGGAACGGAGGTGAGAGAGGATGTCTACGGATGATTGGATCAAACTCATAATAGCCCTTGCGATTCCGTTATCACTATGGTTTTTGCCGAAAAGTCTCCGTAGATCGGTAGTGATCGGCGGCTCTCTGCTTGGCTTACTGATAGGGTTTACGATTGGCCTTTATGTATCTGGCCCGCCTGCACATCTAACGGCAAACGTTATAAAAAGTGGCTTAGCATTTGCTATTTTCGGCACTACCGGCGGGATAATCGGCTATTTAGCCGGATATATCTTGTCCTGTCTGGCTGCCCAGTTATTTATCAACCCGCCGAAGAAGACGAAGGAGGAGGACAAGTCCCTGTGGGGCTGAAAATAGCCTGGACCTGTCGACGAGGCCGCGGGGAGCGGACGGGCATCGCCGGACCACGGCTTCCCGCCGGTGCGGATTTTGGCCGGGCCGCAGGACGCTGAGGCTGGGCCGCCGCACTTTCTTGCAGGGACAATCCTTCATCGGATCAGCTTGCCGTTGCGGAAGCGGCTATGGGCCCTTTTTCATTGCCCGGGGAGAAGAACAGGTAAATCCAGTGTGTTCCCAAAGAAACATATCCGGGTCAAACGAAAGAGCCCTGCGCGGGTTACTCCAAATTCGCGGTGCCATGGAGCAGCGGGATGCCCGGTATACCCCGGGCGGATTGCTGACGGAGGCGGATGACCTGTGCTTCGGGAGACGGGATCGGGGCGTCGGTTGTGGCGGACGCGGGACCACCCAGGTACCGGTGCCGGCGGCCATAACCCGGGGCTGCGCCGAAGGAGAGTACCCCGAGCTCCTTCGCATGCTGCCGCCGGGGAGACTTGGTGGGGCCCCGGCTGAAGAGGCCGTCAAAAAGATCATCGAACCAGTAAGCCAGCTTAAGGCGGATGTTCTATCGGCTTACAAAGGACGGGGGGATGCCTGGCACCAACCTCGAGCAGACAGTGATGGAGGTTCTTTTGTCGCAGGTTCGCTTCGGGTGAGTGCCCTTGGCCATTTCCCGGGCCAGGACCTTCATCGACGCTGCCTGTCGCGCAGTTGTCAAAAGCCTGGGCGAGGCTCGGGACGAATTCTGACCCCGTTCCTATCGGCGGCCCTTGGTGGATTCCTGCCTGGCGGACCACCCGCCGAAGACGCTGCCTCGGCACACCCCGTAGTGAGGGCATTCTGCGTCGGCATCATCGGCGGCGGTGCCGCCGGGAGGCCCCTGGGTCATACCCCTGCCGTGGCCCTTGGAAGGCATTTGCCTTTTGCGGATCCCCATTGCCCGCCCTGGTGGGAGCTCAAAAACTCTCGCTAAGGCCTGGACAAGGACCGCCAAGGGTCCTTGCGGTTCCCCTGGCTGACTTGGAAAGGAGCAGGTGCTGCGTCTGGGCCAGGAGGCACAGCAGATACGGGTGATCCGCAGGCATTGGAACCGACGTCGCAAGCCGGGATCCGGCGTGGTTTGGAAGCCGATGGGAGGGTCAGGACAGGAATCGGCGTTAGGTCGACCTAAAGCCGCTCGGTACCCAAACGCTGCATGGTGCCGATAGCGTCGAAGTCACGGTCAACACTCACGATGTCCTTCAAACGGTGGGTTTGCACCACTGCGTTTCGAGCGGCGGTCGCGGACGGTGCGGTTGGCAGGCGTCGTCGATGGCTCCATCGGTTCTTTCTCGCCTGGCGTGCCGGTAACGTGTTCGGCCCTCGCCCCGCTCCGGCGCAGGGTTCCGCTTCCGCGCCCTTCGCCGGCTGCGGTAATACATGCTCCACCCGATCATATACATGGTAGCGTCCCGCGGTAGAGGCCCCGCGGCTTCGGGGCGAGCAAAAGGAGGGACGCAGGTGGAGAAGTTCGACATCTTCCGCGACATCGCCGAGCGCACGGGGGGCGACATCTACATCGGGGTGGTGGGCCCCGTGCGCACCGGCAAGTCGACCCTGATCAAAAATTTCATGGAGCTCTTGGTGCTGCCGAACATCCAGGATCCCAACGACCGGGAGCGGACCAAGGACGCCCTGCCTCAGAGCGGCACGGGGCGCACCATCACCACCACCGAGCCCAAGTTCATCCCCGACGAGAGCGTTGAGATCACCATCAAGGACAACATCCTGCTGCGGGTGCGCATGGTGGACTGCGTGGGCTACGCCGTGGAGGGGGCCGTGGGCTACGCCGAGGGGGACCAGGCCCGCATGGTGCACACGCCTTGGTTCACCGAACCCATTCCCTTCGAAGAGGCCGCGGAGACGGGTACCCGCAAGGTGATCTCCGACCACTCCACCCTGGGGGTGGTGGTAACCACCGACGGGTCCATCACCGACCTGCCCCGCGCGGCCTACGTGGCGGCGGAGGAGCGGGTGGTGGGGGAGCTCAAGGAACTCGGCAAGCCCTTCGCCGTGGTGTTGAACACCAGCAAGCCCTACGCCCCCGAGACGGCCGAGCTGGCGAACCGGCTGGAGGAGCAGCACGACGTGCCGGTGCTACCGGTGAACTGCGCCGAGCTGTCCCTGGAGGACATCTACCTGATCCTGGAACAGGTGCTCTACGAGTTTCCGGTGCGGGAGGTGGCGATCAACCCGCCGGCCTGGGTGGAGGAGTTGGACGCCGACTTCTGGCTGCGGGCGGCTTTCCGCGAGACGGTGGAGCGGGTAGCCAAGAGCATCCGCCGGCTGCGGGACATCGACGCGGCGATGGAGGCGTTGGAGCAGGACGAGCAGGTGCGGGAAGCCACCCTGCAGCAGATGGACCTGGGCACCGGTCTGGCCACGATCCGCCTCGCGGCCCGGGACGGCCTGTTCTATCAAGTGCTGTCGGAGCTGTCCGGGCGGGAGGTGGCCGCCGAGGACGATCTGTTGCGCCTATGGCGGGAGATGGTGGGGGCCAAACGGGAATACGACAAGGTGGAGGACGCCCTGCGCGACGTGCGGTCCAGCGGCTACGGAATGGTGCCGCCCTCCCTGGAGGAGATGATCTTCGAGGAGCCGGAACTGATCAAGCAGGGCAACCGCTTCGGCGTGCGCCTGGAGGCCAGCGCCCCGTCAATCCACATGATCCGGGCCGATATCCAGACGGAGGTCACCCCGGTCATCGGCACCGAGCGCCAATGTGAGGAACTGATGGGCTACCTCCTGGACCGCTTCGAGGACGATCCGAAAAAGCTATGGCAGTCGGATCTGTTCGGCAAGCCCCTGAGCGATCTGGTGCGGGAGGGCATTCAGAACAAGCTGTTCCAGATGCCCGAGAACGCCCGACAGAAGCTGCAGGAGACCCTGCAGCGCATCATCAACGAGGGAAGCGGCGGCCTCATCTGCATCATCATCTGAAAAAACGAAAATATCTTGCCCGCAGGCCCTTTCCCGGCAGGAAAACCGCCGGCTGAGGCGAACCAAGTTGTTTGGTGCCGCAGCATCGCCGGCAGGTAGGGAGGGGGTGAACCGTTGACCAAACAGGAGATCGTGACTTCCTTGGCGGAGAAGGCCGGGTTGACCAAGCGGCAGGCCAACCAGGCACTGGACGCGCTGCTGTCCACCATCACCGAAGCGCTGAAGCGGGGCGACAAGGTAGCCCTGATCGGCTTCGGCACCTTTAGCGCCCATCGGCGCGAGGCGCGCACGGGCATCAACCCGCGCACCCGGGAGATAGCGAAGTTTCCGGCCCGGACGGTGCCGGTGTTCAAGGCCGGTCGGACCCTGCGGGAGCGGGTGGGCTGATTCCTCCGGGGGTGCTTTTCGGGGATCGCTGCAGGGGCGGTCCCCCCGTTTTTTTTCGTTTGCCGGGGACTTCGCGCACCGGTATACTGAAGGGGTCGCAGCGAAGGGGGGACAACGGTGGAGGATCTGGCCAGCATCGGCACCACGGGCGCCCGGGTGGGAGAGATGCTCCTGGCCAGCGGTGCGGAGACGCACCGCGCGGAGGAGACCATGAACCGGGCCTGCCGGGCGGCGGGGGCGATCGACGTGGAGGGATACGTGACCCCCACCGGGTTGTTTCTGGGAGTGAAGGACGCCCAGGGACACGCCGTGGTGGAGATCCGCCGGGTGCAACGACGGGGGGTGGATCTGGCGCGGGTGGTGGAGGTGAACAACCTGGTGCGCCATCTGGAGCGGGGCAAGCTTGATCTGGGGCAGGTGGCGGCTAAACTTGCCGCCTTGGCCGCCGCGCCGCCCGCGTACGGCAACAACTGGCCGGTGTTGGCCGGCGCCGTCGGGGCCGCCGTCTCGGTGCTCTTCCTGGGCGGCACCGTGCGGGACATGCCGCTGGCCCTGGGCGCCGCCCTGCTGGTGCGCCTGGTGGTGCGCGCCTTGAGCCGACTGGACGGCTTCTACTTCCTGGCCGAGTTTCTGGGTGGGTTCGCCGCCGGCGTGGGGGTGGTGGCGCTGCGCACGGCGGGGATCAGCTTCCACGCCCCGGCGGTCCTGGTAGCCTCCATCCTGAGCCTGGTGCCGGGCACGGTGGTCACCGCCGCCATCAGGGACTTCATCACCGGCGACATGGTTTCCGGCGTGGTGCGGGGGGCGGAGGCGGCACTGTTGGCGGTGGCCCTGGCTTCGGGGGTGGCGGCCTCCATGAGCCTGACCGCCATCGTGCCGCGATGATCCGCCTAGCGGCGGTGTTCGTCTCCACCCTGTGCTACGGGGTGGTGTTCCGCTCGCCCCGCGCGGCCTTGGTACCTGCGGGGCTCACCGGCGCTCTGGCCTGGGCCGGCTACGCCGCCCTGCCCACGCGCCCCGTCCTGGGAGTCTTCCTGGGCGCCGCATTGGCCGGCCTGAGCGGGGAGTACCTGGCCCGCCTGCTGCGCATGCCGGCCCTGGTGTTCACGGCCCTGGGCGTCATCGATCTGGTTCCCGGGGTGACGGCCTACCGGGCGATGCTGGCCTTCGTGGAAGGGAACTACGGCCAGGGTCTGGCCCTCACGGTGCAGGTGGTGGTGGTGGGCGGCGCCATCGCCGGCGGCCTGGCGGTGGTGGCCGTGACGGTGCGGCAAAGCCTGATCCTGCAAAGGCTGCTGTCTCGGCTGGCCGGGGTGCGTTCCAAAGAAACATGAAACATGACCCGAAGTGAGCACTTCCAAAGAATTATTTTTTCGTTATTCACGAAAAGTCGCGTTAAGCGGCTTTTTCGCGCGTCTGAGACAGCTTGCCCGTCGGGAATGCCTCACACCCCGAAAAAATGCGGCAAGAGGAGCGAGATCAGGGGTGGCGCGTCTTGCCGCAGGGGCTTTTGCCCGGCATACTGGCATTGTAGGATGTACCTTTTTTTACCCGCACACCACATAGACAGGCGCAGGGAGGGGGAACCTTGCCGTATCGGGAATTGACGCCCGAGACCAAGCTGGCGGCGGTGCGGGAGGTGTGGGGGCGGGGCGGCCGGGTGGCGGTGGTGGCCAGGAAATACGGCGTGTCCCGCGTTTCCCTGTACCGCTGGACCGCCCTGGCCGAGGGCACCATGCGGGAGGCCTTGGCCGAGGGACCCGGACCGCGACGGCAAGCCGACCTTTCCCGCCTCGAGGAGGAGAACGCGGCGTTGCGCCGCTACCTGGTGCGCCTAGCGGTTCAGGCCCGCGCCGCTGGGGTGCAGGTGGAGCCGCCCGGCGAGGAGTGGGAACCGCCTCCCGCGGCATGCCCGCGGTGCGGCAGCCGCAAAATGTGGCGGGACGGCTTCTATGCCGCCAAGGGAGGCCGTCGGCAACGCTACGAGTGCTCCAGCTGCCACCTGGTCGTCTACCAGGGAGGCTCGACCCGCGCCGACGGGTGGTGAGCAGCCCGGATCCGGAATTCAGCCCAAGAGGGGAGATACGTTTGCACGAGGGGGAAGAGCGAGCCGTGCCGCCGGGCGAGGTGACGCGGCGCAGGTTCCTGACCGCGGGGATGGGGGTCATCGGCGGGGTGCTGGGACTGGGGTATCTGGGCATGGGCCTCAAGTACATGTTCCCCCCGGCGCCGATGATGCGCACCCCCTGGCAGGAGGTGGGCCTGGTCCAGGATTTCACCATCTCCGACGCCAAGCTGGTGCCCATGCTGTATCAGGGCCATCGGGACGGCGTTTGGGTGCTCAAGTGGAGCGACAGCTACGACCACCAGTTCTCCGGCAAGCGGCTGGCCGCTTGTACTCAGCCGGCGCTCACCGGCAAGGCCGCGACGGCGGAGCGCTACGACCACACCAACTCGAACCAGTTCTCCGTGTATGACATGCATTGTCCCCACCTGCACTGTCCCTTCGCCTCCACGGGAACGGGGTTCGCCTGCCCGTGCCACGGCAGTCTGTACACCCTGGACGGCTGCCACACCGCAGGCCCGGCGCCCCACGGCCTGTACCTGCACAGCTGGAAGGTTGAGGCGGGCAAGCTGTACGTGGCGGGCATCTACGGCTTCGTGGGCACCCACATGGGTGATCAGAATGCCTGAGTTGGGCGGGAAAGGGGGAAGGGAATAGCTTGAACGGCATCGTCAAATGGTTCGACGAGCGCACGGGTTGGGCCAAGGGGATCCAGGAGTACATGGTCCACCCGGTGCCGCGCCTGGTGAGTCCTTTGGATTTTCTGGGCGTGGCGGCGCTGTTCTTGTTCATCAACCAGGCCGTGACCGGCATCTTCCTGGCCATGTTCTACGTGCCCTCGGCCGCGTCCTACGCGCCGCATCCGTCCCTGTCCATGGCCTACGAGAGCATCCTGTTCATCATGTACAAGGTACCTCTGGGCTGGGTGGTGCGCGACCTGCACTTCTGGGGCGCCAACCTGATGGTGATCATTGTGGTGACCCACATGCTGCGGGTTTTCTACGAGGGAGCGTACAAGAAGCCGCGAGAGGTCACCTGGTGGGCCGGGGTTGGGCTCATTTTGATCACCCTAGCCTTGGCCTTCACCGGCTACCTCTTGCCCTGGGACCAGCAGTCCTTCTGGGCCACCGCCGTGGGTACGGCCATGTTCAAGTTCGCGCCGTTCCTGGGCCACTGGCTGATGACCCTATTCCAGGGCGCCGAGTTCACCAACAGCCTGACCCTGACCAGGTTCTACTCCCTGCACATGCTGCTCTTGCCAGCGCTGCTGGTGCTGCTCTTCGCCGTGCACTTCACCATGGTGCTCAAGCAGGGGATGTCCTTCATCGAGGAGGGGGAGGGCGCACCCAAGCAGAAGACGGTGCCCTTCTATCCCTACACGGCCTTCCAGATGAACATCGTGGTGCTGGCCACGGCGGCGGTGCTGCTGTTCATGGCCGCGGAGTACCTGGCGCCCCTGGTGGCGCCGGCGGATCCCCTGAACAAGGCCATGTACGTGCCGATCCCGCTGTGGTACTTCTTCTGGGTGTACCAGTTCCTGAAGTTCATACCCTACTACCTGGATCCGGTGGGGATCATCGTGATCCCGGGGATCGCCGTGCTGGCCCTTTTGGCCCTGCCCCTCCTCGACCGGGGGACGCACCGGGAGGCCTCCCGGCGCAAGCCCATCATCGCGGCGGGCGGGTTGGCGGTGGCGGCCCTGGTGTGGCTTACCTACCTGGGCTTCGTCACGGTGCCTACCCCGCTGCCCAGCACCTTGGAGGCCCAGGCCCATCCCACCTTCTCCGGCACCGTGGAGCCGATCCTGTCGGGCAACTGCGTGTCCTGCCACGGGCCCACGGGGGGGAACATGGCGGGGCAGGACTTCACCACCTACGCCGGGGTGATGAAGGGCGGCAACGCCGGGAAGGTGGTGGTGCCCGGCAAGCCCGACCAGAGCAAGCTGGTGCTGGTGCTGACCGGCAAGGTGTCCGGGGTGCCCTCCATGCCGCTGGGTCGTGGGGCATTGCCCTCCGCCTGGATCCAGGACGTGGCCAAGTGGGTACAGCTGGGGGCCAAGAACGACTAGCGATTAAAAAGACGAGGAGCCGGGCGGTCCGGCTCCTTCGCTTTAGGTCTTGGCGATGCTGGCGATATCCCGGATCACCACCTCGGTGGATAGGATGCTGCCGGTGGGGGAACAGGTTGCCAGGATCAGGTAGGAGCAGTCGATGACGCCGGACAAAAGGCCGGTGATGGTCACGCCGTTGTTCAGCAGGATCGCCACGTTGTCGCCTACCAGGCTCGCCAGCAAGGTGCAAAAAGGGGTCCAATTCACGGCCAGGCACCTCCTTCGGGAAGGCGGGGCGTCCGCCCGGGCGGGGGTGGGGTAGGGCTCTCAGGTCTTGGCGATGGTGGCGATGCTGCGGATCACCACGTAGCTGGAGGTGATGACACCGCTGACGCAGGTCTGCAGGGTGAGGTAGGAGCAGTCGTTGACCGCGGAGAGCATGCCGGTGATGGTCACGCCGTTGGTCAAGAGGATCGCCACGTTGTCCCCCACCAGGGTGGTGAGGAAGGTGCAGAAAGGTCCCCAGCAGAAGCCGGGGTCGTTGCCGTTGGCCATGTTTTTCCCTCCTTTCGTTGCGTTCGGCGCGCTGCCCAAGGGCAGGTCAGGTTTGCCGACAATTCGAGGGGACGGCGGAGGTCTTGGCGACGGTGTAGACGGCGGCCAAGGGGACGTAGCTGGAGGCCAGGGCGCCGCTGGGGGTGCAGGTCTGCAAGGTGAGGTAGGAGCAGTCGTTGACCGCGGATAGCAGACCGGAGAGGGTGGTGCCGCCGGCCAGCAGCAGCACCACGTTGTTGCCCACCAGGCCGGCTAGGAAGCTGCAGAATGGTCCGGAGGCGAAACCGGTGGCGCCTCCCGCCAACCAGGGCGGCGGCGGGTCGGGGGCGCCGGGCGGCGCCGTCACCGGCCAGGGGATGCCGCCTCCCCCACCACTCGCCACCTTCATGCTTTGAGCACAGGGATCGGCAGCCGGCAGTTCGTGGGCGCTGGGCTCCGCCGGCAGCTCGGACCGCTCTTCAGGCGTCCTTTCGTCCATGGCGATCGCGCTCCTTTGATCTCGGGATGGGGCCGCCGCAGGACCCTCGCCCCCGGCTCGATCCCAGTTTATGTGCCGTTGGCAGGTTTGGTGTCACGCCACGGACGGGGATTGCACCTGCCGGCGCTAATGGTATAATGAACGTCGTTCGACATTTGACCAGTCGGCCGGCCGGCCGTAGGAAGGCGGACGCACGTGCTTAAGATCGGCCTTTTGGGTCTGGGAACCGTGGGAACGGGCGTGCTGGAGGTGCTGGAGCAAAACCGCGCCAAGATCGAGCGCCGCGCCGGCGGGCCGCTGCGCGTGGCGCGTGCTTTGGTGCGGGATCCCGCCCGCCACTCCGGCAAGCCGGTGGAGCTCACCACCCGGGCGGCGGACGTGCTGGAGGACCCGGACATCCAGATCGTGGTGGAGGTAATGGGCGGACTGGAGCCCGCCCGCAGCTATATGCTGGAGGCCCTGGGTCGCGGCAAGGCGGTGGTGACCGCCAACAAGGAGGCGGTGGCCGAGGCGGGCAGCGAGCTGTTCGCGGCGGCCGAACGGGGGCGCTCGGACCTTTTCTTCGAAGCCAGCGTGGCGGGAGGCATCCCCATCATCCACGCGCTGAAGGAGAGCCTGGCGGCCAATCGGATCACCGAGGTGCTGGGCATCGTCAACGGCACCACCAACTACATCCTGTCCCAGATGAGCCTGAAGGGGCGGGAGTTCGCCGAGGCCCTGGCCGAGGCCCAGGCCAAGGGCTACGCCGAGGCCGATCCCACCGCGGATGTGGAGGGCCACGACGCCGCCCGCAAGCTGGCCATTCTGGCCTCCATCGCTTTCGAGGCCCGGGTCAAGCCGGAGCACGTGCCTACCCAGGGCATCGCCGGGATCACCCAGCGGGACATCCGGTACGCCCGGGAGCTGGGCTACGCGGTGAAGCTCCTGGCCCTGGCGCGGGAGGAGGAGGGGGAACTGGAGGCCGGGGTATATCCCGCGCTGTTGCCGTCGGAGCACCCCCTGAGCGCCGTCCACGACGCCTTCAACGCCATCTTCCTGCGGGGGGACGCCTGCGGGGAGGCCATGTTCTATGGTCGGGGCGCCGGCGCGCATCCCACGGCCAGCGCGGTCCTGGGGGACGTGGTGGACGCGGCCCGCCACCTGCGCATGGGGGGACGCGCGGTGGCCTGCACCTGCTACCACCCGTTGCACCGCAAGGCCCGGGGCACCACCCCGCGGCGCCACTACCTGCGGCTGATCCTGGAGGACCGACCCGGGGTGTTGGCCCAGGTGGCCCGAGCCTTCGGCGACCAGGGGGTCAGCCTCACCACGGTGCTGCAGAAGGCCATGGTGGGAGAACTGGCCGAGGTGGTGTTCCTGACCCATTTGGCCAGCGACGTCCGGATCGAGGCGGCCTTGGGCGCCCTGAGCAAGCTGGCCTCGGTGGGAGCGGTGGGCAACTGGTTGCGAATCGAGGGGGAGCGGGGATGAGCTGGCGGGGTGTGGTGGAGGAGTTCCGCGGCTTCTTGCCCCTGGACGCGGCGTGGGAGCCGGTCTCCCTGCGGGAGGGGAACACGCCGCTCATCCCGGTGCCGGGGCTTTTGGGCGGCGAGCGGGAACTGTACCTCAAGTTCGAGGGGATGAACCCCACCGGTTCCTTCAAGGACCGCGGCATGGCCGTGGCGGTGACCGCGGCCCGGGGCCAGGGCGCCCGCATCACCGTTTGCGCCTCCACGGGCAACACCGCGGCGGCGGCCGCCGCCTACTCCGCCCGGGCGGGTCTGCGGTCGGTGGTGGTGATCCCGGAGGGCAAGATCGCCCGGGGCAAGCTGGCCCAGTCCCTGCTGTACGGAGCGGCGGTGCTGGCCCTGGAGGGCAACTTCGACGCCGCCCTGGCCCTAGTGCGTCGCTTGGTGGAGCGGCGCCCCGACGTGGCGCTGGTCAACTCGGTGAACCCCTACCGGCTGGAGGGACAGAAGACGGCGGCCTTCGAGGTGGTGGATGCCCTGGGCGGCGTGCCGGACTATTTGGCCATCCCCGTGGGCAACGCCGGGAACATCACCGCCTACTGGAAGGGTTTCCGGGAATACCGGGACGCGGGGCGCACTCCCGGCGTGCCCTGCATGCTGGGCTTCCAGGCCGAGGGGGCCGCGCCGCTGGTGCGGGGGGTTCCGGTGGAGCATCCCGAGACGGTGGCCACGGCCATCCGCATCGGCAATCCCGCCAGCTGGCAGGGTGCCGTGGCGGCGGCCCGGGATTCGGGCGGCGGCATTTTTTCGGTCACCGACGCCCAGATCCTGGCCGCCTATCGCCTTTTGGCCTCCCGAGTCGGCATCTTCGCGGAGCCGGCCTCCGCGGCCGCCCTGGCGGGGGTGTTGCAGCTCGAGCGCACCGGTCGGCTGGCCCCCCGGGCGCGGGTGGTGGCGGTGCTGACTGGCCACGGCCTGAAGGACCCGGACACGGCCATCGACCAGGCCGGCGCCCCGCGCCATGTGAGCGCCGAGGTGGACGCGCTGGAGGAGGCCGTGGACCATTGGTCCGCGTGAGCGTCCCGGCCACCAGCGCCAATCTGGGTCCGGGGTTCGACACCTTCGGCCTGGCCTTGGAGTTGCGCAACACTCTGGCCCTGGAGGAGGCCGCCGCGCCCGAGGTGCATTTCACGGGGGAGGGGGCCGAGGTCCTGGGCCGGGAGGCCTCCAACCTGGTGCTCGAGGCGGTGGCCGCCCTCTACCGCCAGGTGGGCCGGCCGACGCCTACGCTGCGGCTGAGGGTGGAGAGCCGGGTGCCCCTGGCCCGTGGCCTGGGTTCCAGCGCCACGGCCATCGTGGGAGGGCTGGTGGCGGCTCGGGCCCTGGCGGGCGTCCCGTTGTCCGACACCGAGCTGTTCCAATTGGCGGACCGCATCGAGGGCCATCCGGACAACGTCGCCCCGGCCCTTTGGGGCGGCGCGGTGTTGGCCTGGCGCTCCGGGCAGCGGGTGCACGCCCGCCGCCTGGGAGTGCCGCCCCAGCTCGCGGCGGCGGTGGCGGTGCCCGAGACCGCGGTGCCGACCGAGCGGTCCCGGGCGGTGCTCCCGGCAACGGTGCCCCTGGCGGACGCCGTGTTCAACCTGGGGCGCTCGGCCCTGCTGGCCACCGCCTTGTTGACCGGGGAGCTGGAGCTGCTGCGAGACGCCACCCAGGACCGGCTGCACCAGCCGTACCGGGCGGCCCTGGTGCCCGGCCTGGAGGAGGTTCTGGCGGCCGCCCGCGGGGCGGGGGCCCTGGGCGCCGCCCTGTCCGGCTCGGGATCCGCGGTGCTGGCCCTGGGGCGGGGGGACCTGACGGCGGTGGCGGCGGGCATGGCGGACGCTTTCCGGGCCGCTGGCGTAGGATGCCGCACCTGGTGTTTGGAGGTGTCCCGGGAGGGCGCCCGGGTGGAGGAGGCAGGGTAGGGTTTGGCGGTGCTGGTGCAGAAATTCGGGGGCAGTTCGGTGGCGGACGCGGGGCGCATCCGCGCGGTGGCCAACCGGGTGGCTGCGGCGGTGCGCCGGGGCGATCAGGTGGCGGTGGTGGTGTCGGCCATGGGGGACACCACGGACGAACTGCTGGAGTTGGCCGCGGCGGTCAACCCCGCTCCTCCCGGCCGGGAACTGGACGCGCTTTTGGCCAGCGGGGAGCAGGTGTCGGCGGCCCTGGTGTCCATGGCTCTGGCGGCCCAAGGGATCAGGGCCGTCAGCCTATGCGGCTGGCAGGCGGGCATCCACACCGACCGCTGCCACCGCAAGGCCAGCATCCTGCACGTGGACCCGCGGCGGGTGCGTGAGGAGCTGGCGGCCGGTAAGGTGGCGGTGGTGGCTGGCTTCCAAGGCCTGGCCGACACCCAGGACGTGACGACCTTGGGCCGAGGCGGCTCGGACATGACCGCCGTGGCCCTGGCCTGCGCCCTGGAGGCCGCCGCCTGCGAGATCTACAGCGACGTGGAGGGGGTGTACACGGCCGACCCGCGCTTGGAGCCGGCGGCTCGGAAGCTGTCCCACCTGTCCTACGAGGAGATGCTGGAGATGGCGAGCCTGGGAGCCCAGGTGCTGCAGGGGCGCGCCGTGGAGTACGCCATGCAGCACGGCGTGCGGATCCACGCCCGGTCCACCTTCAGCGAGGGGCCGGGAACCATGATCGAGGAGGCGAGGGAGATGGCGGTGGGTGCGGTGGTGAGCGGGGTGGCCCACGACGCCAAGGTGGCGAAGATCTGCCTCCTGGAGGTGCCGGATCGGCCGGGCATCGCCGAGCAGCTTTTCTCGGCCCTGGCGACCCGGCAGGTGAACGTGGACATGATCATCCAGAGCGTCAACCGCCAACAGGTCAACGATCTGTGCTTCACTGTGTCCTGGGAAGACCTGCCCGCGGCGCGGGAGGTGTCCGAGGCGGTGGCGGCCCAGTTGGGGGCTACAGGGGTGACTTGGGACGACCAGGTGGCCAAGGTGTCCGTGGTGGGGGCGGGTATGGCGGCCAACCCAGGGGTGGCGGCCACTTTGTTCGGCGCCCTGGCCCGGGAGGGCATCAACATCGAGATGATCAGCACCTCGGAGATCAAGATCTCCTGCCTGATACGCGCGGCCGAGGTGCAGCGGGCGGTGCGGGCGGTGCACCGGGCCTTCGACCTGGGGCGGTAGCCGGCGTAGCCTTGCCCCTGTGTGCGCCAGATCACGGAAGTCGGGATCTGCCTGGCCTATACCGGGGGTGAGGAGGGATGGCGGTGGAGGAGCAGGTGTTGGACGTCCGGGAGATGCCCCCCTGGGAGCGCCACCCGCGGATCCTGGAGACCTTCGAGGCCCTAGGGTCCGGGCAGAGCATGCTGCTGATCAACGACCACGATCCCATGGCCCTACATTACCAGTTCACGGCCGAGCATCCCGGGCAGTTCACCTGGGAGTACGTGCAGCAGTTCCACAAGGATTGGCGGGTGCGGATCACCAGGGTGGGCTAAGCCCCGCCCTTTTTTTGGTCGGCAGGGGGTGCGGCCGAGGGTGGCGAAATCCCGGTCCACGAGAAAGGGGGAGGCGCTTTGGACGGCTTTTTCCTCCGGCACCGGCGGGTGCGGCGGGCGACCCTAAAGCTGATCCGCTCCCTGGACGAGGAGTGGGCCGATTTTCGGCCTACGCCGGGGTTGCCTACCGTGCTGGGCCTTTTGCGGCACCTGGCCCAGGCGGAGCGCTCCTTCGTCAGCGCCGCCACCGGCGGGGACTGGACCTCGCCTCCCGAGCCGGACTGCCTGGACCGGGTGCACCGCCAACTCGAGCGGCAGGGGGAGGAGGCCGAGCACCGCCTGCGGGGCGCCTCGCCGGACGAGGAAGCAGGCCTACTCCTGGAGCTGATGCTGGAGCACGAGTTGCACCACGCCGGTCAGCTGACCGTGTACCTGCGTTTGGGGGGAATGGCCCCGCCGCGGGAAGGCTATAAACTTTCGCGATAATTTGTTCGATAAACAAATAGGCGGGGGTGAGCCCAGATCATAGAGAAACGGGCCCTAAGAGAGGGAGGAGCGCGGTGGCACCGACATCCATGCTCTTGGCGAGCTTTTTCGCCGGGCGCAACCTGCACAGCTACATCGAGACGCGCAGCGGCGGTCGGGAACTGAGGGTGCGCCTGGAGCAGGGCCAGATCACCCTGCGGGACGGCAAGATCCGGGAATATCGGCTGTCCCCGGGGGAGTCCGCCCGGCTGGGCAGCAATTGGCAAAATGAACTGGAGTCCAAGCTCCAGGGCCAAAACGTTGATCTTCTGGCC
The DNA here is from genome assembly GCA_021810565.1 of Bacillota bacterium. Taxonomy (GTDB): domain Bacteria; phylum Bacillota; class Sulfobacillia; order JAJZIM01; family JAJZIM01; genus JAJZIM01. The sequence continues at coordinate 17,955 of JAJZIM010000012.1, forward strand.
TGAGCATTGTATAATAGCTTCGACAGGTCGGGCTGTGGCGCAGATTGGTAGCGCGCTACCTTGGGGTGGTAGAGGTCGCGGGTTCAAGTCCCGCCAGTCCGACCATTGACCTTTGCAAGGCAATTCGGGAGTCATCCAAAGCCGCCTCGCCCCCCGGCAGGCGGCCGTGGCGTCTTTTTAGGGGGAAGGGCGCGGGGATTCCCAACGACTTTTGAAGGCGGGGGCAGCTTGGGAGGGAGCGCCATGAGCGAGGAGCGGCGGGTGACGGACCGGGTCGCGGCGGCGCAGACGCAGGACGGCGCGGGGGCCAGGGTGCGCCGCGCCATCGGTTCATCCCGCCTGCCCTACCTGGATCCCTTTCTGCTGCTGGACGAGTTCAGCATCGCACCGCCGGCGGGCTTTCCCGACCATCCCCACCGCGGCTTCGAGCTGTTGACCTACGTCTTGGACGGGGAGTTGCACCACGCCGACAGCACGGGGAACCGGGAGGTGCTGGGCGGCGGTGCGCTGCAGAAGATCCGGGTGGGACGCGGTTTGGTACACTCCGAGTTGCCCGGTCCCGGCGGCGCCCACGGACTGCAGCTTTGGGTGAATTTGCCGGCCGCCCGGAAGCAGGCCGAGCCGGAGTATCTCACCTTGCCGACGACGCCCGAGGTGTCGGACCCGCCTGCCAAACTGCGGCTGGTGGCGGGGGAGCGGACCTTGGTGAACTTTGAGCGTCCGCTGCTGTACTGGGACGTGACGTTGTCCCCCGGGGTCTTGCTTCGGCCGGTGCCCGCCGATTGGAGCTTGTTCACCTACGGCCTGGAGGGCACCGCCCGCTACGGACCCGAACGCCTGGCGGCGCCGGCGGGGGAGCTGTTGATCTGGTCAGCGGGAGACACCCTGCGGGTGGAGGCGACGCAGGAGACGCGATTCGTGGTGGTGGCCTCACCGCCCATCGGAGAACCGATGCACCGCTGGGGCCCCTTCGTGGATTGAGACCGCGGAGCACACCGCGGTTTTTTAATGCCCCGGTCATCCTTCCGGGATATACTGGGTGCAAACCGGAGCAGGAGGCGATGGACGTGGCCCTGGTGTCCGTGGTCATCCCGGCCTACAACGCGGCGGCCACCCTGCCGGCGGCCCTCGAGAGCCTCGTCGCCCAAACCTTCGCCGACTGGGAGGCCTGGGTGGTGGACGACGGCTCGACCGACGCCACCGCGCAGGTGGCCAAAGCCTTTTCGGACTCGCGGGTGCATTTTTTGCGCCAAGCCAATGCCGGCCCCAGCGCCGCGCGCAACCGAGGCTTGGCGGCGGCCGGGGGAGAGTGGGTGGCCTTCCTGGACGCCGACGACACCTTCGAGCCGGATAAATTGGCCCGGCAGCTGGCGGCGGCGGCCATTCACCCGGAGGCGGTGGCCATCACCTGCGACTGGCACCGCCCCGGCGTAGCCGTGGCGCCGGCACCGGCCGAGCTGCCCTGGCGGCGCTGGCGGGAGGCGGACCTTTGGTCCCTGAACCGCTTTCAGACCTCCACCGTGCTGGCCCGTCGGCAGGTCCTAACGCGGCTGGGCGGCTTCGATCCGAGCGTGGACGGTGCGGAGGACTGGGAGCTTTGGATCCGGCTGGCCGGCCAGGGGCCCGTGGTGCACCTCTTGTGGCCTTTGGTGGCCTACGCCGATTCCCCCGGCGGGGTCAGCAAGGATCTGGAGCGGGTCTACCGCTGCGGCGAGGTCATGCTCCGGCGGCATCTGGCGAACCTGCCTCCCCCTCGCCGGGCCGAGCTCTTGGCTTGGCACCACCTGCGCTTCGCCGTGGCCTTCCGCCTGGCCGGGGATCCGCGCTATCGCCGCTGCCTGAGGCCCCTGCGCTCGCCGGCGGCGTGGCCGGGCGCCTTGCGGGCCTTCTTCTTTCGCCTCGTGCCCTTCCTCTGGGGGCGGGTGCGCCGCCGGCTGTCCGCCGGATGAACCGCCTCCGCAAGGATCGTCGCCACCCGGACATCCTATAGCCGGGAGGGATGCGAATGCGGGCCATCGCCTGGCGCGGCCCTCGGGTGCGGGAGCTGGAATCTTGGCAGCAGGTGTCCTGCGTGCGGCCCGTGTGGGTGGACTTGGCCCGGCCGGAGGAGGCGGAACTGTCCGCGGTGCGTAGGGTGTTCGCCCTGCCGCCCCTGTTGCTGCAGGAGCATGCCGGACAGCGCCACCGGGCACTGCTGCGGGAAGGTCCGCAGGGGATGGTGGCCTTGACCCTACCCCTGGGTGCCCTGGACGCCGACACGGACGTCTTGGAGGTGGTATGGGGGGAGGACTTCCTGCTGAGCGTGCACCGTAAGCCCGCCCCCTGCGTGGCCGCCGCGGCCCGGCGGCTGGCCCGGGAGGCCCAGGGGCGCGCAGGCGCTGCCTTCTCCTTGTACCTTTTGTTGGACGAGGCGGTGGAGGCGGCCTTTCCGGAGTTGGACCAGTTGCAGGAAACCATCTTTCAACTGGAGGGAGAGTTGGCCTCCAGACCGGGGCGCGAGTTTTTGACCCGATTGTTTCACACCCGCCGGCATGTGCTCCAGCTGCGGCGGGTGCTGGCCGGGCAGCGCCAGGTGCTCTCCCGTCTTTTGTCCGACGCCTACCGGCACCGACTGGCCGAGCTGCATCCCTACATGGAGGACGTTCACGATCACCTGTCCTTGGCCCTGGAAACTTTGGATTCCTTCCACGAGGTGCTGAGCAGCACGGTGGAATCCTACATGTCTTCGGCCTCCAACCGCTTGAACCAGATCATGAAGACCCTCACCATTCTGGCCACGGTCATGATGCCCCTTACCCTGATCACCGGCATCTACGGCATGAATTTCCGCATTCCCGAGGTGCGCTGGGCCTACGGCTACTACTACTCCCTGGGGCTCATGGCCGCCGTGACGCTCATGATGCTCCTGTATTTCCGCTCCCGGCGCTGGATCTGAGGTCTCGGAGCAGGAATCCCCCCGCCCATGTCGAAGCCTTGATGTAAGATAGGGAAGGGGAGGCGGAGTTTTGCCACCGGAGGATCCCGCCGTCCGGGCGGAGGCGGTGCTTTCCGCATTCGAGCGACATGCCAACCCCGGGCAGGCCCGGGTCTTTCGTTTCATGGGCCTGGTGAATTTCGAGGCCGAGGCCCACGGTGCGTGGGTCCGCGACGTGGCGGGGCAGGAGTATCTGGACTGCGCCAGCGGCTACGGGGTCATGGGCCCCGGCTACGGTCACCCGGCGGTGGTGGCGGCGGTCCAGGAGCAACTGACCAAGCAGGCCATGTCCTCCCGGGTGCTTTTGTCCGAGCCCACGGCCCGCTTGGCCGAGCGCCTGGCCGGCCTGGCCCCGGGGGATCTGGAGTATTGCTTCTTTTGCAACAGCGGCGCGGAGGCCGTGGAGGGAGCGCTGAAGTTCGCCCGGGTGACCACCGGCCGGCCGGGCTTCGTGGCCGCCCTGGGCGCCTTCCACGGCAAGACCTTCGGGGCGCTGTCCGTCAGCGGTCGGGACGTCTATCGGCGGCCCTTCGAGCCGCTCTTGCCGGGGGTCACCCACGTGCCCTTCGGGGACGCTGCCGCCCTGGACCGGGCGGTGGGACCGGGCACGGCGGCGGTTATTCTGGAGCCCATCCAAGGGGAGGGCGGAGTGATCCTGCCGCCCGACGGCTACCTGGCCGCGGCGCGGGAGATCTGCGACCGCGCGGGGGCGCTTTTGATCCTGGATGAGGTCCAGACCGGTATGGGCCGCACCGGTCGGCTTTTCGCCTGTGAGCATTGGGGCGTGGTGCCCGATCTCATGTGCCTGGCCAAGGCCCTGGGAGGCGGGGTCATGCCCATCGGCGCCGTGGTGGGGACCGAGCGTGCGTTCTCCTTCTTCGCCGCCGCGCCGCTTTTGCACACCTCCACCTTCGGCGGGAATCCCCTGGCCTGCGCCGCCGCCCTGGCCACCCTCGAGGTAATGGAGCGGGAGGATCTGCCCGGGCAGGCGGCGCGCAAGGGAGCCCGTCTGCTGGGCCGGCTGGCCGACTTGGCCGCGCGCTACCCCCGCACGGTGCGAGAGGTGCGCGGGAAGGGATTGATGATCGGGCTGGAGATGACCCGGGAGGGGGCCGGCGGGGCCCTGATGGCCAGCCTGCTGGCGCGCCGGGTGCTGGCGGTGCACACCTTGAACAACGAGCGGGTCATCCGGGTGATGCCGCCCCTGGTGATCACGGATGCGGAGCTGGACCGGGCGACGGCGGCTTTCACCGACGCCCTGGCCGAGGTGGATGCCGTGGTGGAGGAGCTTTGAGCGGGAGGGAGTTGGGCCATTGCCGCGGGTAGAGGTGTCCCGAACGGTGCCGGCGTCCCCGGAAGCGGTCTACGCCTTCCTGCAGCGCATGGAGGAATTCCCGCGCTACATGAAAAGCGTGGACGAGGTGCGGGTGCTGGAGCGGGGAGAGGGCTTCACGGTCACGCGCTGGGCCACCCGGCTGCACGGCGCCCCCTTCCGCTGGACGGAGCGGGACGAGTTCGACGACCGGGAGTGGCGCGTGCGCTACCGGCTGGTGGAGGGCGACCTGAAGCGGTTCGAGGGGGAATGGATCCTGGAGCCATCGGGCGGGGCCACGGCGGTCACCCTGACCGTGGATTTCGAGTTCGGCATGCCCATGATCGCATCCCTTTTGAATCCCGTGGCGCGCCTGATGATCCGGGAGAACGTGATGGACATGCTGGCGGCCGTGGAGCGGGCCCTGGCCGAGGGAGGAGATGCACCTTGACCATCAACCAACTGGAGGTGTTCTGCGCCGTGGCGGCCCGCAGAAGCTTCTCCCTGGCGGCCAAGGCGGTGAACCTGTCCCAGCCGGCGGTCAGCCTGCAGGTCCAGTCGCTGGAGGAGCATTACGGCACGCGTCTGTTCGACCGCAGCGTGAACTCCATCTCCTTGACTCCCATGGGGGAGATCCTGTACCAGCACGCCAGGAACATCCTGAGCATCTGGGAACAGGCCGATCGGGAGATCCGGGACCACATCGGATCCATGGAGGGGGAGGTGATGGTGGGAGCCAGCACCACCGTGGGCCAGTACGTGCTGCCCCGGGTCATCGGCAACTTCCAGCGCAAGTTCCCCCTGGCGGTGGTGCGCCTGCAGGTGAAGAACACGGCCGAGATCATCCGCCTGCTGACGGAGAACATTCTGGACCTGGGTCTGTTGGAGGCCAGCGTGGACAACAAGAAGCTGGCCTGCGACGCCCTCACCACCGACCGCATTGTGCTCATCATCGGCACCGAGCATCCCTGGGCTGGCCGCGAGTACGTGGTGGCCGCGGAGCTTCGGGGAGAGCCGCTCATCCTTCGGGAGCCCGGCTCCGGCACCCGCCGGGTGGTGGAGCGGGCTTTGCGCGACGCCAACTTGCGCATGGAGGATTTCGGCCGGGTGATGGAGCTTGGGAGCACCGAGGCCATCAAGACGGCGGTGGAGTCGGGGCTGGGCATCGCCTTCGTTTCTCAATGGGCGGTGCGCAAAGAGCTGCAACTGGGCTCCCTGAAGGTGATCCCGGTGCGCGATCTCTTGATCGAGCGCAGCTTCTGCGTGGCCTATCCCCGGCAGAAGTTCAAGTCGCGCATGGCCGAGGAGTTCGTGAGCTTCGCCAAGAAACAGGTATGAGGGAGGCGGATAGGTGCATTAGAAGGTTTTATTTGACCCGGATGCCCCGGACGGCTATGCTATTAAATATAAGAAGTGTGCGACGACGCGCGGTCCGCCCCGGCGGGGCGGGTCCGGCGGCGCACCCGAGGCTTTCCGCGCGGGAAGCCGGGAACCGGTGTTTTGGGTCCAATAGGCTCGCGAAGGAGGTGAGTCGGACGACCCAGGGAGACCCGGGAGCGAGGTCGGTGCGCCATTATCCCGGCTGCCAGGCGGCGGTGGTGTACCATGAGCGGCTCCTCGCGACGGAGGAGATCGCCGCCTGCCTGGGGCTGGCGATGGACCGGATGGCTCCGGAAGACTGCTGCGGCGGCGTGGAGGATCCCCCCAATTTCTTCAGCGGCATCGTGGCCCCCTTGCGCTTGGTGGACCTGGCGGGAGAGGACCAACTGGCCACCTCCTGCCTGTCCTGCTTGGCCAACCTGCGCGGCGCCTTCCGGCGCATGGACGAGAACCCTGAGACCAGGCGGCGGGCCGCCTTCTCCATGCAGGTGGTGGGCTACCGGGTGCCGGAGGGCACCGGGGCGCGGCACCTGCTGGATCTGCTGGCCCAGGGGGATCTGGCGGCGGCGGTGGCCGAGCGCGCCGTGGGGGATCTTTCCGGCCTGCGGGCGGCGGTCTACTACGGCTGCCGCAAGGGCGAGTTGGCGGAGCGGACTCCGGCGGCGGTGGAGGAAACCCTGCGCTCGTTGGGGGTGGAACTGGTGTCCTTCGCGGCGGCCGAGGAGTGTTGCGGCGCCCCCAAGGGTTACCGGGGCGGCCTGCCGGGAGGCAAAGGGCAAGCGGTGCTGCAGGGCGCGGCCCAGGCCGGAGCCGAGGTGGTGGTCACCGTGTGCGGCATGTGCCAGGCCAACCTAGAGAAGCAAAGGGGTGGTCCAGTTGTGATTCCCTTCCTGCAACTCCTGGCGGTGCCCCTGGGGATGGCGGAACGGGAAGTGTGGCTGAGGCGAAACGATACAGCAGAGGGAGGTCGAAAGGATGCCTGAGATCAAGCCCGACTACCGGCCGCAGGAGTCCACCCGGGACTACGATACCGTCCGGAGGACCACCTGCACCAACCAGTGCGAGTCAGGCTGTGGTATGAAGATCTATCTCAAGGAAGGGCGCATCATCGACATCATGGGCGACGAGCGCCATCCCCTGAGCCGCGGCGGTCTTTGCAGCAAGGGGACCAGTCAGTTCCAGCGCTACTACAACCCCCTGCGGGTGCATTATCCCCATATCCGCAAGTCCCTGGATGATGAGTTCCGGCGGGTGAGCTGGGACGAGGCCATCGATTTCGTGGCCGAGCGGCTGACCCTTTTGAAGCAGCGCTACGGTCCCGAGGCCCTGGCCATCTTCCGCACCGGCCGCTCCTCTATGGGCAACAAGGTAGGCGGCGGGCGCTTCGGTAAGTTCTTCGGCACCCCCAACGTCTTCGGGCAGGGCCCCATCTGCTGCGAGAGCCCGGGGGCGGCCATGAACTACGTCTTCGGCGCCGAGGGCCTGGGCCGGCTTATGAACCCCTCCCCCGACTGGAAGCACTCCAAGTGCATTCTGATGGTGGGCACCGAGATGGCGGCTCAGGAGGTCATCACCTTCCGGGGGATCCTGGACGCCAAGGACGCCGGGGCCAAGATCATCGGCGTAGACCCCCGGTACAACTCCTCCATGTCCAAGGCCGACCTGTTCCTGATGGTGCGCAACAACACCGACACGGCGCTGTTTTTGGCCATGGGCAACGTCATCATCCAGGAGGGCCTGTACGACCGGGAGTTCGTGAACCAGTGGGTCTACGGCTTTGAGGAGTACCGGGAGGCCTGCGCCGAGTGGACGCTGGAGAAGGCGGAGCGGGTCACCATGGTGGACCGGGACCTGATCCTGAAGGCCGCCCGGCTCTTCGCCACCTCCAAGCCCGCCTCGGCCACCGGGTGCCTGGGCACGGCCCAGCAGTACAACTCCAACAACATCAACCGCTCCATCGCCGCGCTCTTGGCCATCACCGGCAACGTGGGGATCAAGGGCGGCGGCTGGAACTGGCTGCACAACTGTCGGCCTCCCATGTCTTACGGCCAGGACACCAACGATGTTGCGGCCCCCAAGCGGCCCATCATCGCCGACAACCTGCTGCCCTGGGGCGACAACTCCGTGCCGACCATCATCAACGGCATGCTCCACGGCAAGCCCTACCCCATCCGGGGCCTGATCTGGAACGGCAACCACCTGCCCCAGTTCCCCAACGTGACCAAGACCGAGCAGGCCCTGCGCAAGAACCTGATCACCGTGCACCTGTCCCTCTATCCGAACCACACCTACCACTTCGCCCACGCGGCCTTCCCCATCGCCATCGGCATGGAGACGGAGAGCATCTGCCATCACGGCAACAACCGCCTCATCCAGTGGCACAACAAGGTCATCGACTACCAGCACGAGCACCGGCCGGATCTGTTTTTCTACAGCAAGCTGGCCAAGGCCATGGGCTTCGGGGACAAGTTCCCCTGGCTCACCAAGAACGACACCGACGTGGACGAGCGGACCTTCACGGATTGGATGAACTCCCAGGACCACATGACCGCGGGCATAACCTCGGACCTGCTTGACCCGGAGAAGAACCCGCCGGGGGGCATCATGTGGCCGGCGGAGAGCAAGAAGGAAGTCACCTTCCAGGATCCCGAGGCCACCATCCGCGGCAAGTGGATCATGTACCAGGAGGGGGACAACTACCCGGGCAGCAACCAGCGCTTCCCCACCCCCTCGGGCAAGATCGAGCTGGCATCCCCCTGGCTGGAGAAGTTCGGGTGGGACCGGGTGCCGCGCCACCGGGAGGCCAGCGAGACCTGGATCGCCAACCCGGAGCGGGCCAAGAAGTATCCCATCCAACTGAACACCTGCCGCATGACCTCCAGCTTCCACGAGGGCGGCCACTGGTGGCCCTGGGCCGACGAGCTGGTGCCCGACCGCTACATCCAGATCCATCCGGAGCTGGCCGGCCTTTTGGGCATCGAGGACGGCGACACGGTGATCCTGGAGAACGACCGGGGCGCCATCGACGGGCCCGCCTGGGTCACCGAGATGGTGCCGCCCTGGGGCAGCTGGGTCAACTTCGGCTTCGACCGCTACCAGCCCTTCCACCCCTACGAGACGGTCAACGTGGTCATCGACGACATCATCAAGGATCCGGTCTACGGCCAGATCCAATGGAAGTCCATGGCCGTGCGGATCCACCGCAAGGGCGACGACGGGGCCAAGGCCGCGGCCAAGGTGGACGCCTATCTGCGGGAGAACTACCCCAACCTGTTCAACGGCGAGGGTGTGCTCTTGGGCGAGTACAAGAACCGGAACTGGGACTACGAGGAGCGCACACCCTGGGAGGATCCCTACGCCCAGGAGATCGCCACCGGCAACCTGAGCAGCAAGAAATAGAGGGGAGGCAATAGCATGCAAGAAACCTTCGCCAAGAGCAACCCCTGGGAGGGGCGGGACTCGCGGGTGACCCTCAGGGGTCCCAAGACCCGGCTGGTCATGTCCGTGGACCTGGACCGGTGCATCGGCTGCTTTAGTTGCGAGATCTCCTGCAAGATGCAGAAGGACCTGCCGGTGGGTCCCCGCCTGATGCGGGTGATCCAGATCGGACCGTACAAGGTCAAGGCCCACGGCAGCTTCCAGCTGCGCACCGTGTACATGCCCTTGAACTGCCGCCACTGCGAGCCCGCCCCTTGCATCGAGGTCTGCCCCACGGGGGCGATGCAGCGGCGGGAGAAGGATGGCATCGTCTTCGTGGCCCAGGAGCTGTGCATCGGGTGCAAGAGCTGCATCGCCGCCTGCCCCTTCGGGGCGCCGCAGCTGGACCCGCGCAACGGCAAGATCGTCAAGTGCGACTACTGCATGGACCGGGTGGACAAGGGTCTCTTGCCGGCCTGCGTCACCAAGTGCTCCATGGACGCCCTGCGCTTCGGGAACATCAACGAGCTGTCCACGGTGAGCCGGGAGAAGCATGTGCGCATGCTGACGGCCGACCTGTTCGACTGGAAGACGTCCCAGATCTGAGGGCCGCCCTATATCAGCTGGAGGTGAGACGATGGCTGGCGCACCTTTCGTAGGTACCGTGACGGCCGCCCCCTTTAGGGTGGAGTACATGAACGGAGACTTTGACCGGGCGGAGGAAGCACTCAAGAAGCAGGGGATCAAGATCACCGGTCGCAAGGTGATGAGCGTTCCCCCGTACCATGCCACCATCTGGGTTCCGTTGGCCGACGAGGAGAAGGCCGCCAAGGTCTTGGCGGATGCGAAGGTAAAGACCCATCCCGTAAAGCCGGTGTACTAGCAGCGGGGAGGCAGGCAGATGGGGCGGTCCAGCGTCGAGGAACTCGTCTCGCTGATCCTGGGGGAGGTGCCGGTGCTCCGGGAGACGGAGCAGGTTCCGGTGCCCCGGGCGGTGGGGCGCGCCCTGAGCGCGGATGTGACCGCCCCGGTGGACCTGCCGTCCTTCACCCGCTCGGCGGTGGACGGCTACGCCGTCAACAGCGAGGACCTGCGGGCGGCGTCGGGGGAGACCCCCGTGACCCTGCGGGTGGTGGAGAAGGTCACCGCCGGGCACGTGCCTCAGGCGGCCCTGGGCGGCGGCGAGGCGGCCCTGACCACCACCGGCGCCATGCTGCCGGAGGGCGCGGACGCCGTGATCCTGGTGGAGGAGGCCTCCCGGACGGAGGAGGACCGGGTGGTGCTCACCCGGTCGGCCCAGCCGGGGCAACATGTGTCTCCCGTGGGCGAGGACTTTCAAAAGGGGCAACAGCTCTTGTCCCGCGGCCATCTGCTGCGGCTGGTGGACGTGGCGGCCCTGGCGGCCCTGGGGATCACCCGGGTGCCGGTGGTGCGCCGCCCCCGGGTGGCCATCTATTCCACGGGTGACGAGTTGGTGTCGCCAGGTGATCGCCTGGGCCCGGCCCAGGTCTACGACTCCAACGCCTACCTGCTGGAGGCGGCGGTGTTGGAGGCGGGAGGGGATCCCCACCGCCTGGGGGCCCTGCCTGACGAGGCTGAGGACGTGGAGGCATATATCTATCGAGCCTGCTCCGACGGCGCCTTCGACCTTTTGGTCACCACGGGCGGCACGGGAGCGAGCCTCTTGGTGTTGGAGGGGCAGGACGTGGAGAATATCCACGATCTGATCCCCGCGGTGGTGGCCAAGTTGGGCCGGCTGAAGAGCCACGGCCTGCGCATGATCCCGGGCAAGCCCACGGCCTTCGGCGAGGTGGCCGGCAAGCCGGTGTTCTCCCTGGCCGGATGGCCCTATTCGGCCATCATGACCTTCCATCTATTCGTCCGACCGGCCATCCGGAAGATGGCTGGCCTGCCGCCCCTGAGTCACGAGCGAACGATCACCGCCCGCCTGACCCAGGCGGTGGAGACGGAGGAGGGTACCAGGAAATATTTCCAGGTGCGCCTGGAGGAGCGGGACGGCCAGTGGTGGGCTCAGCCGCTTTTGCCGCCGCGGCCTCCCTCTGCGGCCCGGACCATGCGCCAGATGCTGGAGGGCAACGGCTATTTCCACCTGGACGGCACCCAGGTGGCGCGACTCGGCGAGGGGGACACGGTGCAGGTTACCGTGGACGATCCGGCATGGACCTGATCCCCTCCCTGCGGGTGGCCGTTTGGTCGGCTTGCGACCTGTCCTGCGAATATTGCCACCGGGAGGGGGACGTGCATCCCGGACGACATTTGGCAGACCGGGAACTTTTGATGCTGCTGCGGACGGCCCTGCCCCTGGGGCTGCGCAAAATCAAGCTCACCGGCGGTGAGCCACTGTTGCGTCCGGGCCTGCCTGCTCTGGTGCGGGAGCTGGCAACCCTGGGAGCTGACCTCTCCCTCACCACCAACGGCCTGGAACTGGCCACCCAGGCGGGCGACCTGGCCGCGGCCGGGTTGCGGCGCGTTAATATCAGCCTGGACACCCTGCGGCCCGAGCGTTTCCGGGAACTTACCGGGGAGGACCGCCTGGCCGGGGTGCTGGAGGGCGTCCGGGCGGCCGCCAAGGCCGGACTGGCCCTGGAGCTGGACGCGGTGGTCCTGCGGGGCGTCAACGAGGAGGAGACGGTAGATCTTATCGCTTTCGCCGGGGGCCTCGGGGCGCGGATCCAGTTCATCGAGCTGTCCCAGGTGGGCATCTCCTCCACCTATTACCGGCGTCGCCACCGGGATCTGGAGTCCCTGGAGCGCTGGCTGCGGGAGCGGGGCGAGGCGCTGGAGGACGCCACGCGCCGCTTCGACCGGCCGCGCTTTCGGGTGAACGGGGTGACGGTCAGCCTGTGCCGCTTCGTCCGCTACGCGGAACCCGGAGCGCGCCGCCGCGGTTTGCGTTTGGCGGCCGACGGCCGAGTGTACGGTTTCCGCTACGGAGAGCCGCCCCGCGCCGATCTGGGGGCGGCGTTGCGTGGCGGGGCGGGCCAGGCCCGGCTGACGGAGCTTTGGGCCCGGTGCGTCCGGATTGGACAGGAGGTATCGGCGGCTAGATGAAGCTGAGGCTTTCCGGCCGGGAGGCCGGGTTGGACTTTCAAAACGTGCATCTGGTGCCGGGACGCGGCAAGTGCAGCGGGTTGCATCCCCATTTCCACAGCCTCTCCGTGACGGTGGAGGGGGAGCTGTCGGAGCGGGGGATGCTGGTGCATCTGTATCGCCTGAAGGATGCGGTGCGGGCCTTGTGCGAGGAGTTGGACCATCGGGTGCTCCTGGCGGACTACCCCCCCGCGGTGATGCAGATCCGGGAGGAGGACGCGGGCTATCAGGTGGAAGTCAACGACAAGCGGTATTTTCTGCCCCGCCAGGACGTGGTGCGCTTACCCATCGGTTCCCTGAACGTGGAGGATCTGTGCCGCTACCTCACCGCCCGGCTGGCCGATGCCCTGGACCCCATCCTGGATCGCGACCGTCTGACCTCCCTTACGGTGGAGCTGGACGAGGGCGGCGGACAGGCGGCCTCCCTGACCGTGGCCTTGCGGGGATGACCGGCGCCGTGCTGGCGGGGGGAAGCAGCACCCGCATGGGTCAGGAGAAGGGGCTGGTCCAATTGGCCGGGCGCCCGCTGGCCGACATCGTGGCCACCCACCTGGAGTGCTCCCCCGGGGTGGAGCGGGTGCTTTTGGTCACCAACCACCCGGAGCGGTTCGCGGATCTGGGATGGGAGATGATCGCCGACCGCCACCCGGGGCGGGGTCCCCTGGCCGGGATCCACGCCGCCCTCCAGTTGGCCGAGGACTGGGTGTTCGTAGCCGGGTGCGACATGCCCTTCCTGCCGGCCGAACTCCCCGCCGCCCTGCATGCCCTGCGGGACGGCGTCGACCTGGTCCTGCCGCGGGTCGGCGGCCACGCCGCCACCGTGGCGGCCCTGTACGGACCGGGGTGCCTCCCGGCGCTGGAGGAGGCCCTGCGGGGGGAGGGCCCGCGCTTGGCCCAGGTGTTGCCGGCCCTGCGGGTGCGGGAGGTGGGCGAGGATCAACTCGTCCGCTGGGGCGATCCAGCCTTGCGCTTCCTGAGCGTCAACTCGCCCCGGGACTTGGCGCGGGCCGCGGTCCTGGCGGAAGGGAGGAAACTCCTGTGGTAAGTTTGGAGGAGGCCTTGGAGTCACTGCTGGGCCGGACGGGAGCCTTGGACGCCGAGGAGGTGGCCCTGGCCGAGACCCACGGCCGAGTGCCGGCCGGGGACATATGCGCCCCGGTGGACCTCCCCGCCTTCGACCGTTCGGCCATGGACGGCTACGCCGTGCGCTCCTCCGATACCGCCGGCGCCCGGGAGGAGGCGCAGGTTCGTCTCGTCCTGCGCGGGGAACTGCCGGCGGGGGCGAGCCTTCAGCCAGGGGAGGCGGTGCGGGTGGCCACCGGCGGACCGCTGCCGCGGGGGGCGGACGCGGTGCTGGTGGTGGAGGCGACCCGGGAGGACGCCGCGGCGGTGTGGGCCCGCGCCGCGGTCAGGCCCAGGGACAACGTCATCCGGCGGGGCAGCGACGTGTCGCGAGGCACGGTGGTCCTGGAGCGGGGAACCCAGCTCGACGCCGCCGCCCTGGGGCTCTTGGCGGGTCTGGGGGTCACCCGGATCCGAGTGTTTCGCCGCCCGCGGGTGCACCTTTTGGTCACCGGGGACGAGGTGGTGGCGCCCCACGAGGAACCGGGTCCGGGACAGATCCGGGACCAGAACAGCCTGGGGATAGGGTGGGCGTGTCGGGAGGCTGGCGCCGAGGTGGTCGGCTGTGCCCGGGTGGGGGACGACCCCGATCGCCTGCGGGAGGCCCTGACGGCGGGGCGCGGCGCCGAGGTGATCCTGGTATCGGGGGGGGTCTCCGTGGGACGCCGCGACTTTTTGCGCCGGGTGGTGGCCGAGATGGGGGGCGAGGAGCTATTCTGGCGGGTGCACATGCGTCCCGGGAAGTCCGCCCTGGGCGCCCTGGTGGATGGTCGGCCGTTGGTGGGGCTCGCGGGCAGCCCCGGATCGGCCATGCTTACCTTCCAACTGCTGGTGCGCCCGTTGCTGCGGCATCTGGGCGGCCATCGCTACCTGGCACGACCCCGGGTGCCGGTGCGGCTGGCCGAGGGTTTTCCCAAGGCCTCGCCGCGGCCGCGCTACCTGCGGGCGACGGTGGGGGAGGACGCCGCGGGCCCCATGGCCCATCTGATTTCTGGGCAGGGTTCCGATTCGACCTTCTCCTGGCTGCGGGCCAACGCCCTGGTGGTGGTGCCGGGGGGTTCCGGGCCCTTGGCGGCCGGGGAGAGCTTGGAGGCCATCATGCTGGACCGTCCCGAGGAGCATTGAGGAGGCGAGGCGAATGTATCCGGAGAGGGTAGCGGAGTACAAGCGGGCCATCAATGTGGATGCGGCCAAATGCAACGCCTGCGGCGAGTGCATCCCCGCCTGCCAGCAGGCCATAGCCTATGAGCATCGCAAGGCGGATCCCTTCCCCCGCATCTGGATCCAGCGGGTGGGCCAGAAGCTGCAGCCCCTTTTGTGCCACAATTGCGAGCAGGCTCCCTGCGTCAGCGCCTGCATGACCGGCTGCCGGCACCGGGACGGTGACTTCGTCACCACCGATTACGACCGCTGCGTGGGCTGCAGCATGTGCGTGATGTGCTGCCCCTTCGGGGTGATCCAACTGGTGGAGGAGGAGAAGCTGGCCATGAAATGCGACGGCTGCCTGGAGCACGAGACGGCGCCCTGCGTGGCCGCCTGCAAGCCCGGCGCCCTGCGCCACGTGGGCTATCTGGAATCGGCCCAGATCACGCGCTGGGACAAGGCCGGAGAGTTCGCCTTCAGCCAAGTGGTCTCCGCCGGAAAGGGGGAGCGTTAGATGCGCTACGTGATGATCGGCAACTCCTACGCGGGCCTGGCGGCCGCCGAGGCCGTGCGGCGCCGGGACCCCAAAGGGGAGATCATGGTGCTCTCCGACGAGCGTCACGAGGCCTACGGGCGCCCGCTGATCTCCTATTACCTGGGAGGCGAGACGCCTCCGGAGCGGATGAACTACCGCCCGGCCGCCTTCTATCGGAACCACCGGATCCAAGTCCGCACGGATTCCCGGGTGGTCAAGGTGTTGCCGGACAGCCGTCATCTGCAACTGGCGGACGGCACCGACCTCGCCTATGACCGGCTGATGATCTCCACCGGGGGCAAGCCCTTCGTGCCGCCCATGAAGGGCACCGATGCGCGGGGCGTGTTCACCTTCACTACCTGGCAGGATGCCGACGACATCAAGGAATGGCTGCCCCGGGTGCGGGACGTGATCGTCATCGGGGGCGGGCTCATCGGCCTGTCGGCGGCGGATGCCCTGCGCCACCGCGGCGGGGTGGGCGTGACGGTGGTGGAGATGTTGCCCCGAGTCCTGGGCCTGGCCCTGGACGAGGACGGCTCCAACCTGCTGCAAAACCGCATGGTGGAGTTGGGTACTCAGGTGGTCACCGAGGACTCGGTGACGGAGATCGTGCCCGATGGGGACGGGGTAGTGCAGGGGGTGGTCCTGAAGAGCGGCCGGGAGTTGCCCTGCCAGATGGTGGTGGTGGCCATCGGCGTGCGGCCCAACACCGGCTTTCTTCAGGAGTCCGGCATCCAGATCAACCGGGGCATCGTGGTCGACGAGCGCATGGCTACCAACCTGCCCGGCGTCTACGCCGCGGGGGACGTGGCGGAGGGATACGACGTGATCAACGCCGATCACCGCATCATCGCCATCCTGCCGGTGGCCTACGAGATGGGGCTGATCGCCGGCGCCAACATGGCCGGAGATTCTCAGCTATATGCCGGGGGCATCGCCATGAACTCCATGCCCAAATTCGAGATGTCGGTGATGACCATGGGACTCACCCTGGATCAGCCGGATTTGGAGGCGGTGCGCCGACGCCGCGGCGACCAGTATCAGAAGTTCCTATTTCGCGGCGATCAACTGGTCGGGGCCATCCTGGTGGGCGACACCACCGCCGGTGGTGTGCTGACCGCCCTGATCAAGAAGCAGGAAACCCTGACCGCCGCCCTGAAGGAGCGCATCCTCTACGGGAACTACCGGTCTTTGGTGGCGGAGCGCAAGCTGACCTGGGCCAAGGCGGCCAAGGCCGCCTCTTAGGCAGGAATCCGGCGGTGCAAGGCGAATACTACATCTGAGTCAAGGGGGTGGTGGGCAAGTGACGAGCATGGGAGTGTCTCCGGCCATGGCCATGGTGATCCCCATCGTGGGAGCGGTGGTGGCCGTGGTGCTGAGTTGCATCGTGGGCCGCATCGTGTCGGCCTTGTACTAAAAGGGAGGTCGGCGCACGCCGCAGGGAGGGGGGCCGCCGCAGGGGGGCTCCCTTCGCGTGCGGGCGGCGTTTAATGACCCTGGGCTAAAAAAACGCGGGAAACCTTGACCCGAGGAGGTTTCCGGCGCTAAAATGCACACGGTTATGCAATTCCCGCTGCCCGGACAGCCGAGGGGGGGATGACCTTGCGCGGTGCGCAGGCGGGCTGCTGCCTCCTGGCGCTGGGAGTGGTGCTGGGGACCGCCGGATGCGCCCACCCGAGCACATCCCATTCGGCGCGGGCAGCCACCGCAGCCAAGGCGAAGGCGCCCGCCGTGCGCCCCCCGGTGCCGAGGCAGCTCACCTTCCGCTACTTCAGCGGACCGGTGTATTACCGCCACGAGGTGGTCGTGTTGATGATGCACGACATCACCCCCCACCCCCAGCCCTACACCGACGAGATCACGCCCGCCACCTTCCAGGGCGACCTGCGCTCGTTGCGCCGCGACCATTTCAACGTCATCCCGGGCTCGCTTTTTGTTTCCTTCATGGAGCATGGCGCGTCGGTGCCGCCCAACGCGGTGCTGCTGACTTTCGACAACGGCTATCAAGGGCTGTACACCTACGGCTTCCCGCTCCTGAAGCGCTACCACGTGCCCATCATGTGCCTTTTGATCACCGGCTGGGTGGTGCATCACGAGCCGTGGGCCATGACTTGGTCGGAGTTGGGGCGGATGTATGACAGCGGACTGGTGGACATGCAGTCCCAGACCTACAACTCCCACCAGGGGGTCCAGTCCGGGCCGGGCAACACCACCGGGTCGGCGCTAACCGACCGCATCTACGACCCGGCCACCGGCACCTACGAGTCCAAGGCCCATTTCCGGAAGCGCATCGGGTCGGACCTGGCCGAGGCCAAGCGGGTGCTCGAGGCGCATTTCCCCGGTGATCGGGTCAACTTCCTGTCCTATCCCTTCGGCGCCTATGATCAGACGGTGATTCGGGTGCTGCGGCGGGAGGGGTACCGCTTCGCCTTCACCACCTGGGGCGGCGCCGCCACGCCCTACACCAACCCGTTCCAGATCTTTCGCATCAACACCGGCACTTGGCGCTCGACGCCCACCGACCTGGTGGGCGCCACCCGGGCCGCCGGGGTGGCCATGCAGGCGCATCCGCGCTACCAGTCGCCGTCCCGGGTCGTGCCTACCTGGCATTGAGCCTCCCGGGCGAGGGGCCCGGTCTCCTACGGCTTCTCCCCTCGCACGAACTCGCAGCGTCCCCAGATCGTTCGCTCCTCCAAGGAGGTCTCGGCGCAGATGCGCCGTCCCCGCTCCACCAGGTCGTCCATCAGCTGCCGGCGGGCGGCATGGGGCAGCGGCTCCAGAATGGATTGGAAAAGCCCGGGCCCCTGGAGCACCCAGCGCACCCCGATCTGTGCGTTCGGGGCCTGGAAGGGCAGCCGCTCCTCCTGCTGGGCCACCCGGCAGCCGAGTTCGCGCAACAGATGACCGGTCTCGTCCGGCTCGCTGCCGAGGAACTCGAAGGGCAGCCCCTGCTCCTGGGCCAGGCGGGCCACGGCGCCGAACCAACGCGGCAGGATCGGGAAGGACGCCCCGTCGATCCTGGGCCACACGAAGACGGCTACGGCGCCGCCGGGGCGCACCACCCGCAGCATCTCCCGCAGCGCCCGGGAGGGATCGGTGAAATGCAGGAAGAAGACCCCCAGGGCCAGGTCGAAGGCGGCGTCAGGGAAAGGCAGGGCCTCCGCCGGCGAGCGCACCAGGCGCAGGTTGGCGGT
Source organism: Bacillota bacterium (assembly GCA_021810565.1). GTDB lineage: Bacteria > Bacillota > Sulfobacillia > JAJZIM01 > JAJZIM01 > JAJZIM01. The sequence goes on from JAJZIM010000012.1 coordinate 36,143, forward strand.
CTCCCGACGCTGCGCCTTCTCCCGCGCCACGTTCAAAAGGCCCGGCGCGGGATCCGTGGCGGTCACCACTCCGTCGGGCCCCACCAGGTCCAACAGACCGGCGTCTATGGTCACCCGTCCGGTGCCGCAGCCCACCTCCAGCACCCGCATCCCCGGGACGACCCCGGCGAAGCGCAGGAAGCGGCGGGTGTCCTCCAGCATGGTGGGGGCCACCGCCCGGAACAGCTGGTCGTAATCGGTGAGGCGGGTGAACAGCGAGAGGTGCTGCCCGCGCAGGCGGAAGGAAAGCTCTCCGGAGGTGACCAAGAGCCGGCGCAGCCGCGGCAGCACCATCCGTCCGGCCGCGGTGGGCGCCAGGTCCGTACCGCGCCGCTCCGCGAGGCCCACCTCCAGGAGCAGGTCCAGATCGTCCTGGAGCAGGTAGCCGAGCCAGGGGCGGTGGCGGGTGCCCCGCAGGAACTCGTCCAGCGGAATGCTGCCGTAGTAGTCCAGCGCCTTCAGGTTCTCGTAGGCGGTGATCAGCACGTACAGCATGGCTGGGGCCACCGGCCCCTCCGCCTCCCGGGCGGTGAACTCCCGCAACCGCCGGGCGGCGTCCGCCACGTCCTGCGCGTCGGCCTGCAGCAACCCGGTCCGATCGTGGGCGGAAAACAAAGCGGAGGAAACGAGCAGCTCGTGGAAGACGGTGTCCACGTATTGCGGCGGCATGGGACGGGAGGGAAACACCCGGCCTACCGCCGCCAAGGCGGCCGCCGTGGCCTCCCGCTCCAGGAGGTCGCGGGCGGCGGGGGTCAGATGGGCCGCGTGCTGTCCGGCCATCCAGGTATCCAGCACGATGCTGCGTTCCAACGCGCGACGGATCATCGCGGCGGTGTCCGGATCTTCCAGACGGCGCAGCAGGATCGCCTGCAGCGGGGGCATGGACAAGGGGCATCCCTCCTCGCGATTCCTTTTCGACAAGAAGCAGGCAACTCCTCCTCCAATTGCACGACCAGCTATTTCGAGCTTACCGCCAGCTTGACCGGGTATGCGCCCGAGCGCCGGCGTGCGACGGCATGATGGCCCAGGAAACGGAGCCTGAGGGAGAGAGGAAGGGAAGCGGAGCTTTTTTTCCCGGATCAACCGCAAAACCATTGACATCCCCCGCGAATTTGCTACAATCCATATGTGCGCAGGGGCGGCCACGCCCCGCCGACATCGTAAAAGGGGGTTGATAATTGAGATGAACGCTCTTGGCCGGCACGTTCTGGCCGAGGTATTCGGTTGCCAGCGTGCCATCCTCAACGATGTGGACAAGGTCGAGGGCATCATGGTGAATGCCGCCTTGAGCGCGGGAGCGGAGATACGCGAAGTGGCTTTCCACAAATTCAGCCCCCAGGGCGTCAGCGGCATGGTCATCATCTCGGAGTCCCACCTGGCCGTGCACACTTGGCCGGAGTTGGGCTACGCGGCGGTGGACGTGTTCACCTGCGGCGATCGGGTGGATCCCTGGGAGGCTTGCAACTATATCGTGGAGCATTTCGGGGCCAAGAACGTGACGGCCACGGAGACCAAGCGGGGCATCTTCGAAGCAGCCCAGGCGGCCGGCTGACTGGCCGGCGTGACCGTCGGTTTCTTCCCTGCCGCCCTTCGGCAGGGAAATTTTCTATGGGGCAACCTTGGAAGTTGGGGGGAAGGCGATTTTGGAGCGAACACTGGTCCTGATCAAGCCGGATGCGGTGGAGCGCGGCCTAATAGGGCAGATCGTGTCCCGCCTGGAGCGCAAGGGGCTGCGCCTGGCGGGGCTGAAGCTATTCCGTCTGGACCGGGGCACCGCCGAGGAACACTACCGTCAGCATCGGGAGCGGCCCTTCTTCAGGGAGCTCATCGACTTCATCACTCGGGGGCCGCTGGTGGCCATGGTCTGGGAGGGGCGCGGAGCGGTGGAGGTGGTGCGCAGCTTGATGGGAGCCACCGACCCGCTGCAGGCCGCCCCCGGCACCGTGCGGGGCGACTTGGCTCTGGATCTGGCCTGCAACCTGGTCCACGGCTCCGACTCGGTCCAGGCGGCCGCCCGGGAGATCGAACTGTTCTTTCGACCGGAGGAGTTGGTCGCCTACCGGCGTGCCCAGGACGGGTGGCTGGGCTTTCCGGAAGCATAGAAGGGGGGAAGGACGGTGGGAACGGCCATCATCGGCGGCACGGGGGTGTATGATCCGGGAGCCCTGGAGGCGGCCGGCGAGGAGCGGGTCGACACCCCCTGGGGCGAGGTGCACCTGCAGCGGGGTCGGCGCGCCGGCGCGGACCTGTTCTTCCTGGCGCGCCACGGCGCCGACCACAGCGTGCCGCCCCATCGGGTGAACTACCGGGCTAATATATGGGCCTTGCGGGAGCTGGGGGTGGAGCGGATCCTGGCCACCGCGGCGGTGGGCTCGTTGAATCGAGAGATGGAGCCCGGCGCCTTCGTGGCCGTGGACCAGTTCATCGACCAGACCAGGGGCAGACCTGGCACCTTCTTCGACGACCGGGTGGTGCACACCGATTTAAGCGAGCCGTATTGCACCCAAATGCGCCAGGCGCTAGCCGGGGCGGCGCAGGAGATGGGGATCCATCTCCTTTCCACCGGCTGCTACATCTGCACCGAGGGTCCACGTTTCGAGACCCCGGCGGAGATCCGGGCCTACCGCCGCTGGGGCGCCGACCTGGTGGGGATGACTGGCGTACCGGAGGTGGTGCTGGCCAGGGAGGCGGGTATCTGCTACGCCACAGTGGCCCAGGTGACCAATTATGCCGCCGGCGTGTCCCCGCGTCCCCTGTCCCACCAGGAGGTGGTGGAGTTCATGGCCCACTCCGCCTTGACCATGCGGCAGCTGTTCCTGGCGGCCGTGGACCGCTTGGCGGGCCAGCCCCGCGATTGCTGCTGCGCCGCTTTAGGGGGGTTTTGAGATGGGCGGTTCGGTGATCCGCGACCCGGCCCTGGCCGCGGAGGGCGAGCGCAAGATCGCCTGGGCGCGGGAGCACATGCCGATTCTGGAGCAGGTGCGCGCTGAACTGGTCGCCGGCTCCGCGTTGTCCGGAAGGCGGGTGGGGATATGCCTGCACCTGGAGGCGAAGACGGCGGTGCTGGCCATCACCCTGGCCGAGGCCGGCGCCCAGGTGTATGCCTGCGGCTCCAACCCCTTGTCCACCCAGGACGACGTGGTCGCCGCCCTGGACCGCGCCGGGGTGCGGGTGTATGCCCTGCACGGAGCCACGCCGGAGGAGTACGACGCCTTCCTGGGTATGGTGGCCGAACAGGATCCGGAACTGGTCATCGACGACGGTGCCGACCTCATCGCCCTGTTGGCCCGGCGGGGGCAGGGCGACCGGGTCCAGGGAGGGTGCGAGGAGACCACCACCGGGATCGTGCGCCTGAAGGCCATGGAGGCCCGGGGTGAGTTGCCCTTCCCGGTGGTGGCCGTAAACAACGCGCGCTGCAAGTACCTTTTCGACAACCGCTACGGCACCGGGCAGTCGGTCTGGGACGGTATCATGCGCTCCACCAACCTGCTGGTGGCGGGCAAGACCGTGGTGGTGGTAGGCTACGGCTGGTGCGGCAAGGGCGTGGCCCTGCGGGCACGGGGGCTGGGTGCCCAGGTGGTGGTCTGCGAGGTGGACCCCATCGCGGCGGCAGAGGCGGCGTTGGACGGGCAGCGGGTGCTGCCCATGGCCCAGGCGGCACCCCTGGGAGACGTTTTCGTCACGGTCACCGGCTGCACCGAGGTCATCCGGGGCGAGCATTTCGAGCGGATGAAGGACGGGGCGCTCTTGGCCAACGCCGGCCATTTCGACGTGGAGATCTCAAAGCCGGATCTGGCCCGCCTGAGCACGCAGGTGCGCCGGGTGCGCGAGCATGTGGAGGAGTACCGCCTGGCGGACGGGCGGCGGGTGCACCTGCTGGCGGAGGGCCGGCTGGTGAACCTGGCCGCCGGGGACGGCCACCCGGTGGAGATCATGGACATGAGCTTCGCCCTGCAGGCCATGAGCCTGCGCCACGTGGCGGTGAGCGGCCGGCTTCCTCGGCAGGTGCTGAGCGTGCCGGCGGAGGTGGACCGGCGGGTGGCCGAGCTGCGGCTCAATTCCTGGGGCATGGGCATCGACCAATTGACCCCGCGCCAGGTGGAGTACCTGGCCGCATGGGAAGCGTGAGGGCGGCAGGAAAGCCGAGTCGCCGAGGCGAAATTACCTACCAGAAACGGGTAGCGCAACGGTAGGCGGGATCGCAGGAGCGGCCGCCGATCCTTGCGGAACTCCCAAACGAGGTGGTGGGGTGCCCCCCGAAAAGGTCCCGGCCCCGGGTGGGGCGCGGCTGCAGCGCAAGCTGCGGGAGGTTGAGGCGCGCTGTGCGGAGCTCAGGGCGTGCTTGGCGTCTTTGGACGAGGCCCTCCAGGCCGGCGAGGACCGCGCCGCCGTGATGCGGCGGGTGGCGGAGAGCGCCTGCCGTCTCGGTCGGGCGGACGCCTCCGCCGTGTTCCTGGCCGAGGAGCGCAGCCAGGGATTGCGTCTGGTGGCCACGGTGGGGGAGAGTCGGATGCATCTGGCCGGTCCCTGGGCCTCCCTGGTGGCCATGGCCTACGACGAGGGGGTCCCGGTGCACCTGGACCGCCGGGCCGGTTGGTCCTACCTGGCCATCCCGGGCGCTCGCGCCGGGCAGGCCAGGGCCATGCTGGTGGTGGGCCGCCGCGGCCGCGCCTTCGGGCCGGAGGAGGTGGCCTACCTCTCGGTGCTGGCCGAGCAAGCGGTGGTGGCGGGGAGCAACCTGCGCCTGTATGAGCACCTGCACCAAGCCGCCTACACGGACCGGATGACCGGTCTGCCCAACTACCGCTATTTCGAGACCTACCTGGAGCAGATCCTCGGCCAGGTGGGCACGGGAGCCTTCCGGGAACTCGCCCTGCTGATGGTGGATCTGGACCATTTCAAGTACGTCAACGATCGGTTCGGGCACCTAAAGGGAGACGAGGTGCTGCGCCGGGTGGGCGTCGCCCTGCGGGAGGCGGTGCGTCCGGGCGACCTGGTGGCCCGCTACGGCGGGGAGGAGTTCACCGTGGTGCTCCCCGGGACCAACGTCCGGGCGGCCGAGGAGGTGGCCGAGCGCGTCCGCCAGCGCATCGAGGACCTGCGCTGGGAGCGGGTGCTGGGGGAGCCCTGGCACCTGTCCGCCTCGGTGGGAGTGGCGAGCCTGTCGGCCGGCCGGCAGCTTTTCACCTCCCTTTTGGCCGCCGCCGACGGGGCCATGTATCGGGCCAAGGCCCTGGGCCGCAACCGGGTGGTGCGGGTGGAGGAGGCGGGTGGCGCGGCGGAGCTGCGGGAGGATACGGTGATCGCCTCCTTGCGCTACCGCAACGGGGAGACGCTCCACGCCCTGGCCGCCCTCCTGGACGAGCGCGACCATTACACCCTGGACCACAGCATGCGAATGTCCCTCCTGGCCCGACGTCTGGCCGCGGAGTTGGGGCTTAGCGCGCCCGAGCTGCAGGCCGTGGAGCTGGGCTGCCTCCTGCATGACGTGGGCAAGGTCCGCGTGAGTACCGGGGTCCTGCACAAACCGGGTGTGCTGGATCCCGCCGAGTGGGACGAGGTGCGCCGCCATCCCGAGGTCGGCAGGGATCTCCTGCAGCGGGTGGGCGAGTGGGGGCTGGTTTTGGACATCGTGGCCTACCACCACGAGCGTTGGGACGGTCGCGGCTATCCCCTGGGGCTGCGGGGCCAGGCGATCCCACGCCTGGCCCGGCTGGTGGCCATAGTGGACGCCTTCGCGGCCATGCGCGCTCCCCGCCCCTATCGCTTGGCCCTGGACCTGCGGGAGGCTTTGCAGCAGTTGGAGCAGGGGCGCGGCGCCAGTTTCGACCCGCAGATCGTGGATCGTCTGATGGACATGTTGCGACGGGAGGGGGAACCGCCGTGAGGATATTGGTGCGGGGAGGCACCGTCTTCACCATGACCGACCGGGGCATCCTGACGGAGGCGGATGTGACGGTGGAGGGGGGCATGGTGCGGGCGGTGGGGAAGGCACCCCGGGACTGGCAGCCGGACTTGGTGGTGGAGGCTGCCGGTTGTGCGGTGCTGCCGGGCCTGATCAACACCCACACCCACGCGGCCATGACCCTCCTGCGGGGTTATGCCGACGACCAGCCCCTGATGCCGTGGCTGGAGGAGAAGATTTGGCCGGCGGAGGCGCGGCTCGACGGGGAGGACGTGTATTGGGGCACCCTCCTGGCGGCCGTGGAGATGCTTTCCTCCGGCACCACCACCTTCGCCGACATGTATTTCTTCATGGAGGAAGTGGGAAGGGCGGTCTCGGAGACCGGCATGCGCGCCGTGCTGTGCCGAGGGCTGATCGGCACGGCCCCACACGCCCAGGAGGCCCTGGCCGAGGGCGTGGACTTCGCCCGGCGCTGGCAGGGGGCGGCCGGGGGGCGGATCCGCACCATGCTGGGGCCCCACGCCCCCTACACCTGCCCGCCGGAATACCTGCGGCAGGTGGCCCAGGCGGCCCGATCGGAAGGAGTGGGGGTGCACATCCACCTCGCCGAGACCCGGGGCGAGCTGGAGGAGTGCCGCAGGCTCCACGGGGTGACCCCGGTGGCCTTGCTGGATCAGGTGGGCCTGCTGGAGCTGCCGCTCTTGGCTGCCCATTGCGTGCACCTGGAAAGCGACGACTATCGGCTCTTGAATCGCACCAACGTGGGGGTGGCCCACAATCCGGTCAGCAACTTGAAGCTGGGGTCGGGGGTGGCCCCCCTGGAGACGCTGTTGAAGCAGGAGGTGCGGGTGGGTCTGGGCACCGACGGCGCGGCCAGCACCAACTCCCTGGACCTGTTCCAGGAGCTGCGCCTGGCGGCGCTCTTGGCCAAGGGCATGACCGGCGAACCCACCGCCGTCACCGCCCTGCAGGCCTTGGAGTTGGCCACCACCGGGGGAGCCCGGGCGCTGGGGCTGGAGGGAGTGATCGGCCGGATCAGCCCGGGCTACGCGGCGGACCTGATCACCGTGGATCTCACCGCTCCCCACCTGGTGCCGGTGCATGACCCGGCTTCCGCCCTGGCCTATGCCGCCACCGGCCGGGATGTACGCACGGTGCTGGTGGACGGGCGGGTGGTGGTGGACCGGGGAGTGGTGCGGACCGTGGACGTCCAGCGAGTTTGCCGGGAGGTAAAGCAGCGCGCCGCCCGGCTGGTGGCGCCGTGAGCCGGGAGTTGGATCCTGAGGGCTACTGCCTGGTCTGCGGGCCCAACAACCCGGTGGGGCTGGCCGCCGTCTTCCGGCGGGAGGGGGGCGAGTCGGAGGCCCATATCCGCGGCGCCAAGCACCACGCGGGCTTTCCCGGGATCTTCCACGGCGGCATGGTGGCCGCCTTGCTGGACGAAGCCATGTGGTACGCCCTGGAGAGCCAGGGCTTTCTGGGGGTGACCGGGGAGCTCACGGTGCGCTACCGCCGCCCCGTGCCCCTGGAGGAGGAACTGACCGTGCGCGGGCGGGTGGCCTCCCGGCGCGGCAGGATGGCGCAGGCCGCCGCCCAGCTGTCGGATCTTCAGGGACGGGTGCTGGCCGAAGCGGAAGGCAAGTTCGTGGAACGGCCCTTGGCCCCGCGGCCTGCGAACATACGTTCATAAAGTTCTCTGGTTGCCTTCTGGAAGCAGGTGTGCTACATTTTCTTGATGGCACGCTGTGGAAGGGGGGTGGGAAGGATGGACCGGCTGCGCCCGATCCGTCCGGAAGGCGCCGCGCGACCGCCCCGGGTGGCGGAGCTCACCCGAGGGCAGGACGAGGCGGATGCCGTTCCTGGCCCGGAGTGGCGGGCTGAACTGGCGCGGGTTCTGGTGCGCCGCGGGCTCGAGCCCGCGGACCTGGTGGAGCGGTGTTCGGAGGCCGCCGGCCTGTGGAGCGGCGAGGCTACGGCGCCGGTCGCGCTCCTGGGGCTGGTGGCGCGGATGCTGGGCGTTTGCGGCAAGGAGCGGCGGGCGCTGTTCGCCGCGGCGGGTCTGCCCACCCTGGGGATGGTGCTGGACCGCCACCTCACCCTGCGGTCCAGGACCAAGTCCTCCCTCAGCCGCCTGACGGGCCTCAGCCACCCCACGGTGAGCGCGATCATGAACGACCGGTGCTGGCCGCAGCGGCGCACCCTGGACGCCATCCTGCGGGCCTTGGACCTGGAGGGGGAACAGCGCCGGCTGGCCTGCCGTCTGGCGGGTTGGGAGTGGTTCGCCGACGAGGACGCGTTGCCGGAGCGTGACCTGATCGAATGGGCCCACCTGGCCGCCCAGAACAACGCCCAACCGCTGCTCCTGGTGGATCGCCTGGGCTGTGTTCTGTCCTTCAACTGCGCCTTTCGGTCGGCCCTGAGTCTGCCGCCTGCGCTGGAGGAGCAGATTGTTCGGGACCGGCCCAACTACACCGTGTTCGATCTGTTCCTGCACCGCTTCTACCAGCGGCGCATCCGCAACCGGTCGGAGTTCGGGCGAAACCTGGCCGCCTGGTGGTTCTGCCTGGCGGAGCGCTACCACGACCACCCCCTGCGCTCCGTGGTGTGGGAGCGGTTGTGCCACCGTCCGGAATTTAGGCACCGCCGCGGGGCCGAAGTCCTGCCGCAACTGGAGCTCACCGTGGAGTCCGACGAGGGCGGGGCCACCGACTTCCTGGTGGTCTTCCTGCCTTTCTGCGGCAAGTACTCCTTGGGTTTTCTGGCCTTTTTCACCTCGCCCGGCCCCGGGGGCCTCCCGGCTTGAGCCTTCCAGAGACGCTGCGCGCCGAACTGCGGCGCCGGCGGCTGTCCCCGTCCTCCCTGGCGGCGGCGACGGGCTGTACCCCTACGACCATGGCGCAGTACCTGGACGGCAGCGCGCACCCCGACCTTTACCGGCTGGCGCTCATGGCCAACGCCCTGCGGCTGCGCCGCAGCGAGCGGCGGGAGTTCTATCTGGCGGCGGGGGAGGCTACCTTCGGCCAAAGGTTGGACGAGCACCTGCGTCGGGCGGGCTTCACCGCCGGGGCGCTGGCCGAGCGGATGCGGATGAGCGTGTCCACCTTGAATTCCCTGCGGGAGGACCGCAACGTGCCGCGCCGCTCCACCCTGGAGCAGTTGGTGGACGCCTTCGACCTGGGGGGCGAAGAGCGCAGCCGGCTGTATCACGCCGCTGGGATGATGCCGGAGGCGGTGCCCTCCGTGTCCACCCGCGAGACGGCGGTGGGGCTGGCCAACCGGATGCTGGGGACCTCGGCGTGCCCGGCCTACCTGGCCGACAGCTGGGGCTATGTCCAGGCGTGGAACCGCGCTTTTGGCCGTTTGTGGCACCCGGCGGCGCTGGAGGAGCGGCTGGCGGCGGGAGCGTGCACGGTTTTCGACCTTTATCTGCACCCGGCATGCCGCCTGCCTCTGGCGGAGGCGCAGGTCCAGGTGCGCCGCCTGGCGGCCTTCTGGAACCTGCGCCGCGACAGCCTGGACCCGCGGCGGCGGGAGGTCCTGCTGGCCCGGCTGGCCCAAATCCCGGGCTTCATGGAGGCGGCGGCTGCCACTCCGGCCGGAGAGCCCGGACCCGGCTACACCCTGGAGCTGGACCATCCCCGCTGGGGACGGCTGCGGGTCCGGGTGGTCAGCTTGTGCTTTCCGGCGGCCAACGACTGGGACCTGATCACCTTTTTGGCGGCGGATGCGGCGGCGCGTCTCGCCTACCTGGAGGAGGGGATCTGCCTTAACGAGGGCTGAGCCGGCCGGCGAAAAAGGGGGGCCCGCCACCCGGCGGGCCCTTTCCCTTTGCCCGCCGGGGTCAGTCCGCCGGAGGGATGTAGGTCACGGTGAAGGAACCGGAGGGGGTCACGGGACCCAGATCCACCTCGGGCACACCGCCGCCGCCGCTGCCGCCCTCGCCGGCACTCACCATGATCACGCCCAGATGGGTCCGGGCGCCGATGCTGGTGGTCGAGCCGTCCTCGCGCACCAGGGCGTGGGACACGGAGAGGGTGCCGAAGTCGGCCAGGGGCAGCACGCTCACGGTGGTAGGACCGCCGCCGCTGCCGGATTCGGGCGCGGTCACGGGCGAAGGATCGGCCACCAGCCACTCCGCCGAGGACTCGGAGGAGGAGTAGGTCACGGTGGTGGCAAAGTGCGCCCCGGTGGTGAGGTCCTTCAGGAAGATCTTCCAGGAGTCGGCCCCCACCATGGTGATGGCGCCGTGGACCACGTCACCGGCGTGGACCGTCAGGGCGCTGATCTTGGTCTGGGCGGCCGGGGCCAGCTCGTACCAGGCGTAGTACACGGGGGCGGCGGTGGGGCCGGAGCCGCCGGAGCCGCCGGAGCCCAGGTCCTGCTCGGTGCCGAGGGCGATCAGGTCGGCGGTGTTGTAGCCGCCGATGCCGATGGCCGCCGCGGAGCCGGCGGTGCCGCCGCCGGAGCCGCCCTCCGGCGGCGAGACGACCTTGGGCACGGTCCAGGTGCCGCTGACGGCCGTGTTGCCGGGGCTGGTGACCACGTAGCCGCCCCAGTTGATGCTCTCGTCCGCCAGGTTGGCGAAATGCTGGTTGGCCAGGACGCGCAGGGCGGTGGCCGCAGGCGGCGGTCCCCCCGCGGCCGCGGCCGGCAGCACCGAGGCCATGGCCAGCAAGGCGCCGGAGGCGGCGGCCACCAGGCCGCGCTTCCACAGGAGCTTGTGCATGCTTTCCGCCCGGCCGATCCCGCCGACGTGCGGCGGCCCTCCCACCGGGCGCTTCCCTCCTTCGATGTCGTCGGGCGCCCGGGGGCGCCGGGAGGGTCGGGTGAAGAGCCACGGGAACCTGGTGGGAACTCACCACCTCCCTTTCGCATGGGCTGGGAGCCGATCAACTCGGCAAAAACACTTTACCGGGCTTGAACGGCATTAGGCAACCATATAACTGTGCGAATTTCTGTTCACTCGGCGAATCCGCAGCATGCAAGGAACCCGCACCACGCCTGGGTTTCTTGGGCATCCTAATATCTTCCTCTCGGAGAGCATGGGCAACGAACCCGCACCGTTACTGGGTTTGTCCGACTTTGCAAAAAAGCGGGGTGAACATCAGTTCGCACAGTTATAGTATGGCGCCTCGGCCGCCGCTACAATATGATGGTAGCTGTGGGAGGATGGTTTTGACACAAAAACATAGGAGGTGGGGGGATGCGGCGGCAGGGCGGTCAGTCCCTGATTCTGTATGCGATCCTGGGGGTGGTGATCTTCGCCTTCGTGGCCTTCGCGGTGGACGTGGGACGGCTGTACGCGGCGGGGAACCAGCTGTCGGAGACGGCCGGGGTGGCGTCCCTGGCGGGCTCGCAGAAGCTGAACTTGGCTCCCGGGACGGATCCTACGTGCGCCGGCCTGACCAGCCCGGGGTCCGGGGAGGACGCGGCGTGGCAGGCCGCCCTGAACACCCTCAAGGACAACGGCTACCAGCCCCCGGCAAAGGACTTCACCGCGCCGAAGCCTTGTTCGGTGGCAACCAATTTGCCCGCGAACGTGACCAGCGCCATCGCGGTGGGGCCCTTCACCTTGAACAAGAATCCCGCCACCCAGACCACCATCTACCTCTATCTTCAGGACGGGACGATCACGCAGAATTTCCAGGTGGATCTGTCCGCCCCCTTCAGCTACACCTTCGCCCGGGTGGTGGGCTTGAGCGGCACCGTCCTGACCCGCAACGCGGATAACGGGAGTTATGTGGGGCTTGGTCCTGATGTGTGCCAATTAGGCCAGTGCAATAACAATCCGCCCCCGCCCAAGAAGAGCCAGCCTCCCACGTGCAGCACCTGCGCGGTCACGCCGGTGGGCATCGACTACCAGATGATGCAGGGAATGCAGGGAATGCAGGGAATGATGGAGGCCATGGGTCAGGGACAGCAGGTCACCATGACCTTGGCCCCCGCGGCGGCGGGCAGCTACCAGGGTAGCCTCAGCTGGAGCGGCGCCAGCTCGAATCCCAACGTCAGCCCAAGTTCGGGCAGCGGCAACTGGTACCGGTTGAACCTGGCCACGGAAAGCAACCCGACGGATGCCAACGTCAACGCCTGGGAGGGGTATAGGGGCGGCAGGTACACCGGGAACGACGCCGCGATGCGCGGCATGATGGGCAACAACTACGGCGGCTCGAGCTGCTCGGTCAACACCTGCAACCCCATGGGCGGCATGGGCAACTCCCAGATGTGCAACGGCAACATGGGCGGCGGTGGCGGTGGCGGCGGCAACATGGGTGGCGGTGGCGGCGGCAGCATGGGTGGCGGTGGCGGCGGTGGTAGCGGTGGCGGCGGCACGGCTGGCACCGGCACGTCCTCCGGTCAGCAGGGCAGCTACTCGACCTATTTCAACACCCTGTACGGCTACCCCGGCAACGTGCAGGTGGGAGACACCATGCAGGGGCAGCTCGCCAACGGCTACGGGTACATGGCCGGCATGATGGACAACCGCTACAACGTGGGCACCGTCACCGGGTGCAGCACCTGCGCCACCGACAACACGCCCGCCTACGTGCTGATGCCGGTGATGCAGGACATGGGCAACGGCACGCTGCAGGTCATGGGCTTGGCCTACGGGCAGTTGACCAGCGTGGGCAGCAACGGTGACATGCACTTCAACATGCGGATGATGACCCACCAGAAGCGCTACAGCAGCCAGTGTCTGCAATACAACTACCAACCCGGACAGCAGATGCCGTCGGGGATGAATAGCAACACGGGCGTGAGAAGCGCGCCTTTCCCCAGAAAGCCGGTGGCCTTCCAGGGTTCCTGATGGTCGCTGGTCGAGCGGGGGCGTCGACCCGTGGGTGCCCCCCATGGCCGGCGACGCGCGGGAGACGTCGTCTGCGCTGCCAGGGCTCGCGAGGTTGCCCCGAGGGCCAGCGCGGGAACGGCTCGGGCCCTCACCGCGGCAGGCCGGCGGGGTGGAGAGAGGCCGGAGCGGAGAAAGGCAGGTAGGGTGAACATGAGCGCTTCGGCGCAGGACGGGACGGCTGCAGGGGGCGGCGGGCCGGCGGGCCCCGGTCCCCGGTCATGAGTACGGTGGATGGCGGCAAGGCTTCATCGGGGCGCATAGGGGTCCTACTGGTCGACGGGGACGGGTCATGGTGCAAGCACTTCCACGAACTGCTGTCGGCGGCAGGCGGCTGCCGCCTCGTGGGAGCGGTGGCCGATCCGGGGGCGGCGGGAGCGTTGGCCTTCCGGGAGCGGCCCGCCTTGGCCTTGGTGGACCTGGGCCTGCCTGAGGGGATGGAGGCGGCGGTGGAGATCATGCGCCGCTCCCCCCGCACCGCGGTCATCGCCACCTGCGCCGCCGAGGAGTGCCCGAAGCTGTACGACACCGTCCGTCAGGCGATGCGGGCGGGCTTGCGGGACCTGGTGCCCAAGCCCTTCACCCTGGCCGAGTTTGAGCGGGTGCTGCGCCGCCATGCGACGCCGTCCCCGGTCGTAGCCGTGCCCGACGCACCGAAGGCTGGCCACCTGATCTGCGTGTTCTCCACCAAGGGTGGGGTGGGCAAGACCACCCTGGCCGCCAACCTGGCCGTGGCCTTGGCGCGGCGGGACCGCCGTCGGGTGGCCCTGCTGGATCTGGACCTGGAGTGCGGCAACGCCGCCGCCCTGTTCGGGCGGCACAGCCCGCACGCCAGCATCGTGGACCTGTGCCGGCGGACCGAGGGCATCGGAGCGGAGGCGCTGAGCCAGACGGTGGAGCGTCTGGATTGTTCCGTGGACCTGCTGGCCGCGCCACCCGGACCGGAGCAGGCCGCCCTGGTGGTGGGGGAGGCGCGGTCCGAGCCGCGGGACTACGTGGGGGAGATCCTGGCCAGCGCCCGCGTGGCCTATCCGTGGGTGCTGGTGGACACGGCCTGCACCTTCGGGGCGGCCACCTTGGCCGCCCTGGACGCCGCGGACACGGTGCTGCTCCTCACCACCCCGGACATGCTGGCCCTGCGCAACACCGCCCGGGGCCTGGACGTGCTGCTGCGAGACCTGGAGTTCCCGGAGGGCAAGGTGCAATTGGTGCTGAACCGGTGCAACTCGGCCGTGGGCATCACCCACGCCAACATCCAGCGCGGGCTGAACTTTCCGGTGAGCTTCTCCCTGCCCTCGGATGCGGTCACCGTCATAAGCGCGGCGAACACCGGGGTGCCCTTCATGCTGAAAGGCCTGGAGCGCAACCTGTTGACGCAGCGCGTTACGGAAATCGCGGCCCGGCTGGACGGCATACAAAGGGCCGACACCCCGCAGGCCGCTTCGCCGCTGCCGGCCCGTCGACGGAAGGCCTGGCGGGCGGAACCCTTCTTCCGGAGATGAAGCGGCCCACGGGGCGTGGGATTGCCTGCGGGCATGCAGTCTTGCGAACACGTTTTCGGAAGGTTGTATAGTAGACATGGGGTAGACTTTTACTTTATGATTGCTGGGAGAACCCAAGCGCAAAAGCAGAAAGGGGGGAAGCCGAGGGGCCGGATCCGGCCCCTCGGCAAGGCGGATGGGGAGCAGATGGTGGGGAAGGTGGCTGATCCTGTCCTTGGCGGCGACGTTCCTGACGATCTCCTCGGCCTCGGTCTTGGCCGCGCCGGGAAGTTCGCGCGTGGCCTTGGGCGGCGTGCGACCGTTGGCGGTGCGCCAGGGCCTGGCGACCCGGGTGGGGGCGGTCCCCGCCGACCAGTCCATAACCTTGGTGGTCGGCCTGAAGCTGGCCCATCCCAACGCCCTGCACAGCCTGTTGGCCGCGCAGCGGGCCTCCGGGGCCGGATTTGTGACCGCCCAGCAGTTCGCCGACCGCTTCGGACCCTCCGCCGGCGCCTACCAGGCGGTGGTCTCCTTCCTACGGGGGCAGGGTTTCCAGGCGAGCACTTCGCCCAACCGGTTGCTGGTGACCGCCAGGGGCACGGTGGCCCAGGCCGAGGCCGCCTTTGCCGTGGGCCTGGCCAGCTACCGCTACCAGGGCGGCGTGTACCGGGCTCCCACCGCGACGCCGCAGATCCCCGCCTCCCTGAGCGGGATCATCCAGTCGGTGGCCGGCCTGGACAACTTCCCGGTGTTCAAGCCGCAGTTGTCCCGCCTGAACCTGCCGCTGGGTGCAGGCGTGGCCAATTCCGTCTACTATGGGTCGGACGGCTATACGCCCTTGGGGATCCGCACGGCCTACAATGTGCCCTCGGGCGCGGGAGCCCCCACGGGTGCCGGACAAAGCGTGGACATCGTCATCTGGGACGCCGTCAGCCCGGCGGACGTGGCAGGCTTTGACGCCGCCTACGGGCTGCCGCCGGCGGTCATCAACCAGTACCCGGTGGCTGGCACCCCCGTGGTGAACTTCAGCGACGCCACCCCCGAGGCGGACATCGACGCCGAGTGGGCGCACTCCATCGCGCCGGGGGCCACCATCAACATCTACGAGGCGGCCAACTCCGGGCTCGCCCAACTGGAGGAGGCGCTGAACGAGGCGGTGGTGCAGCATGCCGCCAACGTCTTGAACATGAGTTGGGGGGCACCGGAGAACCTGATACCCATCAGCATCTTGGGCAGCTACGACGCGGTCATGGCCCAAGGGGCGGCCGAGGGCATGACCTTGGTGGCCGCCGCCGGGGACAACGGCGCGTACACCGACGGCACCAGCCTCAGCGTGTCCTATCCCGCCTCGGACCCCTACGTCTTGGCGGCGGGAGGCACCACGCTGCAGATCAACGCCGACGGCACCTACAAGTCCGAGGCCACCTGGAACGGGCTGGAGAACCCCGTCGCCTGCCCCGCCTTCAGAGCTCCCGCACCGCCGCCCACCTTCGGGTACTGCGGCGATCGGGCCCACCCGCCCTACTACGACGGCGGAGGCGGCGGCTTCAGCAGCGCCTTCTCCGCCCCCAGCTACCAGGCGGCCACGGTGGACAACTACGTCTATGACGGCCAGGACTACAACCCGAGCGACATGCGGGGCATGCCCGACGTCGCCCTGAACGCGGGGGCGGGCACCGCGGGCTACGTGAACGGCTCCCTCGGCGGCTACATCGGCACCAGCCTGGCGGCTCCCACCTGGTCGGGGATCGTCGCTCTGGCCGACCAGGAGCGCGCCGCGGCCGGTCTGCCGCCCCTGGGCAACCTGATGCCCTTTCTGTACGAGACGACGCCATCCATTGGTCAGGCGGGGGCGTCGGCGGTGCCGACACCTCCCCTGCACGACGTGACCGTGGGCGACAACAACGCCCTGGCGGCCACCGGCCCCTACTACGCCGCCGCCGGTTGGGATCCGGCCACCGGCTGGGGCAGCCCGAACGTCGCCGTGCTTCTGAGCGATCTGGCCGGGGTTACCCTGCCCGCCAGCATCACCCTGTCGCCCACGGCCCTGGTGCCCGACTACCCGGCGCTCACCACCGTCACGGTGCAGGGGGTGGACACCCACTTCGCCGCGGGCACCACCGTGGCGGTCACCCAGGCCGGGGTGGCCGTGACCGGGGCGGTATCCAACGTCTCCGTGGTCAGCCCGACCAAACTCACTTTCCAACTGGCGGGCGGACTGCCCCAGGCCTTCTACGACGTGGCGGTCTCGGACACCACCGACGGCACCCTCACGGCACCCCTGGAGATCGGCACCGAGAGCATGGCCATCAGTCCCACCCAGGTGGCGGTGGGATACGGGGCCACCGACATCGCCATCACCGGCGACAACACCGACTTCGTGAGCGGATCCCTCACCGCCCAGGTGGTGCAGGCCGCCAACCTGGAGCAGGTCACCCAGCCGGCGGCGGTCGCCGTCAGCGGGCCGACGGCCGCCAGTTATGCCCTGCCCTTGGGGCTGCCGGTCGGCTCCTACGACATCGTGGCCTACGACGAGAACGACGGGGTGGCGCTGCTGGCACCCTTCCAGGTGGTGGGAGTGTCCGCCGTGAGCGTGGGTGCCTTCCCGGCCAGCGTGCCGGCCAACGGCACGGCGGCATCCACCATCACGGCCAAGGTGTATGGCGCCGGGGGGGCGCCCCTTGCCGGGGTGACGGTGGACTTCGCCACGACGCTTGGCACCTTGAGCGCGACGTCGGCGACGACTGACGCCCAGGGGCAGGCCCAGGTGAGCCTAACCTCCACGGCGGCGGGCACGGCCACGGTCACCGCCACGGCCCAGGGGGTGTCGGGCACGGCCCAGGTGACGTTCACCCCGGTGGTTTCCCAGGTCAGCGTGACGGCCTCGCCTGCCAGCGTGCCGGCCAACGGCACGGCGGCCTCCGGCATAACGGCGACGGTGACCGACGCGGCGGGGGCGCCGCTGTCCGGGGTGACGGTGGACTTCGCCACGACGCTTGGCACCTTGAGCGCGACGTCGGCGACGACCAACGCCCAGGGGCAGGCCCAGGTGAGCCTAACCTCCACGGCGGCGGGCACGGCCACGGTCACCGCCACGGCCCAGGGGGTGTCGGGCACGGCCCAGGTAACGTTCACCCCGGTGGTGTCCCAGGTGAGCGTGACGGCCTCGCCAGCCAGCGTGCCGGCCAACGGCACGGCGGCCTCCGGCATAACGGCCACGGTGACCGACGCGGCGGGGGCGCCGCTTGCCGGGGTGACGGTGGAGTTCACCACGACCCTCGGCACCTTGAGCGCGACGTCGGCGACGACCGACGCCGAGGGTCAGGCCCAGGTGAGCCTAACCTCCACGGCGGCGGGCACGGCCACGGTCACCGCCACGGCCCAGGGGGTGTCGGGCACGGCCCAGGTAACGTTCACCCCGGTGGTTTCCCAGGTGAGCGTGGCGGCCTCGCCAGCCAGCGTGCCGGCCAACGGCACGGCGGCCTCCGGCATAACGGCCACGGTGACCGACGCGGCGGGGGCGCCGCTTGCCGGGGTGACGGTGGACTTCACCACGACGCTTGGCACCTTGAGCGCGACGTCGGCGACGACCGACGCCGAGGGGCAGGCCCAGGTGAGCCTAACCTCCACGGCGGCGGGCACGGCCACGGTCACCGCCACGGCGCAAGGGGTGTCTGGCACGGCCCAGGTGACGTTCACCTCCGCGGTGCAGATCGCGCCCAACGTCAAGTACCAGGTGCTGCGGCGCAGCGAGAACTGGGCGGGACTGGTGGTGGACCATCCCGGGGACACCGGAGTGAGCGCCCAATGGAAGATCCCTGCGGCTCCGGCCACCTTGGGCAGCTACGTGGCCCAGGCGGTGGGCATCGGCGGCTTCCAGACCTCCGACCTGCTGGCCGTGGGCACCCAGGAGCAAGCGGTCCAGGGACAGGCATCCTACGTGGCCTTCTGGGAGACGGCTCCGGGCAACGAGGTCGCCATCGGATCGGTCCCGGTGCACCCGGGTGACCGGGTGGCGGCTTCCCTGCACGAGGTCAGCCCCGGCCAGTGGCAGATCACCCTACGGGATCTGACCAGCGGGCAAACCTTCACCCAGGTGGTCAGCTACGACTCCAGCCGCTCCTCGGCCGAGATCCTGTTGGCCGACCCGTCCCAGGGCGGGAGCATCCTGCCCCTGGGCGACTTCGGGCGGCTGGTGTTCAGCCACGGCCAAGTGACCCGCAACGGCTCGACCCTGCCCATCCTGCTGGCAGGTGCGCTGCCGGTGGAGATGGTCAATCCGGCTAGCAAGACCTTGGAGGTGCGGATAGTGCCGCTGATCGACCGCGGCGTGGGAGCCTTCGAGGCGGTGTATCTGGCGCCCGGGACTCCTGCGGCGGCGCAGCGCTGAGGCAGTAAAGGCGAGGTAGGGGAGGGGGAGAAGGATGCGGCTTAGATGGGGCGCGGGACGCGGGTTGTACCTCCTGTCGGCACTGTTGCTGGTGGCCGGGTGCAGCGCCTCGCCGCCCTCATCGGGTAGCTCCTTCTCCCGGGTTCCCTCTTCGGCCGCCAGCGGTTCCACGGTGGCCTCCCGGGTGTATGCCGATGTCTATGCTCCCATTCCTGGGTTGGCGGTAAGCGTGGGTTACGCGGATACCCTGCGCGCCAGCAATCCTCCAAATTTTCCGAATCCGTGGTATAATAGCCCGGGAGTGAACTTCATCGGCGCCGGTGGGCCTTGGGATGCGGGAGCGATTATGCTGCAAAACACCACCGCCACGCCCATCTCCGTCGCCAACGTGACGGTGACCCTGCCGGGTCCCCGGGGGGATATAACCCCCGGCACGTCGGCCACGAGTTCCCTGTGGGGCTCCTTCACCATCCCTGCCGGTCAGGCGGCCATCTTGACGCAGACGGCGGGGGGCACCGGCAGCGCCGACAACTTCGACACCAGCGACCTGCCGCTGATTTCCACCTGCGGCCCGCCGGTAGCCTCCGACTTCTACCCGCCCCAGATCACCATCACCGCCGGCAGCGGAATGACCGCCACCTATGGGGACACGGGCCACGTCCTGGACACCGGAGGTTTCGACGGGGCCTGCGCCGGGGACGAGTCCCACCCGTGGACGCTCCTCACCACCGTGACGGCCTCGCCCTTCGACGCCGGGGGCCAGTGGTCGGTGACCGGCACGGTCACCTCCGGCCCGCAGGCGGGCTTGAGCGGAGGCGGCACCCTGGTCATCGATCAGGTGTACGGCGCCTCGCAGTTCACCGGGTCCTTCACCTTGCAGACCACGGCGGGGACGGTGTCCGGGAACATCGAGGACGGCACGGTCAGCGCTGATACCCTGCAGTTTCTGGCCGTGGCGGGCACGCTGCAGGACCAGGTGACGGTGGATTTGAGCACGGCGGGGGTTACCCAGATGGCGGGCACCTGGCAGGACAGCCTGGGGAACCGGGGGACCATGGTGGCCACCCGCTCACTGCGGCTGAGCCTTGCCGCATCCACTGCCAGCGCCCAGGTGGAGCAGGCAGTGTACCTCACGGCGAAGCTGACGGATGCCGGAGGCTATCCCATCGGGGGACAGCCGGTGGACCTGCGGGTGATCTACGCTAGCGATGCGGGGGTAGGCCTCAGCGCGCAGACGCTGCTTACCGATGCCTCCGGTGAGGGAGTGTTCACGGTCACCAACGACCTCCCGGGAACGGTCACCCTCCAAGCCCTGTATCCAGGCCTTGCCGCCGCGACCACGGTCACCTGGTCCGGGGAGGTGGTGATCTCCCGGGTGCTACTCACCGCGTCACCGAGTTTTATCCCGGCCGACGGCCTCACCCCGGCCACCCTGACCGCCACGGTGTACGGGGGGAGCGGTCAGCCGTTGAAGGGGATTCCGGTGACCTTCACCTCCACCTTGGGGGTGCTGTCCAGCAGCCTGACCTCGGAGCAATTCACCAATGCAGCGGGGGAGGCCGGCGACGAACTGACCACCGGGCAGGTGGGGCAGGCGACGGTCACCGTGAGCGTGTACAACGGGCCCAGCCGGATCGTGCGCTTCGTGGCGGCCACGCCGGGGACCCTCCTGTCCGCCCAGGCCATCATCAACTGCGTGGGGCCGACCCAGTCATATTATGTCCCCCATACGTGGGGCAACCCTATCGGCTTCGGTCCCAACTCCATCGAGGCGTACAAGGTCGGCGCCGGGGACCTGCAGTTGTATTTCTCCGGCACCCGACCGTTCATCGTCCTGGACTTCGGACGCCAAGCCCAAAACGCGGCGGGGCAATGGGAAGTGATATTGCCGAAGACCAAAAATTTGGCCCAGTCTCAGGCCTGGGTGGAGAAGGTGGCTGAGGCCTTCGTGGTGGGCTACGACAGCGCCGCCAACGCTGGCGGGAACGGCGCGGACTGGAGATGCACGGTGGTGGTGGGCACCAACAATAGCGACTACCCGTGGTCCGATACCGCGGGCGCCATCTCGCCGCTTTGGGCGCAGGCCGGGGCGGACTGGGCCGACATGGTCAATGCGATCCGCACCCAGGTGGGGAAGATCCCGGGCAACGTGTGCAAGGTGGAGGGTGGCAGCGACATCGAGTCCTGGCTGGGGACACCGGGCTTCGGAAGCTGGGTGGCCACCGGAGCCGCCACGGAGCAGTGGGTTAGCGCCTACAATTGGGCATTCAAAGGGAGCCTGATGGTGGACTACGGCAGCGATGGGTACGCCGAGGACTCCGGAGAGTGGACCACCACCCAGACGATGGCCGTGGCGGACGGATACGATTTGGTATCCCTGGATAGCTTCAACAGCCAGGGGCTGTGCAATTACTGCAAAGACGTTGCCCTGCCGGAGATCTATTATCCAGGTCAAGCATCGGAGTGGGTATACCTGTGTGAGCAATTCTACGAGCCGTTGTTAGGAGATTATCCCTATATATGGGGGGTGACATCAGAAAACGGCTGGGACGGCTCCTTGGCGTGGGGTAGGTCATGGCAGGCTCTGTATGACGACTTCAGCGAGGTGTGGCATCCGGTAGATGGACGCATCACGATTATTTAGGTACGGGATGCTGTAGACAGTAGAGGCCGACTTGGTAAGGGAAGGTGCTGAGAGAAAATATGATGGCGAAAGGCAGGTGCCCAATGGATGCTGGCCGCTAAACATCTGATCCTGCTGGCGGCAGCAGTCGTTGTCGTGGCCGGCGGGACATGGAGGGTGGTCTCGTCGCTGAACGCTGGTCAGACGATCGGTGTCCAGGGAGGCTTCGTAACCAAGCTGCCATCTCTGAAGGGCAAGAGCCCGAAGGAGATAGAGGCGATAACGCAGAGGCTTTTGAATGCCAACACAGCGCGGTATGTCCGCTACGCACACCTGCTAAGCAAGAAGTTTGTGGCTGAATATGGCATGCATCCAACGCCTCAGCAGGCACAATTGGCATACACGGCCTTTCATGCGCTGCGCGAGGAGTTGAACAAGGCCAACGAGGCGCTGAACCAGCAGATGATTGCTGCATTGCCTACTCCCAAGCCGATGACCCTCCAACAGGAGAAGGAGCAGTATGAGCGGAGGCTAAAGGCGGAACAAAAAGCAATCAAGGAGATGGAGATACCCGGACCGGCTTCCCCGCCAGGAGCGCCTCCTGGTTTTGTGAATATGATCGTTCGTGGAGGAGCTGGAAAAGACTCCAGTGAATGGAACTTAGGCTATAACCCAGCGACCAGTAACCAATTCACTGGTTATTCAGGTCATGTCCGTGGGCATCCGCAAGAAGGAGTAATCTTCATTGTGGTGACAAGTGAAGTCCTCACGCCCCACAAATCCACACGGGGCGGGGCATGGATCGCCCCGCGTCCCATCGGAGGCATCGCCATCACCGCGGTGCATGGCAATGTGATCGACTTCGATAGTGACAGCGGCGTGACGGGCACCTTCAACATGGTCACCCACCAGTGGACCTTCAATCCAGCGCCCGGCTAGACCGGAGCGGCCCGCCGGTGGCCTCCGACTTCTACCCGCCCCAGATCACCATCACCGCGGGTAGTGGAATGACCGCCACCTACGTGGACACGGGCCACGTCCTGGACACCGGAGGTTTCGACGGAGCCTGCGCCGGGGACGAGTCCCACCCGTGGACGCCCCTCACCACCGTGACGGCTTCGCCCTTCGACGCCGGGGGCCAGTGGTCGGTGACCGGCACGGTCACCTCCGGCCCGCAGGCGGGTTTGAGCGGGGGCGGCACCCTGGTCATCGATCAGGTGTACGGCGCCTCGCAGTTCACCGGGTCCTTCACCTTCCAGACCACGGCGGGGACGGTGTCCGGGAACATCGAGGACGGCACGGTCAGCGCTGATACCCTGCAGTTTCTGGCCGTGGCGGGCACGCTGCAGGACCAGGTCACGGTGGACCTGAGCACGGCGGGGGTGACCCAAATGGCGGGCACCTGGCAGGACAGCCTGGGGAACCGGGGGACCATGGCGGCCAGCCGGGGGTTGGAGCTCACCATGAGTGCATCTCCCTCCAGTCCCACGGTTGGTCAGACAGTGTATCTGACGGCAACCTTGAGCGATGCCGCCGGCTACCCAATAGGGGGGCAGCCGGTGAACTTCGGGGTCGTGTATGAGACCCGAAACGGGGTCAGCTTAAGCGAAGCCGCGGCGACCACCGGATCCACCGGCCAGGCCGTAGTGGCGGCAGGCGACGACTTGGGTGGCCAGGTCACGTTCCGGGCCTCCTATCCCGGTGCAATCGCTGAACTGACTGTCGACTGGAGCGGAACCGTAGCCGCGACTCGCGTGGTACTGTCGGCCACTCCAGGGGTGATCCCGAACAACGGCAGCACGCCGGCCACCATCACGGCTACGGTGTACGGGCCGGATAACCGGTTGCTGGCCGGAGTGCCGGTAACCTTTAGCACCGACCTGGGGCAGCTCGCCAGCACCCGGAGCATGTCCAGAGTGATCTTCACCGATGCCCAAGGGCAGGCGGCAGATCAGCTCACGGCAAGGGAGACGGGCACTGCCACGGTCACGGTGGCTGTGTACAATGCTCCGCCAACGACGATTGGCTTTGTAACCACGCAATCAACGCTGGGCGATGCATGCTTGGTGGAAGTGGAGCCAAGTTCACCAAGTCAAGGTTATGATTTGGAACAGCTATATAATTACGATCCAGCCGATGGTGTCACATGGGTTACCGCCAATGCCACATGGGCATATGATTTGGGGAGTTGGGATGCTCGACATAATTACTCGGGTGGTATTCTTATGATTGGTAGCCCTACGGCCTTTCTCGATGCGTAAACGTGTGATCCCGCTGTTTCTGGATGTACAGCGCATGATGCCTTTTCTTCTGCGCAGGATGTAGATAGTTGGCTGATTGGGATGCACAACGATTATATCGCGGGACATGCTTCGGTGGTCAATGCCATGCCTCAGGTATATCTTTCCTTTAGCAATATCGCGTCAATAGGGGTACATTACTATGCTGGCCAGCTGGCCGGGGAATGGACCTATCCCGACGGTGCCTGGATCGACTTTGAGGGTAGCTATTCGACGGCGTCGCAGGCTTTGACTGAGTTGAGCGGCTGGGCCGAGAAGGCTCCCAAGGGGAGCACCATCATGGATGAGGGTTGGAGAGCGGAAGATTGGCCATATGGCGATTCAAGTAGTGGCATGATGGGCTACATCACGGAACTCGACAAGATCAACAAGGCGTCGGTGGGAGAGAACTACGACAAATATCCGTTGTACCCCCAGGACTACTATCTCAATATGTGCCAACCCCAAGAGTATCCTCTAGCGGATTGCAGTCCCAATAGCTCTCAACCCTTCATCGGGGGGTTCGTAGGGGGCATAACCGCAGCGCATTTCATTGGCCCCCACGGGAATCTTCACACCATTCATGAGGAGTGGAACAATTACCAATCGGAACCATATCCATTTAACTACTTTGCAGCGATCGTCGTTTATCAGGCCTATTATACGGTTTCTAATTGGTCGGTGTCCGCGTCACGCGAGTCGTTGCCCACGGTAGCACCTGCAGGAGCCTCCCTACAGACGTTGCTGCAGAGCCTGAAGGTTCGGGAGCGGGCACGTGCCAAAGAAGCTTCGACATTTTTCAAGAAGATAGATGCTTTGAACAGGAAATATCCTTTCTCCGGCCCTGTCATTCCTCCACCACAGATCCTCCCTCCGAAGCCGCCTTACTCACCATCCGAACCTCATCCTACCTCCTGCCGCATGTTCACGGCGAAGGTCTTGGCCCAGGTTTTTCGCACGGCAGGGTTGAATCCCGCAACAGGTCCGCTCATTCTTACTGGTAAGTGTTGGCGCATCAACTCGGGGCTGGTGATGTCGGGTGCGATGACCGAGCAGGGCGGCATGCCGTTCCTGATGTTGGAGGACCAGGGCCGTCCCGAGCTCGTGAGCGATCCCATAAGGCAGGTGAACGGTCCGGTCTTGATACTGGGGATGAAGACCGGCTGGGTCGCGGTGGCGCAGGGTTACGGCTACGCGTTGTACGATCCATCCACCTATCAGTGGGCGGCCTCCGACAACACCCTGCAGCCGTTCAAAGGAGAAGTGACGCCGCCGCTCGGGTAAGCCACGCTCCCGCCGGGGGAGCCGGATCACTCTGCATCGAAGGTGATGGCAAGTGTCTGGCATGGAACACGTCAAGAGTTGGATTGCCGCTAGAGGAAAGGCCAAGGTGGCAGCCGGGGTAGTGGCGGGGGTCCTGGTAGCTGCGGGAATTGCCGCCGCGTTGGCCCTTTCCTCTAGCCGAAGTTTGCGAGGGGCGGTACCCTCAAGCGAAGGTAATGCATCATCCACAATCTCCCCAAAGGCTAAGACCGGATGCGGACGAACAGCAGCCGGTATATTGGATGCTAATGGCCGGCCATATCGGGGCCTGCATTTTGCTCCAGTGGCAGTGGCTATGGATACCTACGGCAATATATATATTTTGTCAGCCCAAATATGGGTATTGTCGGCGCGAAATGAGACTCTCTTTGGAATAAGACTGCGGCAATCACATATGTATAGTTTAGTCGCAAGTCCGCCATATCCTGCCCATTATGAACCTCCCGCCCCGCTGGGTTACGTCCACAGCGGCCATCCTGCCGAGTTATTTCCTGGCGGGAACATCTCACAGTTGGCGGTAGGGCCGAACAGCGGCGTGTTCTTTACCGCCGGATGGAACGGTGGTAGTAGTATCTTCCTCCTTGCCAGCAGAAACGAAACGCGCTTCGGCAAACGGATGCAGGCGGGACACATCTATCCTGTGGCCGGCAACGGCAAGCCAGGCTGGTGGCGGTTCGGGGGCAACGGCGGTCCGGCCACCAAAGCCGGATTGGGGGACCCCGCGGGGATGGCAGTGGACAGCCGCGGCAACCTATATATAGCCCAAATGGGCGGGCCGGGAGCCGTGTGGGTGGTGGCGGCGCATAATGAACAACTTTTTGGAAAAGCAATGAAGCAAGGCAATATATATCTAATAGCGGGAGGCTTAGCGTCCCCTCAGTCCGGTAAGCCATATTCGTCTATTAGAAGCGGAATTCCCGGAACGGCTGCATTTACTGGTCCGGCATCTGACGTGGCAGTGGACAGTAGCAGCAATGCCTATATGGATGCTTCCAGGATGATAGCGGCACAAAAAGAAAGCATGTGGGGCTTTAAAATGAAGGCTGGGGACATCTATACCATTGCGCACGGCCATGCAGGGGGGCGTTTTATTGCCCTGGGAGCACATAGGAATATATTCGTAGCGAACTATTTTCGCAACAATATGGTGCAAATGATTGCTAATTATAGCGAAACACGATTTGGTATCCGCATGAAAGCAGGTCACGTCTACACGGTGGCGGGAAACACAGCGCGGGGCTGCACAGGTAATGGTGGGCCGGCCACCGAAGCCGAACTGAACAAACCCGCAAGCCTCGCATTAGGGAAGCACGGCAACCTGTACATCGCCGACGAGGGCAATGGCGTGGTGCAGGTGGTAGCAGCCCGTAACGAAACCCGTTTCGGGATACCCATGAAAACAGGGTGCCTCTACACCATCGTGGCTCAGCGAAAGCAATAACCATTGGGTAGCAATGACCATCGTAATGCGACGGTGACCCTTCCGGGACCCCGGGGGGACATAACCCCCGGCACGTCGGCCACGAGTTCCCTGTGGGGATCCTTCACCATCCCTGCCGGTCAGGCGGCCATCTTGACGCAGACGGCGGGGGGCACCGGCAGCGCCGACAACTTCGACACCAGCGACCTGCCGCTGATTTCCACCTGCGGCCCGCCGGTGGCCTCCGACTTCTACCCGCCCCAGATCACCATCACCACCGGCGGTGGAACGACCGCCACCTACGTGGACACGGGCCACGTCCTGGACACCGGAGGTTTCGACGGTGCCTGCGCCGGGGACGAGTCCCACCCGTGGACGCCCCTGACCACCGTGACGGCTCCACCCTTCGACGCCGGGGGCCAGTGGTCGGTGACCGGCACGGTCACCTCCGGTCCCCAGGCAGGCCTGGGCGGGGGCGGCACCCTGGTCATCGATCAGGTGTACGGCGCCTCGCAGTTCACCGGGTCCTTCACCTTCCAGACCACGGCGGGGACGGTGTCCGGGAACATCGAGGACGGCACGGTCAGCGCTGACACCCTGGAGTTTCTGGCCGTGGCGGGCACGCTGCAGGACCAGGTCACGGTGGACCTGAGCACAGCGGGGGTGACCCAGATGGCGGGCACCCGGCAGGACAGCCTGGGGAACCGGGGGACCATGGTGGCCACCCGCTCATTGCGGCTGAGCCTTGCCGCATCCACTTCCAGCGCCCAGGTGGAGCAGGCGGTGTATCTCACGGCGAAGTTGACGGATGCAGGCGGCTATCCCATCGGGGGACAGCCGGTGGACTTGCGGGTGATCTACGCTAGCGATGCTGGGCTAGGCCTCAGCGCGCAGACACTGATTACCGATGCCTCCGGTGAGGGAGTGTTCACGGTCACCAACGACCTCCCGGGAACGGTCACCCTCCAAGCCCTGTATCCGAGTCTTGCCGCCGCGGCCACGGTTACCTGGTCCGGGGAGGTGGTGATCTCCCGGGTGCTACTCACCGCGTCACCGAGCTTTATCCCGGCCGACGGCCTCACCCCGGCCACCCTGACCGCCACGGTGTATGGGGAGAGCGGTCAGCCGTTGAAGGGAATCCCGGTGACCTTCGCCTCGACCTTGGGGGTGCTGTCCGGCAGCCTGACCTCGGGGGAATTCACCAATGCCGAGGGGGGAGGCCGCCGACGAGCTGACCACCGGGCAGGTGGTACAGGCGACGGTCACCGTCACCGTGTACAATGGGCCTACCCGGATCGTACGTTTCGTGGCGTTCGGGCTCTTGGTGGCGAACGTGGTGGCGACGGTTCAAAGCTTGGGGTTGATCGCACCAGTTTTGGCTGATGGGTTCCTGGCGGCCTGCGGCTTTGCGGTGAACCAGCGCACCAGGATAGCCGGCACAGCCTAGTGGCGGCTGGGGGTGCAGGTCGGGCGCGGTTTTGCCCCGACGGCGTACCTGAACCCCTGACCGGTTCGGCCATTTAGGACTTGGCCCGGCATTTTGCGGTAGGAGGCGATGTGGGATGAGCGCGGCCCAATACGGTCAGCACAAATGCGTCATGGTCATCGACGGGGACCTGCCCCTGGGGCTTATCGCCAACACGGCGGCGGTTTTGGCCCTGTCGCTGGGGGCGAGGATCCCGTTGCTGGGTCCGGAGGTGGTGGACGGTTCGGGCTCACCGCACGCCGGCATCACAACCACTCCGATACCCATTTTGAAGGGCGAGGCCGAAAAGGTACGCGACATCCGGGCCCAGGCGGCAGGCATGGGGGAAATGTTCGTGGTGGACATCACTAACGCGGCCCAGACCACCCGGAACTACGAGGACTACACCGCCAAGCTGTGCCGGACTACGGAGTCGGAACTGCGGTATCTTGGGGTGGCCATTTACGGCCCCAAAAAGGCCGTAAGTAGATT
Organism: Bacillota bacterium; assembly: GCA_021810565.1. Lineage (GTDB taxonomy): Bacteria > Bacillota > Sulfobacillia > JAJZIM01 > JAJZIM01 > JAJZIM01. Next base: position 64,404 of record JAJZIM010000012.1, read on the forward strand.
GACGGGCAACCTGCCCCTCATGGCGTGAGGGCTGGCGGCTCAGTCCCAGTTGCTGAACCCTGCCACGCAGATCGGCTCCCTGTTCCGACAGCACCACGTGCTGTTCCTGGACAACACCGTGCCCTACCCCGAGGACATGGTGCCCTTCCCCGTGTCCCCCGGCCAGGCCACGGTACTCATCGTCTGGACGATGCCCGGCACCTCCGCCAAGATCATCCGGCCGGTTCCGGACAACGAAAAGCCCCTGGCCGCCTCCGGGACCCTGCAGATAGGCGCCGACACGGTGACCTACAACGGCATCACGACGGGCTACGGCACGCTGGACGGCGAGGAGTACTCCGCCCTCACCGGATGCACCGTCACCGGCCCCCAAAACCCCGTTCCCGCCAGGACCATGATCCTGAACAGTGCGGCGTTGGCCACCCATCTGGACAGGATCGCCGCCCACCAACCGTCCAACCTGTGGGGCTTCTCCGCCAAGGATGATTTCTACAATGGGGATCAGCAACTGGCCGCCCTGCAGCAGGAATACGCCCAGATCAAGGCCGTCTTCCCCACGTACCCGGTGGTTGCGGGTTGCGGCGGCACCAACGCCCAAGCCATCGCGGCCTCCTTGGGGCCCGGGATGGCCGATTTGCTGCTGATCTACCTGTATCCGTTCAAGCAGAATACGCAGGAGTCGGTGGATCTCGGCATCTTTCAGCAGCAGCTTGCCGCCATTCTCGGCGCCTTGCATCAGGATGGTCCGGCGCTGCCTTGGATGGGCGGCGTGCAGGCCTTCGCCGATCTGGAAGACCGGGCCGTGCCGACTCCCGACGAGGCGCTGCAGCAGGTGCGCTACTACCTGGCCCAAGGAGCTTCGGGAGTGTTTTCCTACGCCATGGAGGTAGGCAGCCAAGCCCTCTCGGAGGACAACACGCCGCAACTGCTTACCGACGCGGTGTATGCGGATAATCTCGCGGCCCAGACCGTCACCCCGGCAGCATCACGGCCCAGGTAGGATCCGGCGGCGCAACTCTCCGGAGTGACGGTTCGACCACGGCCCTCGACTTGCCGGGTGGGCTGACGGCGGTTATCACCGGACCGGCTGACATGAACTCTCCCGCCGCCTAAGCCGTGCGGCTTGAGGCGGGGGTTTCCGGGGTCGCCCCCGGAGTTTCCTGGCTCATCGACCTGTGCGCAGACGGGGTTTTTCCCCGCCCGCGTCTTACGTCGGTCT
>JAJZIM010000065.1 GCA_021810565.1 Bacillota bacterium
TACCGTCTACCCACTTGCACTCGGCAATGTAGTAGTAGGTCTTGCCCCTGACCTTTTTCTTCACCAGGTAGGCCACAGGTATCACCCCCTGCGTTGTTATGCAGTAGGTATTCGCTGTGGCGGGGGGGCAAATCCTGCTCGTACTCCGATAAATATGGGTATTATTTATCCCGTGACGCCCAATAAAATTAGGTAGTAGCAAGGAACGGCTCAACCATGCGGCTCGGAGTACGCTCGAGAGGCTAACTCGGAAACTTCCGCTAGGCCGAGCGGAGTACCGGCCATCCGGCGGGTGCCGGTCGAAAATTCATCCGGCCGGCGGGAAGAAACGGCCCTTTTACCGCGTCTATTAACAACGAGGTTAATTGCGGCCCCATCCCTCCGACGGATCGCGAACAGTCGGGAGGTCGTGTGGAATGTCCACCTGGAGAAGCTTGCAGCGTTTTTGTACCCTGACGGTCGTCGCCGCCCTGGCCATGGCCCCCTGGGCTATCTTCGCCGGGCCGGCGGCGGCATCCGGCTGCCAGTCCTCCCTGAACGTGAACCTGGCCGGAGCGAGCCACGGCGCGCAAAGCGGCAGCCAAGGGGTGTGGCATCTGACGGCCACGGTCACCGACAACTGCGCCAACCCGGTGGGCGGCGTGGTGGTGACCTTCCAAGGGCAATCCGGCGCCACCCTGAGCGCCAGCCAGGGCACCACCGACGCCGCGGGCCAGGCCTCGGTCACCGCCACCGCTCCCCTGGCCAGCCTGTCCTCCTCCAGCCCTCCCACGGTGATGGCCGACGTCACCTTCTTGGACGGCACCGCCGACTCGGGCGGCACCTTGACCCTGGCCTCCTCCGCCCCGCCACCCACGCCGTCCACCCCGCCCCCCAGCCCGCCCTCCTTCGTGCCCTTCTCTGATCTGGGCGGCGCCACCTGGGCTGAACCGGCCATAGGCCTGCTCGCCGTCCAAGGCGTGGTCCACGGTTATCCCAACGGCACCTTCGGGCCCGGCGAGTCCCTCAGCGCCGAGGCGGCCGTCACCATGTTGTGGCACATCTTCGTTCCCGCCGGGGCGGCGTCCGCCGCCGGTCCCATCCCCGGCGTGGATTCCTGGGCGGCGCCGGCCGTGGCTTGGGCGGAGGGCCACCAGGTCATCCTGCATCCGAACCGGTTCGGCGCCATCGCAGGCTCCCCGGCGCCGCGCGACCAGGTGGCGGCCTGGGTGGTGCGCACCCTGGGCCTCACTGGCACTGCGGCCCCCACCTTCAACGACGCCGCCGCCATTCCGTCGGGGTACGCTGCGGCGGTGGGGATCGCCCAGGCCGACGGCGTGGTGGCCGGCGGTCCCGACGGCAACTTCCACCCGTCGGAACCCGTCACCCGCGCCCAGATGGCCGCCCTTTTGGTCAGCGCCGAGCGGGCGGACGCCTTGGCTGGCGCGTCGAGCGCCCCCATTTCCTGGCAGCCGCCCGCTGGCGGCGGTTCCTCCGCCGGCTCCTCCGTTACCATCCTGCCCTTAACCGGCACGGTGCGGGAGGGCACCGTCAACCTGGCCGGCTCCGCGGTGGAAGGCGGCGTGGTCAGCCTTGGCAACCACCTGCTGAGCATCCAGGAGGACTTCGTGCAGACGGGCAACACCGGCGAGGGCAACTTCACGCTCACCGTCACGGCAAACCAACAGCAGCCGGCCAAGAACTCCGGTCCGCTCCTTTGGCGGGGAAGCTCCGCCGGCGGCAGCATCTGGAGTTGGACCACCGTTTCCTCCCCGGGATCCCCGCCCTCCTCCGGCCTCGGCCTCACCACCTACACCCAGGCCGCCGGCATCGTCAGCTTCCAGGAGAGCACCTCCTCCTCCGGCAGCATCGTCAGCAGCACCAGCAGCGTGAGCGGCGCCTTCCAGCCAAGCCTCCAAAACGGCACCGAGACCACCCTCGATTGCGACGGCCCCGGCGGTCCGTGCAGCCGACAGTCCGGCTACCTGACCGGGCCGGCCTTGCCCCTGCCGGTGCTGGTCAATGTGGAGAACGCCATCCAGACCTCCATGATCCTTTATTTCCTCTGAAAGCTCGGGTCCGATGCGGCAGGGGCGGCGCTCGGGCCGTTCCCCCGCCCCTGATCCCTGCGACGCCACCGCTCCCATGAGGAGGTGCGAGTTTGTCCTGGCTGAAATACTCCCTTGCGACCGCGGCGATCCTCGGCCTGGCGGGCTGCAATCTGCTTCCGGGATCGGCGGGGCATCCCACCACCGGCCATCCCGCCCCGTCCGGGCGGAGCACCACCGCCGCCCCTACCCCGTCCTCCCCCCGCCCCGCCCAGTGGCGCACCTTCCCCCTGCCCTCGTCCATCTTCCGGAGTGCGCAGGGGGTCATGTGCACGCTTAACGGTTCCTTGGGCCTGGCCGCGGGGCCGGGCGGCGAGGTGGTCCTGTGCGGCCGCACCAGCTTCTATACCGTGAACCCCGCCACCGGAGCGGTGAGCCATAGGCAGCTGTTGGGCCTGCGTCAGGTGGCCGGGGGCCTGGAGGGCAACACCTGGCTCTACGCCACGGGGCAGGGGCTTTGGGACGTCTACCAGGGCACCGGCAGCTGGAGCGTGGCCTATTGGGCCCGTAACCGCTGGCATATCGTGCCTGTAATGGACAACATAGGGTTCGGCGCCGGGACGGGAGGCAGCCTGTACCACGGTCCCAGCTTGGCCGCGCTCGGAAAGGAGAGCCTGTGGCTCACGGACCTGCAGGCGGGTCCCGCCGGGATCCGCCAGCTGGTGCAGGTGCAAGGCGACGGTCGGGTAGCCCCCTACCCCGTCAGCTTCCCCCCCGGCTGGGAAAACGTCGTCTCCGGCTCCGACTACTTTGTCCCCAGCGGTTCCTACTACTTCCTCCTCGGCCCACGGGAGATGTTGGCCTACCAAATGACCCCCTACGGCCTCTCCCGCGAGGGCCAGCTGGCCGGGAACTTCGATTTGGGGATCCAGGGCCTGGAGGCGGCGGGGGACGGCCGGGGCGGGGTGTGGTTCGCCACTCCCGGATCCCAAGGCGGACCCTCAGGATGGCGCCTCGGCTACTGGCGGCCGGGGTCCGTCGCCCGCTTTTGGCCCGGTCCGGTGACCGCGGCCGGCCGCATCACCGTCCGGCCCCGGCCGGGGGGAGCCTGGGTGCTGGAGAGCTGCCTGCAGGACGAATGCCAGCCGCCCCACCCGCCGGCACCGCATCTGTTCGCCTTCAACGCTTCCCAGGGCAGTTGGCGGCAGGTTTCCATGGCTGGCGTGGAGAAGCTTGGATTGTCCCCCGGCGGTGCCGCGTGGGCGTCGCTGCCCGGCGGGGGGGCGGCCCTGCTCCTGCCCGACGGCGCCCGCCAGCCCCATCAGGCGGGTTGGCCCGATGGTTACCTGCCTCAAGGTGCGCCGTTGGTCGACGCTGCGGGCAACGGGTGGCTCCTCGCCGAGGCCAAAGCCTCGGGGACCGACCGTTGGATCCTGGCGGAACTGCCTGCGGCCGCGGGTTCTCGCTGAGGAGGAGGGTCGGTCATGGAGATCGTGCGCGGTCGGGTGGAAGAGGTGAGTGTGCTCGGGGACGTCTCCGCCACCTACACGGTGAGCCTGGCCTCGGGGAGCACTCACCGCGTGCTGCGCTTCGTGGCCACGCGGCCGGACCTGAGCCTGTCCCCGGGCGACCTGCTGGAGGCGAAGCTCGCCCGCAACCCTGGGGGGGAGGAGGTGATGCTGTGCCGCAACCTGTCCACGGGCCAACTCCTAGTGGACCGGGTCAACTACCAAGCCACCCACATGGCCTGCTGGCTCCTGGCGGGGCTGGTGGTCCTGGTCCTGTTGGGATGGAGTCTCACACACCTTTGATCAAAGGGAGGCGAGAAAGATGCCGCTTTTCGGCGGCGGGGGGCAAACCCGCTCCCTGCAGGACGTGGAACAGGAGATCAGGAGCGTGGACCAGCGCCAGGGCGCCTTCACCTCGGATCTGACCGCGCAGGAGTTCTGGCTTTTGCGCAGCCAGGGGTACACCCCCGTGGGCCTGGTCATGGGCAACAGCGTCTTCTCCATGGGCGTCACCGGGGGCATCGCCACCGCGCTCAGGGGCTTGGCCCGGGGTGAGCTCACCGAGTACACCGAACTCATGTACGACGCGCGCCAGCTGGCCCTGTCCCGCATGAAGCGGGAGGCGGATGAGCTGGGCGCCGACGGGGTGGTGGGCGTGGACTTCCAGATCGTGCACCACGGCACCGACGTCATGGAGGTGTGGGCCGTGGGCACCGCCGTGAAACAGACCGGACAGCCGGCGCAAAGCTCCCAGGCCCAGGTCATCGTCTCGGCCGGCTCCCCCAGCCAGTCCACGGCCCAGATGATCACCCCGCCGCCCGTCACGGCCGCCCAGGCCACGCCGCAGCCGCTCTCTCCGGGCGCGGGACAGATGCTGAACATCCTGAAGGATCTTACCAACACTTAAGGAGGCGAGAAAGATGCCACTTTTCGGCGGCGGGGGGCAAACCCGCTCCCTGCAGGACGTGGAACAGGAGATCAGGAGCGTGGACCAGCGCCAGGGCGCCTTCACCTCGGACCTGACCGCTCAGGAGTTCTGGCTTTTGCGCAACCAGGGCTACCTCCCCGTGGGCCTGGTCATGGGCAACAGCGTCTTCTCCATGGGCATCACCGGGGGCATCGCCACCGCGCTCAGGGGCTTGGCCCGGGGCGAGCTCACCGAGTACACCGAACTCATGTACGACGCGCGCCAGCTGGCCCTGTCCCGCATGAAGCGGGAGGCGGATGAGCTGGGCGCCGACGGGGTGGTGGGCGTGGACTTCCAGATCGTGCACCACGGCACCGACGTCATGGAGGTGTGGGCCGTGGGCACCGCCGTGAAGCAGACCGGCCAAACGGCGGAGGGTTCCCAGGCCCAGGTGATAGTGCAAGGCTGAGGGGACATCCCCGGTAGGGGGCGGCCCGGGGCGCGATGCCCCGGGCCGTCCGCGGCGCCGGGCCGACAGGAATCCGTCCGGTCGCGGAGAAATTCCGGAGGAAAGCCGGGCAGCACGGTGCGCCAAACTCCGAACCGCCTGGAGGAAGTGTCCGCCATGCCAAAGCACCGCCGCCGATATCGAAGCTTCGCCGTGGCCGCCGCCTGGTTGCTGGCGGCAAGCCTCATCCTGCCCGCATCCCTCTCCCTGGCCTCCTCCTACACCTACACCGGCAGCTATAACGGCACCGCGGAGGCCCTCACCCGCGTGACCAACGTCACCGTGGAGAGCCTGTCCGACGCCACCCTGATCGGACAGATCTCCGACTTCCAGACCAACGACCCCTCGGCCGCGTGCCTGAACGGGGAGAGCCTCAACGTCTGGACCGCCCCTGCCGAGTTCCCCGGGGACTACGTGGTGCACAACGGCGAGCAGGGCACCCAGTGCACCTACGTCACCCTGACCTTTCCCCAAGAGCAGAGCCTGACCATGACCGTGACCGCCTCGCCCAGTCCGGCGACCGCCGGCCAGAGCGTCACGGTCACGGCCACCTTCAGCCAGCCGATCAGCGACGGCACCCTCACCTTCGCCGGCGGCTACAACGACAGCGTCAACGTGAGCGTCACCCCCTCCGGCGGCACCGGCAGCATCATCGTCCAGACCGGCACGTGGGCGCCGGGGACCTACACCATCACCGCCGGCTGGTCGGGGGACAGCCGGTACGACCCGGCCTCCGGCTCCGTCGGCGTCACGGTGAACGCCCCCAGCTACACCTACACCGGCAGCTATAACGGCACCGCGGAGGCCCTCACCCGCGTTGCTAATCAGACGGTGGAGAGCCTGTCCGACGCCACCCTGGTCGGACAGCTGTCCGACTTCCAGACCAACGACCCCTCGGTCGCGTGCCTGAACGGGGAGAGCCTCAACGTCTGGACCGCCCCCGCCGAGTTCCCCGGGGACTACGTGGTGCACAACGGCGAGCAGGGCTCCCAATGCACCTACGTCACCCTGACCTTCCCGGCGCCGACCACCCAGAAGCAGCACCTGACCCTCACCGTGACCACCTCCCCCAGTCCGACGACCGCCGGCCAGAGCGTCACGGTCACGGCCACCTTCAGCCAGCCGATCAGCGACGGCACCCTCACCTTCGCCGGCGGCTACAACGACAGCGTCAACGTGAGCGTCACCCCCTCCGGCGGCACCGGCAGCATCATCGTCCAGACCGGCACGTGGGCGCCGGGGACCTACACCATCACCGCCGGCTGGTCGGGGGACAGCCGGTACGACCCGGCCTCCGGCTCCGTCGGCGTCACGGTGAACGCCCCCAGCTACACCTACACCGGCAGCTATAACGGCACCGCGGAGGCCCTCACCCGCGTTGCTAATCAGACGGTGGAGAGCCTGTCCGACGCCACCCTGGTCGGACAGCTGTCCAACTTCCAGACCAACGACCCCTCGGCCGAATGCCTGAACGGGGAGAGCCTCGACGTCTGGACCGCCCCCGCCGAGTTCCCCGGGGACTACGTGGTGCACAACGGGGATCAGGGCACCCAGTGCACCTACGTCACCCTGACCTTCCCCCAGTCCGCCGGCGCTGCGGGCACGGTGCCTCCCGCGGGCGGCACCGTGCGCACCTCCCACGGCTCCGCCCAGGTCACGGCCCCGCAGGGGGCCTTCCCGGTGGGCGCCCGGGTGGGCATCGCGGTGGCCCCGACCACCACCTACCGTCCCGTCCCGCCGGCGGAGCACACCGCCTCCCCGGTGTGGAACCTCTCCGCCAGCGCCACCCCGGTCAAGCCCCTGAGCGTCACCCTGCGCTACAACTCCGCCGCGCTGCAGGGCAAGAACCCCGCCCGCCTGGGCGTCTTCCGCTACAGCGCCGCCCGCCGGACCTGGGTCCACCAATACGCCGCGGTGCAGCCCTCCACCAGCACCGTGTCCTTCCGCACCACCCAGACCGGCAACTGGGCCGTGCTAGTCAACCTGACGGAGTTCCCCGACGTGCCCGCCGACTACTGGGCCCGCCCCTACATCGACACCCTGGTGGGAGCGGGAGCCATCGCCGGCTTCCCCGACGGCACCTTCCGTCCCGGCGCCTTCGTGAGCCGCGCCCAGTTCGTCACCGTCCTCCTGAAGGCCCTGGGAATGCAAAGCGCCGACCCCGCCACCCCCACCTTCACCGACGTGTCCCCCGGCAGCTGGGAGTACCCCTACGTGGAGGGGGCCTACGACGCCGGCCTGGTGCGGGGCGTGGGTCACGGCCTGTTCGCCCCGGCGGACCCCATCCAGCGCCAGGCCATGGCCGTCATCGCCGCCCAGTCCCTCTTGGGGGTGACCCCCGTCAGCGCTGCCCCTCCGTCCTTCACCGACGGGGGTAAGATCGCCTCCTGGGCCCTGCCCGGGGTGGACACCGCCGTGGAGGACGGCGCCATGGCCGGCTTCCCCGACGGCACCTTCCGCCCCCTGGCCTTCACCACCCGAGCCCAGGCCTGCGCCGTGGTGGTGCACCTGATGGACCTGGAAGCCGGCTCCTAGCATGCCCACGCAGCTTTGCCCCCGCTGCCGGGTGCAGAATCCGCGGGGGCAGCCCTTCTGCAAGGCCTGCGGCGCCGACCTGCCGGGAGCGATCCACCCGGCGCGCCCCCCCGGCCGTCTGGAACCGGTGCGCGACGGCGAGGGCATGCTCCTCCGGGCCCAGGAAACCGGCCTCGGCCGCTCACCCGACAACGGGTGCGTCCTGACCGACCCGGCGGTGTCCCGGCACCACGCCGTGATCCGCCGCCACCCGGAAGGATACACCGTGGTGGATCTGGGCAGCCTGAACGGCACGCTGCTCAACGGCCGCAAGGTGGAGGGGGAGGCCGTCCTGTCCGACGGCGACGTGCTGCAGCTCGGAAACACCCGCCTGCGCTTCTCCTCCGGCGACGCCCGCCAGCTCCTGCCGGACCGCACCCTGCTGGTGCCGGCGGAGCCCGCCACCCCCACCCCCGGGCCGCTGCCGGAGCCCTTCGCCCGCGGGTACCGCCCCCGTCGCCAGGGCGGCTGGGCCCTGAAGCGTCAGGGGGAACACTACGTCCTTAAGCACTTGGAGCGCGGCACCTACCTGCGGCTGGAGGAGCAGGACCTCTTGGTCTGGCAGCTGCTGGACGGGCGGCACACGGTCCAGGACCTGGTGGTGGAGCACGCCCTGCGTTTCGGATCCCTGGCTCCCCGGCGGGTCCAGGACTTCCTCGCCCGCCTGGCCGAGCACGGCTTTTTGGCCACGAGTCCCCCCGACGCGGCCGGCGGCACCCGCCGGCGGCTCTGGGAGCGGCGCTTTCCCCTGCCGGGAGTGGACGCCCTCTGCACCCGCCTCTACCGGGGAGGCGGCTGGCTTTTCTTCACCCCGCCGGCACGGATCGCCGGAGGCGTCCTGGTCTTGGTGGGGCTGCCCGTGCTGGTGTGGGAGACGGCCGACGGCCGCTGGGCCCTCCTGATGAACGGCGGCTCCCTGCTGTGGGGCCTGGCCGGCTATTGGCTGGCGCAGTTGGCGGTCACCCTTACCCACGAGACCGCCCACGCCCTGAGCTGCAAATCCTACGGGCGCGAGGTGCGCGACGGCGGCTTCCTCTTGTACCTGGGCCTGCCCGCCTGCTACGTGGACACCAGCGACATCTGGCTGGAGCCGCGCGCCCATCGCCTGCGCACCTCCTGGGCCGGCCCGGGCAGCAATCTGGCCATGGCGGGGATCCTGGCCCTGGCCGTGGCCGCCACCCCCTGGCGCCCCCTGGCCGCCTTCCTTTTCCAGGTGGCCCTCCTGGCCGCCCTTGCCGGGCTGGTCAACCTGATCCCCTTCCTGGAGCTGGACGGCTACTACCTGCTGGTGGACTGGCTGGACCTGCCCAATCTGCGCCGCCGCGCCCTCGAGGCGCTCCTGGGCAGCCGCTGGCGGCGGATGCCCCCCGGGAAGGGCCGGGAAAGGCTCCTCCCCCTCTTCGGCGTCGGCTTCGCCGCCTTCCCCGTCCTGGCCCTGGCGGCGGCGGTGCTGTTCTGGCGCCACCTGCTGGCCCTGCTGCTCGGACCGCTTTTGCCCCCGGGCCTGCTCCCGGGAGCGCTGGCCGGAGCGGCCGCCCTGCTCCTGCTCACCGTGCTGGCCGGCACCGGTCGGTCCCGGCAAAACCCGGGCCGCTGATCGGGAAGAAATCCGGCGCGGACCGCGTCCTGCTTTTCGGGAGGCAAGAAGATGCGACGGCTCACGGGAACGACCTTGGGACCCTACCGGGTGTTGGAGCAATTGGGACGGGGCGGCATGGCCGTGGTGTACAAGGCCTACCACCCGCCCCTGGATCGCTATGTGGCCTTGAAGGTCATCGCCGAGGCCCACGCGGAGGATCCGCAGTTCCAAGAGCGCTTCCGGCGGGAGGCCCAGGCGGCAGCCAAGCTGCACCACCCCAACATAGTCACCATCTACGACTTCGGCACCGAGGCGGACCTCCATTACCTGGCCATGGAGTTCCTGGAGGGACGGACCCTCAAGGCGCTGCTGGCGGCGAGGGAACCGGCGCCCCCCGACCTGGGGATCGTGGTGCAGACGGCCAGGGCCTTGGCCTACGCCCACTCCCAGGGCGTGGTGCATCGGGACGTGAAGCCCAGCAACATCATCGTTACCCTCGAGGGCAGGGCGGTGCTGACCGATTTCGGCGTGGCGCGCATGCTGCAGCAGGAGGGGCTCACCGCTCCGGGCGTCGGCATCGGCACCCCGGAATACATGGCCCCCGAGGAGGCGGAGGGGAACGCCTCCGACCACCGCTCGGACCTGTACTCGCTGGGGGTGGTGTGCTACGAGATGGTCACCGGCCGGGTGCCCTTCCGGGCGGACACCCCCCTGGCCGTGCTGCTGTCCCACCTGCGGGACCCCCTGCCCCTGCCCAGCGAACTCAACCCGGCCATCCCCCCGGCCCTAGAGCGTTTCCTGCTGCGGGCCCTGGCCAAGGATCCCGCGGAGCGCTTCCCCGACGGCGAGGCCATGGCCCAGGCTTTGGAGGAGGTATGCGCCGGCCTCCCGGCCGGCCAGGCCAGCACCGTCTTTCTGCTCCCCGGCCCCGCCCAGACCCAGGCCGCTCCCCCACCCCGCCGCCGCTTCCCCCGCGCGGTCGGTCTGGCGGTGGCCGCGGTGGTCCTCGCGCTGGCCCTTTTCGGATACCGGCAGCTTGCCGCGCCGGTTCCCGCTCCCCTCCTCACCGTGGACCCGTCCAGCGGCCCCCCGGGCACCCATTTCCTGGCCCGCATCCGGCGCCTCCAGCCCGGGGAACTCCTGCGGCTTTCCCTGGTGGAACCGGACGGCCAGGTGCTGCGCCTGAGGGGGCCCGCCTTCCACGCCGACGCCCACGGCTCGGAGCGGGTGATCCTCTTCCAAAGCGCCACCCGGGTGCCCCTGGGGCAATATTTCCTGTCGGCCACCGGGGCCAAGGGCGAGATCAGCAACACCGTGAGCTTCCGGGTGACGCCGCCCCCCGCCACCGCCCCGGGTTAGCCCCCGCCCCGATGGCGCACCGCATCCATCCGGGCGGCGTTCGGCGGTGCGGGCCCCACCACCACCTGACAGGGCACCCGATCCAGCCAGCGCCGGGCGGCCGACTCCATCTCCTCCTCGGTCACGGAGCCGATGCGCCGCTGCGCCGCGGCCAAACCCTCCGCCCGGCCCGTCAGCAACAGCTCGATGCCGACGATGCCGGCCGCGGCCCGGTTGGTCTCGAAACCGCGCCGCAGCAAGCCGACGCCCACGGCCCGCCAGAAGGCCAAATCGCTGCCCCGGGGCGGCTGGCCGGCCGCCTGCTCCCAAGCCTGCCGCATGCGCCGCATCGCCGCCGGGGCCGCCTCCTGGGGGCAGGTGGCCCAGGCCGCCAGGTACCCCGTCCCGGCCAGGGGCATGTAGGCGGCGGACACCCGGTAGGCCAACCCCGCCTCCTGCCGCACGGCGCGATACAGGTGGGAGGAGGCGCCCCGCCCCAGGGCATGGGCCGCCAGCTGCACCGCGGTGCGCTGCCGGTGTCCCAGGGAGGGGGCGGACACCCCCAGGGCCAGGTGCGCCAGCGGGCCGGCCTGGACCCCGAACAGGCTGCCCCGCCGGGGGCGCGGGGCCGGCGGCGTCTCCGGCGGGCCGCCCCCGCTCGGCCAAGGAGCGAAGGCGGCCTGGATCTCCTCCCGCGTGCCCGGCAGGGCAAAGTCTCCCGCCACGGACAGCACCATCCGCTCCGGCGTGAAGGAGCGCGCGTGCTGCGCGGCCAACTCGCCGGCCGTCAGGGACGCCACCACCGCCGGATCGCCCCGCACCGGCCGCGCCAGCGGGTGCGCCCCCCACAGCGCCTCCAAGAGCAGGTCCAGCACCCGCTCGGGTCCAGCCGAGGCGGCCCCCAGCTCGGCCAGGACCACCGGCTTCTCGCGCTCCAGTTCCGCGGGACTGAAACGCGGTTCGAAGGCCAGTTCCGCCAGCAGCGCGGCCGCACCCTCCGATCCGCCGGCCGGCAACACCAGGTCCAGGGAGGTGTACTCCCGGGTCGTGCCACCCGACAGCTCGCCGCCCATGGCCTCGGCCGCCCGTTGCAGTTCTTCCCCTGAGCGGCGCCGGCTGCCCCGGAACAGGGCGTGTTCCAGAAAGTGCGCCCGGCCGGGACGCGCCCCGTCGTCCGCGCTTCCTCCGGCCACCAAGAGGCGCCAGGCTACGGTGGCCGTGCCGGGACGCGGCTGCAGGATGACCCGCAAGCCGTTGTCCAGGGTGAAAAGCGAGCCCTCCGCCATGGCCATCATCCCTTCCGCACCGCTTTTTCGCCGCGCCCCGCGCCATCCCCTGCCCAGTCTCCGGGCAAGCGGCCCAATTCCGCCTTGGCCGGCTTTGCACCGCTTGCTCAGATCGGGAACCCGACCAAAAACCATCGTCCGGAAGAAGGGAAGAAAACGCGGACCCGCCGCGTCTAACAGGTCGAAGGAGATCTGAAGATGCACTGCTACTCGGAAGAAGAACTGGCCCGCCTGGCCCTGACCCGGGCGCCGGCCGAGGCGGCGGCCCACCTGGCCGAGTGCCCCCGCTGCCGGACGCGCCTGGAGACGTACCACCGCATGGCGGCGCAACTGCGTCTGGCCGCCCCGGCGCCGCAGGAGCTGCGCCGACAGGCCCACGACATCCTGCGGCACCGGCGTCTGCTGGCGCAGATCGTCGGCCGGATGGTGACGGAGGAGCCTTTCCGCCAGGCCGTGCGCACGGATCCGACCGTGGCCCTGGCCCCCTACGAGCTGTCGTCCGAGCAGCAGGCGGCCCTGCGGGAGCTGGCCCAGGAACAGCAGGAGACCTTCCAGGGTCTGTTGGACGAGCGCATCTCCAAGCGGCTGGGTTGGCCGTGAGGACACCCGGATCAGATCGAGCGGGAGGTGATGCGGTGGCGAGGGTGCCGGTGCCACCAAGGCGCGCCGCCAGTTTTGCACCAACGGGTACACGAAGACCCGCCGGACGGTTCCCCCCTCGGCGTACTGCCGATCCTGCCGTCCGACGCCCGTCGTTTCGCCCAGATGGAGCCAGTTCGCCGCCTGATAGCACGTCCCCCGCCACGGCGGCGTGACCAAGGTCTCGACCAGCACCGGGGCATACCCAAAGCGCCGCCGCCAGTCGTCGGGCAAGCGGCGTGTGGTCAGGGAGAGGGCATGGCTTGCCAGATACGGCACCTGCACCCCCGGCAGGATCAGGAAACGGCTGTTGGCAACGATCCGGTGGCGGAAGCGCTGCCGCTCCAGCGGTGTCCACCCGAGCCAGGAATCCCGCACGGCGACGTGCCTGGCCGCCGCCGCAAACCAGAAGCCCCCCAGGATCACCGGCTCGCCCCCGCCACCTGACCGCGGATCCAGTAACGCTGGTGGGCGCCAAAGGCGCGTTGGAAACCCATCGCGTGAAGGGCGGCCATGGTGGCATCCCCCACGGCCTGCTCCTCTGCCGCCACCGGCAGACGCGCCCGACGATACGGCTCATGCGCGCACCTCGCAGGCAGGGGCACCAGCCCTGGGGCCGACCACTGCTCCAACAGCGCCGGACAGGCGTGCACCTTCAGTTCCCCGTTCGGCACCTTCCACGGCAGATTCTCGCAGATCGTCTGGGCCAGTTCCTTCAGGCTCAGACCCGGAAAACGCTCGGCTGTCCAGCGGATCAGTTCCAGGTCCGCTGTGCTAAACAACCGATCCCCGCTCCAAAACGGCGGACCCCATCGTGTGGCCGTGGCCTACCACCCCGACGCTACGATATTGCACCCGCCTTAATTTGTTAAGTGCCGGCACCTTGCTCGTTAACGGATCCTAACCTGGCAGGGGGCCGGGCCATCCGTGGTCACCGCCCGCGGCACGCTCTTCTGCAACTCCACCTCCACCGACCACCCGTGGTCGTATCCGCTGCAGTTGACGGCCTCCGAATCCGCAAAGCTGCGAGGTCAACATGTATGGTGCCACCGCGGGCGGCTTCCAGGTCCGCCGCATGCTCATCTACCATCAGCTGACCGTGCGCTACACCGGCTCGGTGCAGCCTCCCGGCTACCTGCTGCATCCCTTCGAGTCCCCGGGCGGCGAGTGTCAACCCTGATCCGGCGGCCGAAACCATACTCTAAGGAGGCGTTCGTACATCATGTCGCGTTTGATTTCCTTCCTGGGGGCCTTGATCCTCGCCATTTCAGCGTTGTTCCCGCTCGCTTCCCCGGTCGCGGCGCAGCCGTCCATTACCCTCACCCCCTCCGTCGGCCCGCCGGGCACCCAAATTACCCTCTCCCCCGCCGAGGTGCAGCAGCTGGGCGGCCTGGGACCTTGCATCTCCGGCTCGGCTCAGACTGCGGGGGGAGGCGTCTTCGAGGGTCAGGCCGGCACCGCCGGCAAGTTCTCCACCACCAACCTGTCAAACGGCGGCGCCACCTTCCGGGTGCCCCAGGTGCCCCCCGGGCTCTACTACGTATTCTTCTACACCTGCGCCGGGATGTCCGGAAATCCCGACACGGGCCAGGGGGTCTACGCCACCTTCAGCGTACCCACCAACCCCGACGCCATATCCCCTGCCACCGGGACCTACGGTTCGGCCTTCCGGATCGTCGGCTCCGGCTTCGGCGCCTCACAGGGTACGGTCACGTTCTGCGACTGCAGCATCGGTGGACCGCCCACTCCGGCCAAGATTATCTCCTGGAGCGACACTTCCATCTGGGGAACGGTGCCCACCATGCAGGCCGGCGGGGCCCAGGTCACCGTCCAAACCAGCCAAGGATACAGCATCGCGGTCGGAGATTTCCAAATCGACGTCGGGCCCACGCCGCTTCCCCCCGTGACCCTGCCCCAGTGCGGCCTGGTGCTGACCATCGGTGCCCCTGAGGTGGACAACATCGGCGGCCACTACTTCTCCCTGCCGGTGCCCCCGGAGATCCAAAGCAGCCGCACCTTCGTACCCCTCGACCTCTTCAAAGAGCAGGGCGATCTGATCACCTGGAGCGGAGCCACCCGCCAGGTCGGCATCAAGCAGGGCGCCACCGATATCGTGCTGACCATCGGCAGCACCGGCTACACCGTGAACGGCCAAAACCAGGAGATGGACGTGGCCCCCTTCATCCAGGATCCCGGCTACACCATGGTGCCGGTGAGCTTCATCGACAACGCCCTGGGCCTGGTGACCAGCTGGGTGCCCTTGTCCCGCCAAGTGGTCATCGACACCGGTTGCGGCTAAAGCCTTCATCCGGACGCCTGAGGAGGAATGGGCCTTGCGACACCCTGGGAGAAAGCATCTGATCACGGCTTGGATCCTGACGGCGCTCCTGGCGGCGGCGGGGGGGTGCGCGAGCGCGGCCCCCGCCCCGCTCACCGGTTCCGCCATGCAGGGCGTGTGGTCCGGAACGGCGTACAAGCACCACGATAGCGTGCCCGTCCCCTATACCCTGCGGATCACTCAGGCCAGCGGCGACTCCTTCCGCGGCACGGCCACCAACCCGGCGGCCCGCTTCACCATCGAAGGCACGGTGCGGGGCAACGCGGTCACGGTCGACTTCGGTCGCGGAGTCACTTGGCAAGGCACCGTCATCGGCAACGTGTGGAAGGGAACCGTGCATCTGCCGGCGGTGCCCGCCCTGGGAGCGCCGGCTCGGAACTGGCCCTTCCGGTTGGTGCGCGCCCCGTGACGCGGCGGCGTGGTACTGGGCCGGCACCCGCCAGGGCGGTGGCCGTCGCCGCGGCGCGATGAGGAGGGAGGGCGTCGGCCGCCCCACCCCTCCCCCTCGGAGCCCCCTCGACCGCCCGGGCCTGTCCCGGCAGCCGGCCTTTCCCGGACCCTCCATCGTCCCCAAAAAAGCAGCGACCCGCCTGGACCGAAAGGATGATCGGCCGTGAATCCTGGGCTGCTATTCGTCCATCTCCACCTCCATCCTGCCGGCTACCTCTTCTTCATCCTCTGGGCCGCGGCAACCGTCTTCATCCTGCGAACCGGTTGGGGACGCTCCTTGCTTCGCACCCTCGGCCCGTTGTGGGCCACGGAACTGCTCCTCCTATGGATCGTGCTCGCCGCCTCGCTGAGCATTTGGTGGTTCGGTACCGCCTGGTGGCGCCACGCGTCGTCGGTCACCTGGTTGGGTGGCCTCTCCGCCGCGGCGATCCTCCTCGTCCCGCCGGGTATCTGGCTTGCCATCCGGCTGAGCCGCGCCAGCCCGAAGCTGGGTATCCTGCTGGCACTCTTGGTGCCCCTGCTGCTCACGGCGCTGCTGGTCGGCTCCATTTTCCTCGTGGCTGGCAGACCCGAAGCATCCCTGGCCGGCAACTCCATGCTGGGAATCTGGAAGGGGGACGTGCAGCGCAGGCACCGGGCGGTTCCCTACACCCTGACCGTGGACCGGGCGTCGGGCACCGCTTTCTCCGGCACCGCCGCCAACCCCGCCGGTCAATTTGGAATCCAAGGTACGGTCCGGGGCGACACGGCCACGGCGCAAGGCTCCTTCGGCTCCTACTTCACGGGAAAGGTGTCCGACCACACCTGGACGGGGATCCTCCACCGCTCGGCGGGAACGAACTGGCCCTTCATCCTGCGGCAGGTGACACCAGCCGCCCCGCCTGAGACGGCGCCGCCCGGCGGCACCGGGGCGCACCTGCCCGGGGTCACCGCCCGCACGCTGCGGCTCACCGTCTCCGGCAACTCCCCCTGGGTGGACACCGGGCTGTACCTGCAGTCGGGCTGGGTGGTCCGCATCACCGCCGCGGGCACCATCAACAACGGCAGCATCTACCCTCGGGTGGCGGTCAACCCTCCCCAAGGTCAGGGCCTGGTCACCGCCGGCGGGGGCTGCACGGCGGCGCTCACCCCCCAGACCGGCTTTCCCGCCCCGGGCCTGCCCTGCTGGTCGCTGATCGGCCGCACCGGTCAGGGCCAGATCTTCGAGGTGGGGTCGGCCCTGACCCTGACCGCGGACCACTCCGGAGAATTGCTGCTGGGGGTGAACAACAACGCCTTCGGCACCAGCACCGGCGGATGGACCGTCCGCATCGTGGTGTCCCATCCCGCCTAGGCCCATGGCCCGGGCTGCAGCTCGCCACGGTGCGGTTCGGAGCCCGCCCCCGCCCGGCCGGGCCCTGCGGGTGGCCCCGGCAGGGGACGGGCACCCCCGGGCAAAAGCGCGCCCGGCCGGGACGCTCCCCGTCGTGCGCGCTTTCTCCGGCCACCAAGAGGCGCCGGGCTACGGTGGCCGTGCCGGGACGCGGCTGCAGGATCACCCGCAAGCCGTTGTCCGGGGTGAAAAGCGAGCCCCGCGCCATCCCCTGCCCAGTCCCCGGGAAACCGGCAGAATTCCGACTTGGCCGGCTTTGTTCCGCCCCCCTCCATTCTCAATCGCCCCCATCTGCCGCATTGCTCACCTTCAGAATGATTGGCGGTGCTTCCCAAGGCGTGCCACTTTTCTTATAATACAGACGGGGGAAGCGATGAGCGGCGTGCCGGAACTTGGCCACTTGGCCCGCCGCGAGCTGCCAGTGGAACCGGCCCCGGTGGGCCTTTTCATTTTGCCGGAGAGGAGTCTGCGCCGTGGCTGATTCTGGAAACCCCCGCTGCTCGGACGAAGAGGACGCCGATCTGCTGGAGGCCTGCCGGGCGGGAGACGAGGCGGCTTGGCGCTGCCTGGTGGACCGCTACTCCAAGCTGATCTACGGCATCCCCCTGAAGGTTTTCGGCCTATCGCTCCAGGAGGCGGAGGACGTGTATCAGGACACCTTCATCCAGCTCTATGAGCACCTGCCGCAGCTGCGCAACAACGGCAGCTTCCGCGCCTGGCTGGGGCGCATCGTGCGCAACCAGTGCCTGGACCGGATGCGCCGCAACGGCCGGGAGCAGCCGACGCCGTTGGATCGGTTGCCGGCGGTCGATCCCCCCCCCGAGGACCACGTGACCACGGCCCTGGCCATGCATGCGGAGCTGTCGCGCCTGCCCCCCGCCTGTCGGGAGGTCCTGACGCGGCATTTCCTGGAGAACCAAAGCTACCGGGAGATCGCCCGGCAGCTGGGGCTGCCGCCTGGCACCGTGGCCAGCCGCATCTCCCGCTGCTTGGTGCACCTGCGCCTGCGGCTGGCCGAGGAGGAGGATTCCTTCCGGTGATGGCGGCGACGGGCCTTTGCGAAAGCCGATCTGAGCAAGCCTTCCGAACTGGATGCCCGGAGAGCACCCCCGCCTCCGGGCGTCCTTTTGCCCGGACCGCAGGACCGGCCGAAAACAAGCGTCCGGGAGAAGGGAAGAAAACGCGGATCCGCCGCGTCTAACGTGTCGGAGGAGATCTGAAGATGCACTGCTACTCGGAAGAAGAACTGGCCCGCCTGGCCCTGACCCGGGCGCCGGCCGAGGCGGCGGCCCACCTGGCCGAGTGCCCCCGCTGCCGGACGCGCCTGGAGACGTAC
>JAJZIM010000066.1:0-16304 GCA_021810565.1 Bacillota bacterium
GGGTCCTGGAACCTGGCTCCAACGTAGCGCGGTCATCGGCCGGCATGCCTCCCGCGCTGGGTCTGGTCAGCCGGGCATTCGGGACCTTGGTCCCTCATGCCCACGGCTTTAGCCGTGGGTGGCTGACCCAATTGGTCCTGAGCGATGGCGTCCAAGTCGTGGTGCTTGCGGCACTCCCACCGGTCGGCCAACGCCTGGGCCAAGTCGCGGTAGAAAAGGCCCGCTTGAGGAGGACGGGCCTTTCTTGGACGACCGCCCGGGGGGCGGGCACTGACCACGGACGGGACGAAGGTGGTGAGGGGGAATGCCCCCGATCCTGAGGGGTAGGAAGCCGGCCCCGGAGCAGCGTTTTCCGTGAGGAGCGAGCTGGCTTTTAATTTCAGGAGGAGGGGGTCATCTGAGAAAGGATTTCGACCGGATATGGAAAAATCCCTGCTCCGCCGATGGCGGACCCGCCGGCGAGGGGGGGTTCGGAGCGCCACCCCCCTTGGCCCCGGAAAGGCCGCAACTTTCGAACAAGGGTGTTTCAGCCATTGTACTCGGCGGGCGACGGGGCGCCTATCCGCCGAACGGACCAAAATGTCGGTCGGGTTTCCGCCTAATTGGACGAACCGGAGCAAAGCGTGGGTCCGGCTACGGGTCGGGATACGGCGGGAGCCATGGGGCTGCCAGCGCCAAAGCCGAAGGCTGGCGGTTGCCGGGAGCGCGGCAACCGGTTCCTCCGGACCATTCCGAACCGAACCCCCAAAGCATCGGCGGCAGGCGCAGAGGGGGTGCCTGGCTAGGCGGGCAGGGATCTCGGGAGGTTAACCGGGCCGCTCGGGGGAAGGCCAAAGAGATGGTCGTTCCAGATCAGGCTGCATCCCCATCGCCGCGAACATCTTCACCGCCCGCCGCCGGCATGCCGCGCGCTCCTCCTCCGAGGCAGCCAATTCGGCCAACAGGGCGTTGCAGCGAGCCACTTGGGGCCTCGCCCCCAGCTCCGAAAAGCGCGCCATGGCTCTGGTGATCCTATCCACCGCCTCCGCCGGTTGTCCCAGGGCGGCGGCCGCCTCCCCCAACACTCGGCCATTCAGGGCCACGCCGTAGCGATAACCGTCGCGCCGGGCAATAGCCAAGCCTTTTTCAGCCGCCCCGCGGGCCCTGCGGGGGTTGCCGGCCGCAAGGTACATTTCCCCCAGCCGGGCGTAGGCCTGGTCCAGGAGAACCCTCACCTTTCGCCTCTGGGCCGCCGCGATGGCCTCCCGTTGGGTGCGGATTCCTTGCTGTAGGTCGCCCGTCAGGGCCTGCGCCGAGCCGACATACAATGCGGCCAAGGTTTCCAGCAGCGGGAACCGACCGGTGCGGGTCCTCACCAACTCCTTCCTGAGGATGGCGGCACTGTCCGACCGGTCACCCTGGCCTTGGGCCACAGCGGCCTCGACAATCAGCCGATAGGCGTCCGCCATGGGATGCGGCGTGGGGTTCGCTTGCCCGACCGTCTGTGCCAGGAGGCTTCTCGCTGCTGCGAAATTGCCTCGGACCGCTTCGACTCCGGCCAAGGACAAGACCGCATCCACCGGAGAGAGGCTGCCGGGGAAGGTCTCGTACAGCCGGAGGGCTTCCGTCAATTCTCGGGCCGCCTGGTCGAAGTCACCGCGGACGGCTTTCACCTGTCCCGAATATCGCAGCGCGGAGGCCAAAAGATCCGAGCGGCCGGACGCCCTGATCAGCGGGAGGAGGCGGTCCAGAATGGTCTGGATCATGCCGAGACGACCTTGGATCAACATGGTGGCCAGGCGGGGCAGCCAGGCCTCGGCCTGGGTGGCATCGTGCAGTTCCGGGAGGTCCATCGCGGTCTCCGGAGCGTCCTCCTGCTCCAGTCCCATGCTCTCCACCTCCGCCAGCCGGGAACGGATGGCCATCTCTTCCGAGCGCAGGGGGGAAGAGCCAGGCACCCGCTCCAGGCAATGGAGGGCCTGCCTCAGGAAATGGGCCACGCCGGCGTGGGTCAAGCCCTGGTCGGCCGCCCGCAGGTTCCAGATTAGCCCTTCTTCCCACAACCCTCCGGAGGTGGCGTGAAAGGCCATCTCCTCCGGCGAAGGGTTGAGGGTGGCGGTCAGCGGTTCTTCCCCCAGGGCCGACAGGACGCGGCGATGCAGCCATGCTTTCTTGGGCGGGAGCATGTCCTGGTGGACGACCCGTCGTACCAGTTCGTGGGTCAGGGCGTACCGGGGATCATCCTCTGGGAGAACCGATGCTTCCGCCCCAGCCGGGATCGCTTGGATCAGCCCGGCCATGAGCAGGCGCTCCAGGTCGGCGAAAAGGGTGGCCCGGGGCAGGCCGATGGTCCGTTGCAGCAGGCCCAGGGAGGTTCCGCCGGGGAAGAGGGATAGGCACTCAAAAACACGGCGGGCCGAGTTTTGCAGGTGTCCGAGGCGTTGGGCGATGATCGACCGGAGGCTCTCGGGCAGCGGCGACTCGTCCGGTGCGTCGCCCGCTTCTTCCAACCAGAAGCGCAACAACTCCACGGCGAAGAGGGGCACCCCGTCGCTTTGCCGGTACAAACGATCTCCCAAGGTCGGATCGGGATGTCCCAGCATGGCGGTCGCCAGGGCCTGGATGGACGGCTCGGACAGGGGAGGCAGATCCAGGGAAGAAAGATGACCCTCCTCCCGCAGCTTGGCCAGTAAGCGGGCGGTTTTCTCCGAGATTTCCGCCGGGCGGGCGGTGAGGAGGACGGCAGGCCGGCGATCCGAAGACAGCCTGGCCAGACGGGCCAAGACGGCCAGGGTTCCTTCGTCGGCCCAATGTGCGTCTTCCAGGATTAGGAGCACCGGCGGGGGCAGCGCGGCGAGGAATCTGCTCACTCCCTCCAAGAGGAGTTGGCGACCGGTCTCGGGGTCGGACCGGGGGGACCGCCGCCTGGTCGGCCGCAGGGCCTTGAGGTCCGGGAGCAAGCGGGCCGCTTCGTCCAGCCAGACGTCGTCGATATTCAACCGGTGCGGATCCAGGCCGGGAAGCAGGTTGCTCATCGCCTCGGCCAACGGTCGGTAGGGAATCGACTGGAACTCCTCGAGGCAGTTCGCCAGCAGCAGGGTTCCCCAAGGTACACCCCGGGCCTGGTGGGCTTCGGCGATCAATTCGTCCACCAGCCGGGTCTTGCCGATCCCCGCCTCCCCCTGGAGCAATACCAACCGGCTGCCGGCCGTCCCGGCGGCGGCCAGGGCCAAGGCGTCCCGCAGGGAACCCAGCTCGCCTTCCCGATCGATCAGGGGGAGGGCGGGAGCGCGGGCGGGATCGAAGGTGGGACGGGCGATGCGGGAGGGCGACCGTCGTTCCTCGGGGTCAGACCTGACCTTCGGTTCCTCGCCGGTGATCAGTCCCTCCAAGAACAAGGTGGAGGGATCGGGCTCGATCCCCAACTCGGCGCGCAGGATGGCCCGGCAGGCATGGAACCTGCTCAGCGCGGACGCCCGGTCACCCATCCGGTAGTGGGCCTGGATCAAGGCGCGGTGAAAATCCTCGCGCAGCGGGTCCAGGGCGATCGCCCGCTGGGCGATGCCGATGAGGCCGCGCCAGTCGGACCTTGCCTCCCGGCGAGCGATGAGGTCGGAGAGGACCCGGAGGATTCGCTGCTCCCAATAAGTGCGTTGCTCGACCAGCCAGGATTCCAGATCTTCATTTTCCGCCGGATTGAGGCCTTCCAAGAAAGGGCCCCGCCACAGCCGGCTCGCCTCCTCCAAAGCTTCGTCGCTTGGCGGCTGGGGAGCGGATCCCGTCAACAACTCCTTGAAGCGCCGGACGTCGAGAAAGACATCGGACCGCGGATCCCACCCCACCGTTCGGCGGGTGACCCGCAGCGGCCAGACGGGCATTTCCCGGCGCAGCCGCATCAGGGTCATGCCGAGGCTGTCCAAACCGGCACGAGGATCCTCCCAAAGAAGCTCCGCCAGCGCGGAGCGGGAGAACTCGCGTTCCCGCTGGGCGGCACAATAGCAAAGCAGGGCGAGCCCCTTCCCGGAGCGGATGTTTAGGCGCCCTCCCGGACCTTCGAGCAGGGGCTCACCCAGGATCAAGAAGCGGTAGGCCATGGTTCACCTCTCACAATTGCCGACGAACCGTTCTCCTGCGGCGGGTGACGGCCCCCGTGCGGGACCTCCTGCACGGGATCGCGCGAGGCGGGCCGGGAAGTGCTCCGGCCCGGAGCGGAAATTCCCTGGCCGCATCGAATTATTTAATTCTAGCTTTGCCGCCTCCCTTCCTCCTTGCCCTTCCCGGCAGCAGGCGGTCCAAAGGGCGCTGCCGGGGAAGTCTCGCCGGAAGGGATTGCCCACGAACAGGCTGGTGTTTGCTTCGTGTTGGCTTGGTGTTGTATAAGCTTGTTACAATAACGCCAGAAAGACACAGCGGCGCGGTCAAAATGGCCGCAAGCGTAGCTCGGTTGCCTCGGAAGAACCGGCTCGCGAGGAAGCGTGAGGGGCTCCCGAGGGTTGTGGCGGTGTTAGGGCGCCCGCTTCGGCCAACCTGACGTTGGTCCATTTCAGACCATGATGACCGAGGAAGTTGGTCCGAAGAGAGGATTGCAACTGCCGCGCGGACCTCTATCTTTGTTAATGAAGGAGTAATCCTCGCAACGCCAGCCGGGAGTACCGGGCTGGACGCCTGGGAAGATCCCGCGGGAGAGGGGCGACAGGGATGATCGCCGATGCAGGATCCCTGAAGGAAGAGTGCCGCTTGACCGTGGACGGCTTGGCCGCGGTATCGTTCAGCTTCGGTGCCTTGAGCGACGCTCTCGATCAGGCCGCCGGGGGTTCCTTGGGTGAAGCGCCGGCCGCTGACCGGGGCCGCGAGAGGGAACCGAACCGGCTTCGCGAGGCGGGAGCGCAAAGACGGCAGATACGGATAGGCCCGATTGCGGACTTGGCCGATCTGTTTCGGATCCTGGCCTTCATCGCCGGTACGCCGGGCTTGGAGTGGGTCGGGGACCGGCGGTTCGTCCAAGGCTTCTTTTTCGGCACCCTGGATGGCGCTGTGGAGCGGCTGGAAAAAGTGGTGCGAGAGGCGGTGCCGGGCGCCAGCCTCGAGCCGGCTCCCGAGGGTCTGGTCTTGCGGCTGCCCGCCGGGAAAGGAGGGGGGTCATGAAGGCATCGGTGCGGCCCGCGCAAGCCGTGGGCATTCTGGTGGCCGCGGCCGGTTTCATCGTGGGGATTGTGCTGCTCTTCTGGTTGTTCCTCCTGGCCCCGCTGATAGCCTTCCTGGGACTCTTGGTCTACGCCGCCCATCCGGCCTTCATGAAGAGTTGGGGACGGCGGGCAGACCGGAACGTCGCGGCGCTGGATCCGAAAGAGCGGGAACTCATGAATAGGAGGGTTGGGACATGAGCGTCGCCATAAGGCTTCCCGGGGTGATCAATCTGCAGGTCCCTGAAGGAGACGTGTTCATGCCGCGGGGTGGATTGTCGGTGCGGATCCTGGGGTATGACCGCAGTCAGGTGCGTTCCCTGCTGGGCCAGCAGGCTGAGTTGGTGGAGGCCCTGGGCCGGGATAAATTGGCCTTGGAACAGCGCCTGCGGTTGGCCACCGGGGAGGCGATGGCGTTGCGCAGGCGGGTGGCGGAACTGGAGGCGAAACAGCGGGAGGTCGAAAAGACCCTCCTGGATGCGCAAACCGAGGCGGCCCACCGGTTGGCCGAGGCCGATGGCCGGGCCACCGAGATCGTTTCGCGGGCCAAAGCCGCCGCCGACGGCATCCGGGAGGACGCCCAGACCCTGCAGCGGCAGCTGGGGGAGACCCGGCAGGAGGCCGTGGAAATGCTGGAGCAGGTGCTGTCCCAGCTGCGCGACGGGACGGAGCGACGCGAACTGGAGCGGTCCGTGGTCAACGGCTGAGGGACGGCGGCCAGGGAGGGGGTGGAACCATGATGCGCGTCATCGGCTCATTGGGCTCGTACCTGAAAAACCGGGATCCTGGGGCGGCCGGCCGGGTCGCGGCTTTGCAGACGCCCGAGATGGCTTCCTTCCTGCGCCGCCGGCGGATGGTGGTGCTGGATGTGCTGCCGGAGGGCTTGGTGGTCGCCGGCGATAGCCCGGATCCCTGGGCGGCGCAGCACTCGTCGGGGCTGCAGATAGCCATGTGGCTCTCGGCCTCCCCGGAGGAGCTGGAGGCTTTCTGGCGCGATGCTCCCTCCGGTGGCGCTCAGGCGCTCCCCCTCGGGGCGTATCTGGAACGGCAGGGAATGATCAAGGACGCGGATATCGATCACGCCCTGGAGATGCAGCGACAAAGCGGGGATCGGATAGGCGAAATCCTCCTGGCGGAGGGGGTCATCCGTCCCGTGGACCTGGCCGAGGCGGTGGCGCGGCAGAAGGGTCTGTCCTTTTTCGACCTGCAGAACGTGCATTGGGGAAAGGGAGCGACCTCTCTGGATCCCGCATTGCTGAAGCTGCTCGAACCGGCCTTCATGCAAGCCCATTTGGTGTTGCCCCTGGGCTGGATGGGAGACGCCCTGGTCCTGGCCATGGAGGATCCGACCCGCAGGGATATCTTGGATCAGGTGTCCGCCAAATTGAACCGACCCGTGACGGCCGTGGTCACCGGGCGCCGGGACGTGTTGCGGCTGTTGTCCGAAGCCTTCGGGGACCTCTACAGCGAGCACAGCCGCCAGGAACTGGTGCGGCAACGGCCGGAAGACTCGGCCAGCCGGGTGCTGAACCTAACCCAAACCGTGGTCTTGGGCATCGGGATGGTGGTGCTCGTCGCCCTGCTGATAAGGTGGACCTGGCCTACCCTGATCGCCCTCAACGCCTTTTCCATCGCTTTCTATCTGGCTTTCTCCATCACCAAGTTCCGCCTGGTGATGTCCGCCATGGACCATGAATTGGAGATCGCCGTCACGCCCCAGGAGCTAAAGGATTTGGATTGGACCACCCTTCCCACCTACACCGTGCTGGTCCCCGCCTACCAGGACGCCTCGGTCCTTCCGGAGTTGGTGGCGGCCCTGAAGGCGCTGCAGTATCCCAAGGCCCGCTTGGACGTCAAGCTGCTGTTGGAGGAAGACGACGCCGAATCCATCGCCGTGGCTCGCTCCTGCCGCCTGCCGCCCTTTATCGACCTGGTGGTCCTGCGGGAGAGCGCACCGCGGACCAAGCCCAAGGCCTTGAACTACGGGCTTTTGCACGCCCGAGGCGATTACCTGGTGATCTACGACGCGGAGGACCGGCCGGATCCGGATCAATTGCTCAAAGCGGTGGCCGCCTTCCGCAAGGTGCCGGCGGACGTAGCCTGCATCCAGTCCAAGCTGAGCTTCTTCAACCAGGAGCAGAACGCCTTGACCCGCTGGTTCACCTCCGAATACGCCATGTGGTTCGACCTGCTGTTGCCAGCCTTGGACCAAGCCGAGTGGCCCATCCCGCTGGGGGGAACCTCGAACCATTTCCGCATCGACGCCCTCCGGATGATGGTCGCCTGGGATCCCTACAACGTGGCCGAGGACGCCGACTTGGGGGTTCGCCTGCACAAGTCGGGCTACCGGACCGCCATGCTGAACTCCACCACCTGGGAGGAGGCTAACTCCCTCCTGAGCAACTGGATCCGTCAGCGCTCCCGCTGGATCAAGGGATACATGCAGACCTACCTGGTGCACATGCGCCATCCCGTCCTCCTATGGAGGGAAATGGGAGGGAAAGGCTTCTGGGGCTTCCAGATGATCATCGGCGGCATGTTCTGGGCCTTCCTGCTAAACCCCGTGTACTGGTGGATAACCACCCTGTGGTTCATGACCCACGCCGCCTGGATCCCGCCCCTGTTTCCCACCTGGGTCTACTACGTCGGCATGTTCAACCTGTTCATCGGCAATTTCGTCTTCACCTACACCAACATGGCCGGCGCCATGCGCCGGAGCGCCTTCCACCTGGTCCGCTCAGCCGTCATCTCGCCGCTGTACTGGTCGCTGATGAGCGTGGCCGCCTGGAAAGCCCTGTGGCAATTGATCTCCCGGCCCTTCTACTGGGAGAAGACCGTCCACGGCCTGAGCAGCGCCGACGTCTCCACCGTTCCCGAGCCGTCCGTGAACGCCTGAGCTTGAGGGGGGGTGTCCGCCGTGTCGGTCATGCCAAGCGTCTCTGCCCGAGGGCGTTCGCGCCCCATCCCGCTGTTGTTGCCCCTGCTGGGGTTTGCCGTGGTGCTGGTATTGCCCATGCTGCCTTTCCTCGGGCTGTTGGCCCAATATGCGTGGTATGACACCCCCCAGGGTTATTTGATCTGGATCCCGCTCGCCGCCGTCGCCTCCCTGTACCTGGGGCTCAAGCGCTGCGACCTGCGGCAGAAAGTGGACGTGGAGACCGACTGGTTCGTGGCGTTGCCCTTCCTCTCCCTGGCCGCGGTGTTGCTGCTCTGGGGCAATACCTTCTGGCCCCTGGCCTATCTGCCCCTGCATCTGGCCTTCTTGATCTGGCCCCTGTGGGCGCTGGGCGCGGGCGTGCTGTACTGGGGGGTGGATGCCCTGCCGGCCCTGGTGGTGCCCTCGGTGTACCTGGCCCTGGCGTGGCCCACCTGGCCCACCTGGGTGCAAAACTTCTCCCAGTCGGTGCTGGTGCAATGGGCCGGCTGGGGATTGCACCAACTTTTGCCCTTGGTGCAGGGCGCCCGCTTCGTGGCGGGGTCCACCCCGGTGGTCGCCCTCTCCGCCTTGGGCCAGCCGTTGGGCTTGGCCATCGGCTCGGCCTGCAGCGGCAGCGACATGCTGCTCGGGTTGTACCTGTTCGTCATTCCCTTCCTGCTTTTCTGGCAGGGAGGATGGCTCAAGAAATTTCTGTTCTTGGTGGCTCTTTTCCCCATCGCTATTCTGGTCAATATCCTGCGCCTCTTCTTCATCACCCTGGCCGCCCGCTACCTGGGTGCGCCGGCGGCCTTGAGCGTGGTGCATCCCCTGGCGGGTCCGGTGCTGTTCCTGGTGGTGTTCTGGCTCCTGGTCACCCGAGTGCCCTGGTCCCGGCCCGCGCATCCGAACGTAACCACTGCTGCGCGTCCCGCCCCCCGGGTGGCGCTGCTCTTGGCGGGAGCCGCTTTGGCCGTCTACCTATTCTTCGTGACCACGGGAACCAGCTTTTCCGCCCGGCCCGTGACCGTACCCAACACCGCTTGGCAGACCTTGTCTCCCCCGGTTGCCGGCTACCGCGTTAGCTTCAGCCAGAGCGTGCCCACCCAGGCCACCTTCGGGGCCGGTTCCCAGGACGTGTTGGTGAATTACTGGGGGGGAACGGGGAACTTGGTGGTAGTGCGGACCATCACCACCCCCCAGGAGGGGTCCTTGACGGCCTACACCTTCGCCAACTGCTTCAGGTTTCACGGCGACCAGGCCATCGCCGGCAACCTGCAGCTGGCTCCTTCCTTGCCGGCGCGTCTGGATCGGGTGAAGTTCCTGGGCGGCAAGCGCCTTTGGTACATCATGTATTGGCAGTGGCCCCTTCGCATAGGGCAGGAGACTCAATGGCAGCGGGTGGCCATCTACACCCTGGCCGATCAGCCGTCCGCCAACTTGGTGGCCTTCGCCCGCTCCTGGGTGGCGGGGATTGACCAACCTGCAAGGAGGTGAGGTGGATCAAGGGGCATATGCAGACCTACCCGGTGCATATGTGCCATCCTATAGCCCGGTGGCAGCTGGTGTCGCGGCCGTTTTACCGGGAGAAGACCGTGCATGGGCGGGTCGCCTCCCCGAACGGTGGCGGAACCTTCCTGGACGGCCGATCAAGAGCATGGTTGCGGAGAGGAGGTGATAGAGGTGAGGAAAATGCGTGTGGGTTTGGGCGCGTTGGTGATGTTGCTGGCCTTGTCCCTGCCTGTGGCGGCATTCGCTGATAGTGTTACCACGACGACGAGCGGCGGATCGAATTCCAGCGGAGCGGTTCCCGCCGATACGGTGGGTGGCGCGTGCACCGGTCAAGGGACCGTGGACTACGGCGCCTCTTTGAGCTCAGTGGAAACCTACCTGGATACGGTCCAGACGGCCAACGGCACAGGCTTCTGTGGTCTGACTGACTGGACCCTGGCACCTGGTCAGACCTGGAACTCCACAGATCCAGGGGCTGTGTTCAAATTCATCGATTCCGTAAATGGGTTAATAAAGGGAAAGGTTAAAATGACCATCCTACCTCAAGGAACCACGCCCGAAACCCCCTATACGGCAATATTTGCTATCAGCGCCATCGGTGCCCTAGGGATAGGGCAGGTAATCCGTCGCCGCCGTAATGCGGGCTAGTAAGAAAACGATGGATTATCATGGATGCACACACCTGGTAACATGGAGCCAGACATTGCCGGGCTCTTAGAGCCCGGCAATGTCTCTAGGGGGGGATTCGATGCTTTGTGAGTGATTTGCCGCACCTTGAGGGCTGGCTGTGCCCACATCCCTATTGATTACCCTTTAAGAGCCGGAAAACATTAGTTTGGCGCTTGCTGATGGGATAAAACACAATAATTCCAGTCCGGGGTGGACCGATGCTCCCAAGCCGCCAGCCAGGCGTGCGCCTTCAGCTGCCCGTTTGGCGCCTTCCACGGCAGATTATCGCCAATCGTCTGGGCGGTTCCGTCAGGCTCAAGGCCCGGATAACGGTCGGCTGTCCAGCGGATCAGTTCCAGGTTCGCTGCGCTGAACAACCGATCCCCGATCCAAAACTGCGGATCCCATCGTGTAGCCGTGGCCCACCAACCCGACGCCGCGATATTACACCCGCCTTAATTTGTCAAGCCGCTGCACCTTCCCTCCTGAGTAGTTACGTTACAATAACGCCAAAAAGGAACAGCGACGCGATCAAAGCTAAAAAAGTAGTTCGGCTATTTTGCAAAAACGGGCTGATAAGGAAGCTCAGACCGAATCGTAAGGATTATGGCGCCCGCTTCGGACAAGCCGGTGTTGGTCCATTTCAGACCATGATGAGCAAGAAAGTTGGTCCGAAGAAAGGATTGCAACGGCTGTCCGGACCTCTATCTTTGATATTAGGAATAGTCCCCGCGATGCCATCCATGGGTACCGGGCTGGAAGCCGGGGGAAGATCCCGCGAGAGAGGGGCGACATTGGTGGATAACTACCTTTTGGTTCATGACCCACGCTGCATGGATTTCGCCCCTGTTTCCCACCTGGGTCTACTACGCCGGCATATTCAACCTGTTCATTGGCAATTTCGTCTTCGCCTACACCAACATGGCCGGCGCCATGCGCCGGAGCGCCTTCCACTTGATCCGCTCAGCCGTCATCTCGCCGCTGTACTGGTTCCTGATGAGCGTGGCCGCCTGGAAGACCCGGTGGTAATTGATCTCCCGGCCCTTCTGCTTTCACGGCGACCGGGCCGTCGCCGGCAGGCTGCAACTGGCTCCTTCCTTGCCGGCGCATCTGGACCGGGTGAAGTTCCCGGGCGGCAAGCGCCGTTGGTGCATCATGTATTGGCAGTGGCCCCTTCGCATCGGGCAAGAGACTCAATGGCAGCGGGTGGCCATCTACACCCTGGCCGATCAGCCGTCCGCCAACTTGGTGGCCTTCGCCCGCGCATGGGTGGCGGGGATTGACCAACCTGAAGGGAGGTGAGGTGGATCAAGGGGCATATGCAGACCTACCTGGTGCATATGCGCCATCCCCTAGCCTTGTGGCAGCTGGCATCGCGTCCGTTTTGCCGGGAGAAGACCGTGCATGGGCGGGTCACCACCCCGAGCGGTGGCGGAACCTCCCCGGACGGCCGATGAGGAGTACGGTTGCGGAGAGGAGGTGACAAAGGTGAGGAAAATGCGCGTGGGCTTGGGCGCGTTGGTGATGTTGCTGGTCTTGTCCCTGCCGATGGCTGCATTTGCCAAGGGAAGCAGTTCTATCACGGTTGATGGTATTACAGTTAGGCTGCAGAATGGTGTCTGTGATCTTACGGGTAACGGGACCGTAGGTAAAGGGACCGTGAGCCAGACCACCGCCACGGATGTGCAAAACTTCCTAGACACTTTACAAATGCCATCTTCAGAAGGCTACACCGGCCCCACCACAGGTCTCTGTGGTCAGACTAACTGGACGTTAAGTACTGGGAACTCCTGGCCCGGGCAGGAGGTGCAGTTCGCCACCGAAACAAGTGGAGGAACCCCCAAGGTTCTGCTCTCCTATGTGCCGAGTGGCATAACAAGTACGCCCGAGACTCCCTATACCGCAATATTTGCTATCGGTGCCCTCGGTGTCCTGGGCCTATGGCAGGTAATCCGTCGCCGTCGTAATGCGGGCTAGTAAGAAAACCATGGATTGCCCTATCGTGGGCGCCCACACAAGGCAACATTCTGATGGGAGACGGTCCGCACCATGCGGTGCGCCACGCCAGTGAGGGAGTGCGTATGGGGTCAGGGATGAGGGCGTTGCCGGGGAAGAGATGACCGACCCGGCAACGCCATACGGGATTGAGGCCCTGTTCCTCCCCGGCGGCGCGGTCCCGGCCCGCATTGCTCCTCGCGGTTCGGGCCAACCGGGATGACCCGGGCTTCCTGCCAGTTGTAGTGCCCATCCCTGAAGTCCGGTCGCGCCGGGGTGCCCTGGGCGGTGGGGATCCGGCAAAATCCGGAAGCGAGGTAACCAGGCCATGCGATTAGCAGCTACCGACAAGAGCATAATGGCGCCCGCCGCTCTGCGCGTCCGGGCCGTGCCGGGAACCCCCTGGCTGGGCCTGGTGTTTGCCTTGGTGGGGACCCTGGCGGCCTTGGCGCTGGCTTTCGACATGGTTTTCCGGCTGCACCTGTCGTTGGATGATGGGGTGAGCCGGGTGGCCAACGCCGCTTATGTAATTTTCAGCCGGGACCCGCATCTGGCGGCCATCGGTTTCATCTGGCCTCCTTTGCCGTCCTTGGTAGACTTGGTGATCCTTGCCTTCACCCCGCTGTTTCCGCCGTTGTTGTCCGCCGGCTTCGCGGCCAATGTGGGAAGCGCCCTGGCCTTCGGGGGGACCATCCTAACCATGGACCGCACTTTGCGCCGCTTCCACGTCCTGGGGGTCTGGCGCTTCGTCTGGCTCTCGGCCTTCGTGGCCAATCCCTTGCTGTTGTTCTACGGCCTCAACGGCATGAGCGAGTCGTTGCTCCTGTTCTGCTTGGCACTGGCGGTCGACGCCCTGGTGAATTATTTGCAGACGGGCCACTACTCACCCTTGGGCCTGACGGGGTTGTGGTTGGCCGCGACCTTTTTGGTCGGCTACGAAGCAGTGGCCATCGGCGCCGGGGTGGCGGTGGGGATCGCCTTGCAGCATGTGGCGAAGCGGCGTTCCCGGGAGCAGCTGGACGCCAGCGTGATCTACGCCATGCTTCCTTTGGTGTACATCGGCATCCTTTGGATGGTGGCCAACTGGATCATCATGGGCAACCCCCTGTTTTTCGCGGAGAGCAAGTACGGCAACGCCACCCAAATAGCCAGCGGCGGATATTACGGCGGGCAGACCTACCTGGTTGCCGGCATCCACTCGGTCACCGGGAGCCTGTTCTTCGTGGGCGCTCATTTCCTTTTGGCTCCCATTTGGATTGCGCTGGCCCTTTGGGCTTGGCTAAGCCGGCGGATGCTGATAGCCCGGGTGTTGACCTTCATTCCGCTCTCGGTGTTTCTCATGCAATTCGTCATGACTTGGGCCGGAGACACGGCCGGTTGGGCCCGGTTTTTCTTCTACGTGGTGCCGGGCGCCTTCTGGTTGGCGGGAGCTTTGGCCAATCAGCACCGTCGGCGCTGGATATATGGACTGTTGGGCATCCTGCTCTTGTTTTCCTCGGTTGGCACCGCCTATGTCGAGACCCAGACCTGGGTGGGACACGGCGACCGGGGATTCATGCTAAGCATATGGGATCAAAAGAGGGTATATTCTAACGCGGAGTATGCGCAGATTGCCGCTTATCTTAATACGCTGCCGCTGCCGAATGGTCCGATCCTGTCGGATACCTTTAATAGCTTCGACATCGTGCTGCATTCAAAGCCCATGTCCCGCATGGCGGTCACCTCGGATCTCAATTTCGAGTCCCTCCTGGCAGCGCCTTGGGGTCGCGTCTCCTATATGCTGGTGCCCGCGCCGCGCGGCACCTCCGCGCAGAACAAAATCGATCGGAAGTATCCCAGCCTATACGCCCACGGGGCCAGCTGGGCCACCTTGGTCAAGCGCTGGCCGGGTTGGCGGCTGTATCGGGTGTCGCCGCAGGTGCCGGCTTGAAACGCCCGTCGGCGTCGCACAGCATACCTAGCCGGGCCGCCAGGGGCAGGAGGAAAGGCTCGCGGCCACGATAGCGGCGCAATGGGTCCGGGTTCGCGGCCATGGTGCCGGATTAGGGGGAGGGGGATGTCGATGCGCCCCTTGGTGGTGGTGCCGACCTACAATGAGCGGGACAACCTGCCGCCGCTCCTGGAACAGATCCTGGCCGATCCGACCTTCTCCGTCTTGGTGGTGGACGACGCCTCTCCCGACGGCACCGGCCGGGTAGCCGAGGAGCTGGCCGGGCGCTATCCCGGACGACTGATAGTGCTGCATCGGTCGGGGAAGCAGGGGCTTGGCACCGCCTATCTGGAGGGCTTTCGGTACGCCTTGGAACACCGCTTCGATCCGGTGTTCGAGATGGACGCCGATTTCTCCCACGATCCGGCGGACCTGCCGCGGCTTTTGCGGGCCGCTCGGGATGCCGATCTGGTGCTGGGTTCGCGCTACCTGCCGGGCGGGCGCACCGAGAATTGGTCCCGGACCCGGCGCCTTATCAGCCGCTTCGGTTGCTGGTACTCCCGCGCGGTGCTGGGGCTGCCCTATCGGGATCTCACGGGCGGCTTCAAGTGCTTCCGCCGGCGCGCCCTGGAACTCTTGGACCTGGACCGGGTGCATTCCAACGGCTACTCCTTCCAGATAGAGCTGACCTACCGCTGCCACCGTCGGGGACTGAAGATCGTGGAGGTGCCCATCGTTTTCCGGGAGCGCCGCTCGGGAAGCTCCAAGATGTCCGGGAAGATCGTGCTGGAGGCCATGGGGCTGGTTTGGCGCCTGCGCGGGGAGCGCCGTCCGGGACCGAAGGTTGCGGGCCGGGCTTTGAAGAGGGGGGCCAACGATTGAGTGATCTGGTGGTGCATGCGCGGCGCTTTCCGCGCTTCGCCGTGGTGGGCGCCAGCGGGGTGCTGGTGAACCTGGGCGTCTTCTGGCTGGGGCACTACTTGGTTGGACTGCCCTTGGCGGTGGCCTCGGTGACTGGGGTGGGCGCCTCCGTCCTGAGCAATTTCCTTTTGAACCGGTGCTGGACCTTCCAGCGCCGGGACGCGGGATTGCGCCGCTTCGTGCGCTTCGGACTGGTGTCCCTGGCGGGGATGAGCATCACCACCGGGGTGCTCTTGTTCCTCACCTCCCGAGCGATCTCCCCGACGCTGTCCGATCTCATGGGCATCGGCTGCGCCACCGGCCTCACCTTCCTGCTGAACAGCTTTTGGACCTTCGCCTGACCGTTCCGCGCAGGCGTGCCGGTGGACCCGGCACCATCGCAAGGACGGGCCGTGGGAGGTGGCGCTGGCGGTGCAAATCGGCCAACCCGAAAAATTGGCCCGTCGGCAGGTAGCACCCGGGTGACCACCGCCGAGCGGATCGGGGGCGAGATGAAAGCAGGGGGGCTGCAACGGTGAGAAATGATTTGCCTAAGTGGCACCGGTACCTGTTCGGACTGGCCACCGCCCTGCTTATCCTAGCCGCCTGTTTCGGAGTTACTCAGGCCAGGCCCCAAGCTGCCCCGGTGGTGACCGGGGTGAGTCCCTCCAGCGGGCCGACCTCGGGGGGCACCCAAGTGACCATCACCGGCAGCGGCTTCATCGGAGCGACGGTGGTGGACTTCGGGACCACCCAGGCGGCCGGCTTCACGGTGGGGTCGGACACCCAGATCACGGCGGTGGCGCCGGCGGAGGCGGCGGGCACCGTGGACGTGACGGTGACCACCGCGGGGGGCACCAGCGCCACGAGCAGCCAGGATCACTACACCTACCTGGCGGCGCCCACGGTGACGGGGGTGAGTCCCTCCGGCGGTCCGACGTCGGGCGGCGCCCAAGTGACGGTGAGCGGGAGCGGGTTCATGGCGAACTCGTCCAGCGTGGTGACGGCGGTGTACTTCGGGAGTGATCAGGCCAGCAGCTACAGCGTTAGCAGTGCCGGCTCCCTGAGCGCGGTGGCGCCGGCGGAGGCGGCGGGCACCGTGGACGTGACGGTGACCACCGCGGGGGGCACCAGCGCCACGAGCAGCCAGGATCACTACACCTACCTGGCGGCGCCCACGGTGACGGGGGTGAGTCCCTCCGGCGGTCCGACGTCGGGCGGC
>JAJZIM010000066.1:16314-17617 GCA_021810565.1 Bacillota bacterium
CACCGTGGACGTGACGGTGACCACCGCGGGGGGCACCAGCGCCACGAGCAGCCAGGATCACTACACCTACCTGGCGGCGCCCACGGTGACGGGGGTGAGTCCCTCCGGCGGTCCGACGTCGGGCGGCACCCAAGTGACGGTGAGCGGGACGGGCTTCACCAGCGCCACGGCGGTGTATTTCGGGAGCACCTCGGCGGCCGGCTTCACGGTGGGGTCGGACACCCAGATCACGGCGGTGTCCCCGGCGGGCACGGGCACGGTGGACGTGACGGTGACCACCCCGGGGGGCACCAGCGCCACCACCGCCGACGACCAGTTTACCTATGCGACAGCGACGGCGTCCGGAGGCGCGTTGCAGCCGCCGACGGTAACGGCGCTCAGCCCGGACGGCGGACCGGCTGCGGGCGGCACGAGCGTCACCATCACGGGGAGCGGGTTCACGGCGGGTGCCACGGTGGATTTCGGGACGAATCCGGCGACGCAGGTCACGGTGAATTCCGCCACCTCCATCACGGCGCTCGCCCCGGCGGGTAGCGGAACCGTGGACGTCAGGGTGACGACGCCGGCGGGAACCAGCGCGACCAGCACGGCCGACCAGTTCACCTATTCGACCTCGACGGCATCCTGCGCGGCCGGTTTCCCGGACGTGGTGCCGGGCTATTGGGCGTACCAGGCCATCACGACCTTGCATTGCAAGGGTATCGTCGCAGGCTTCCCGGACGGTAACTTCCGGCCGGAGGCGCCCGTGACGCGGGCTCAATTCGTTGCGATGCTGGTGCGCACCGTGGGACTACCGACCAGTTCTGGTGACACGTCGTTCGCCGACGTGCCGCCCTCGGCATGGTACGCGCCCTACGTCGCGGCGGCCGTGCGGGGGGGGATCGTGGTCGGTTTGTCGCCCCACGTGTTTGGACCGAACGAGCTGCTGACGCGAGAGCAAATGGCCGTGATGCTGGCCAAAGTGTTGGGGAGCTCCGCTCCAAGCGCCAGCCTAAGCCGCTTCTCGGACGCCTCCTCCATCGCCCCCTGGGCCCGGACGGCCGTGCAGCGGGTGGTGGGCGCCGGGATCATGGCCGGTTTCCCGGACGGCAGCTTCCAGCCCCTGGGGACGTCCAGCCGAGCCCAAGCGGCCGCCGTCATCAGCCAATACCTTGCGTACGCGGGCAAGAGCTAGCGCTAAGGAGCCGTTGACGAGCAAGGTGCAGGGGCTTGACAAATTGAGGCGGGTGTAATATCGTAGCGTCGGGGTGGTAGGCCACGGCTACACGATGGGATCCGCCGTTTTGGATCGGGGATCGGTTGT
>JAJZIM010000067.1 GCA_021810565.1 Bacillota bacterium
CCGCCGCGCGTCACCCCCCCGCCCCCCCTGGGCGTTGGGCCCATTTAATAGGGGTGGGGTTGTTTTTTTTTTTTTTTTTCCCCCCCCCCCCCCCCCGTTGTAATCATATGGTATACCACCCTTCCGGTCCCAGGGTGCACCTCCTCCACCCCGACCCGGGACGAACACAACTCATCTTGCACCACGTACACGGCCGCATCCCGCCTGGTCACCGCCGCCGACAGCCCGTCCACCAACTGCACCGTGCGCAAGGCCCCCCGCACCCCGCGGGCGAGGCCTTCCGGCAGCTCCCCCTCACCGTGATGGTGGTACCGCACCATCTCCTCCACCACCCGGCCGTCTTCCCCGTGCTCCCGCAACAATGCCGCGCTGCGGGCCGCGTGCAGTTTTCCGTCTTCGAACACCCTGCTCGGCACCACCACATCCCCCGGCCGGAGTTCCGGCTGGCGTTTGCCCAGGTCGTGGTACAAAAGGCAGCGAAGGAGGTCCGCCAGGGACACCCCCGCCGGCAGGGCCATCCCGGCCTCTTCCAACTCCAGCACCAGCCGTACGGCATGCCCCACATGGCGCAGCGTCCCGCCGGTTATCCTCCGCGTGATCCGCACCCTGCCGTCCAACAACGGCTCGTCGCTGTATTCGGGCAGAGCAGCCAGTGCTCCCACCACTGCAGGGGGCACCAGGATGCCGTAAGAAGTCAGGAACCCCAGGCCGTCCGCCACATCGTCTTCGCGGGACGCTACACGCCGCCTGCTCATGCCGCAACAACCACCTCGCTGATCAGTGGGTATATATTCTGTATCGGAATTTCCGGCCGTTTGCTTTACCAATTCGCCCCACTGGCCATACCGATGGAATCCGTCAACAGGACTCTTGACCCCTCAAGAGATGGTGACACGGTGTCACCATCAATAGCCTGGCCCGGTATGGCCCCCTATTCCACGCCGTATTCCGGTTCCTTCTCGGCTGCCATGTCCGGTGCGGCTTCTTGGGCCCTTTCCCGCCCTTCCGCAGACGGCCCTGCCCAGACAGATGCCTTCACCGCGGCATAGTTCGCATCCAGCGAAGGCCCCAACATCAGCAAGGTAGCGATCCGCTGGGCAATATCCGACAACTGCCGCACCTCCTCCTTGCTCAGCGATCGATCTAAAATTTCCTTCTGTCGATAGGACAGCCACTTCTTCAGCACCTGGTAGCCGCCCAGAGTGTATTCCCACACCTTCGAAGGGACGTTGCGCCAGTAGGCACGGTCGTTGAGAAACACATCAAAGGTGGTCACGCCTAGGCAGGTGTTCACGTCCTCCGGAGCCAGGCCAAGTGCCTTCGCCGTCTTTTCGAGTTCGGCCCGCTCCTCTGGCGCGTAGTCACGCTCCGCCACCTTCCCGGCACCCGGCATGGCGACGTCGCCCGGGCCCAGATGGCCCCATCCGACCTCAAGCGTCAGGTCGCCGGCTTCGGGATGCAGCTCTCCGCCGCCCTCGCACGCGATGATCGCAATCCGATCCATGCCAGGGGTCAACGGCCCAGCCGCCTGCTCCACATCGATCAGGGTGGCAACCCGCCAGCCGAGCTCGGCGGACGCCGCCAGCTTTTCGAAGGTATCTGGAAGCGGCATACGCGGCCAGCCCTGCCGCAGGGCGCCGGTGTTCCGGGTGGAGTAGGCCGGCGCGTGGAGAACAGCCACGCAGTGATAAAAAAGCGTCTTCTCATCGGCCAGCAGGTCCTTCAAGTAAGCCCTCGCCCGCTCCGACAGGTTCGGTCGTACCCCTGCGTCGGGAATGAATGACGTGCTTTCCCCGCGGAGATAAAGGGGAAACATGCTGATGCCGGAATCAACCGCATTAATGTCAGCCAAACAACTGGTGTACTGCGATCGGTTGAGGTCTTCCTTACGGTTGCGCTTGCTAGCGCTCAGCCAAAAGTTCCCTTCGAAAACCTGCTGACGATAATCTGCACGTTTCCCATCGAGCAACTTCGTTTCCGGTTCCCAATAAAGCCAGCGGACATCGAACGGTCGGTATAGGTACCGTACCACTCCCTCAAGCAGAAAGCCCCGCTCCAGTAGCCATGCACGCGTGGCCGTTGCATCAAAAGATGCGATATTTTCCATCACTTTCGGAAATGCTTTTCTTATCTCCTCATGACTGACGGCTGGATCAAAATACCATCGGACGCGCCCCACTAGTCGGTCGCGGTCCATATCTGTCAAGAAGCTGTCACGACTGGTCTTCACGCCGGCAAAGGACACGGGAAAGAGGTCAGGCAACTGTGGCCAAAGAAAATAGCTGCTCTCCGAAGATGAGGGAACAAACGGGAAGTCCATCTCCTGCGGCGGCTGCAACGCCAGATACTCCGACTTGCCCCCATCCATCACCGCCTCAAGAAGCTCCGCCCGCTTGTTCCTCCCCCAGAAGTTTCTGAACCACACGGCGCCCGCTGGCGTGTGCGGATCCCTGCGCACCAGCAGGGCCACGGCCGTGCCCACCTGGATCCCCTCCGGGTTCCGCGTCGTGGAGAAGATACTGGGGTCCGGTTCCCCTTCCGGCGTCAACTTGCCGGTCTTGTACTTGTCGCCATTCAGACAGTCGATCCATATGCGGTCAAAGACTCCCAGATAGCGCTCCCGCATGCCATTGAACGACAGGCCGTCGAGCCAGGAGTAGTTCGAGATGAAGCAGACCACGCCCCTGCCCGTCTTCTCAACAATGCGCCGCTCAGCCATGCGGAAGAAGCGCACGTAGAGATCGTTCAAACCTTGGCCCTGCGGACGCCGGGTGGAAGCCGTGGTGCGGTACGCCTCGGACAGCGCCCGCTCCTCCCCCATCGCTATTCCCGCGAAGGAGTTGTAAGGGGGATTGCCCATGATGACCAATATCGGCTGCTCCCGCTTAACGTGCTCAGCTGCCTCCCGCTCCTGCTCCAATTCCGGAAAGGGAATGGTCAGTTGCTTATGGGGTCCCTTCGGCGGCTCCCAGCCAGTGAGCGCATTCGTCAAGTATACCCCTGCCCGCTCATCTCCGACCACGGAGAGCGGTGCGCCCAAGCTCTCCAGCAGCAAGCCCAGTTGAAGGTGGGCCACGACAAAAGGTGCCGGCAGGATCTCGAAGCCGTAGATCCGCTCCAGGGCAGCCTGCTTCACATCATCGGCCGTCAGGGCGTCTTGGCCCTTCTCCCGCAGGGTGGCCGCTATCCGCCGCAGCACCTCTACCAGGAACGACCCGGTGCCCGCGCAGGGATCCAGCACGTAGACACACGGGTCGGCGAACCCGTCCGCAATCCCCATCTCCTCACGCAGCACCCGGTCAACCCTCGCCACCATGTAGCGCACCACCTCCGGCGGCGTGTACCACACGCCGAGTTCCTTGCGAAGGTCCGGGTCAAAGGCGTTGAGGAACGGCTCGTAAAAATACTGGACGGCGTGCTCCTCCGCGAACCGCGTGAAGAAGGCGGGGCGGTCCACCCGGTTAAGGGCCGCGGCGGACCAGTCCAGCACCTCCTCCAACCGCAACGGGCCTAACCGGGACGGCGTGGCCACCTGTTCGAACAGCGCCCGAACCATGGGCACCCGCAGCGACCAAGCCGCGGTACGCCAATCGAACTGTTCGCGCCTGTCTGTAGCCAACCGATGCCTGCTCCACAGGACCCAAGCGGCGAACATGCCGTAGAAAAGCGTCTGCACCAGGGTGGAGCGGAAGAAGTGCTCTCCCTTGTCACCCTCGAACTTCAGCCCCAGAGTGTCCTCCATCGAACTGCGCACGGCGGACAGGGCTGGAAGTTCCAGACCCTCGACACGGCGCTTGGCCTCCCGGGCGTAGGAGGCTAGGAACCAGGCCACGTCCTCCGGAGCAGCCAGGGGCGCGGCGTGAAGCAGCACGCGGCACAGGTACTCCTCGAAGCGACCCCGATGCTCCGAAGCCATGGACCGCGGATGCGCCGCAGCAGACCAGAAGGACTCCTCGCTGTCGGCCAGGCGGTACACTTCCCCAAGCGCCGGCTGCCCTCCGACACCTCGCGTCATCAGCAGGAAGTCACGGTAGTTGGTGACGAGGATCTGGCCATACTTGTCCAGATAGCCCGCCACCTGAGTGCTGCCGACCACCTTCCTGACGTCCTCCCCGGTCTTCTTGACTTCGACCACCCCACGGGAAGGCACCTGCCCCAGGAGAGGCGACGTCTCGCTGCCCCGCCGCAGTTGATCCGGCGTGAAAAACCCGCCGTCCGGAACGCCGGCTCCCCTGTTTTTCAGTTGCAGCACGCAGCGCACCTTGGGCCGCAGCTTCTCGCCCACGCCGTTGAGCAGATTGGCCAATGCGGGGTAGTGGGACGGTTCCGGCAAGCCCGCACCGGTGGCACGGACTTCCCACAGTTGGCGCAGGTACGTCTCAAGGAGATCCACGGCATCGCCTCCCGGAATCGTGAATACCACACGCCGCGGCTTTTTCCCTGCAATTAGGGGAATCCTTCAGCGCACCTTCACGACTTCCTCAACCGGCCGGCCGTTGAGCTCCTTCACCCCCGCCTTCGCGAAGCTGGTCAGCACCCGCTTCCTGGCCGCTTGCGTATCCACCCAGATGCGCGAAGGCGCGTGCTGCCCGAAAAGGCCGATCCCGTTTTTGAACATCACCTCGTTCGTAGGGTCGGCGAAGGTCTTGAGCTTCTCCACGTCGCCGGCCCGGGCTCCCGGACTGTATCGGTGGTCGTCGGGGTTCGTGGCGCCGAAGTGATCATGCGGGTACGCGAACCAATCCGAACGGGTGAGCACATCTTCCGGCTGCCACACGATGTCCATGTGTTTGCACTCGTCTTTTGCATCCGCCACCCGGCAGAAGGTATAGCTCGCCCCGCCCGTTTTCATGTCCTCCCACGGGGACATGCCTACATCCTTGATCCCCATGCGGCTGCGCATCTCCGTGCAGGCCAGGATCCCACCCCCCTCGATGATCCTGCACAGGGCACGCACCTTGTCCTGTTTGCCGCCGACAAGCCTGTGCCCAATGGCCTTCCCCTGCATGGCCCCCCGCACCTTCTCCCGGGTGTAGTCGAAACGGTTCCAGTTGAAGTACCCCGTGCCTTCGGGCCCGGCCCCGTCGGGTAGTGGCTGGTAAGCGGGCAGCTTGCTGAGCCCCCCCGCGGGCAGGCCCAGCTTCGCCTCGAAGAAGCCGCGCAGCAGGCCCACCTTCTCCTTCAGGAGATCCCGCCGACCGCGCAACACGACTTCCTTGGCCAACGCCAGCCGCTCCTCCTTCCCCAGCCCTTCCATGCCTGCGGCCTCCAGCCTCGCCACGTCCTGGGCTTCCCGCCGCTGGGCCAGGAACTCAAGCTTCTCCCGAACCGCCTTGTAGCCGGGATCCTGGAGATACCCCTGCGCCCAGACGTTGCGCTCCAGATACATGGCCTCGGCTTCCACCCGATCCGCCGGCTCGGCGTTTAGGTGCAAAAGGCGCAGCTTTTCCATACCCACCGTTGCCATGTCCTTCGGCCCGACCGGGCAGATCACCTCGAGGGTGCCACGCAGCGAGTAGGGCACATCCTTCGACTGCGGATGGTAGACAGCCTCGATGCCATCACCGAGATCCACCACGTACTCCTGCCCGTAGTAGCTGTTCTCCTCCCGCCCCTCGTAAACCACGCCGTCGCTCTGCACGGCCACCCGCGGCCGGGATCCCTTTCGGGCGTAGGCAGGCAGCCCCTGCCCCGACGGATTCGGCGGCAGAAGGATCTCCTCCGCCACCTCAACCCGCACCTGCCCCTGGAACTGCTGGAACTTGGCCGTCTTTCCCCCCTGCTCCAGCACGCCCTTCGTCTCCGCCACCGCCTGCAGGTAGCCTCCGACCATTGCCTGTTCCTGGGCGCCCAGCCCTCCGCCCTGCTTCAGCTCGTGCAGCGTCCCCTCCAGGGTCGCCAGCTTCTCCAGGGTGGCATCCGGCACGGCGCTGCCCTCCTTGAGATGGCGGTTGACGCTCTTGGCCGTCTCGACAAGTGCGGCGTACAGTCCCCGCTTTTCGTCCAGCGGCAACGGGCCCTCCCGCTCCTCCACCCGCTTCACCACCGCTTTTCGGGGCTGTCCGGTGTGCACGGCGTCCAGCAGCTTCGCCTCCGCCTCGGGCCGCACCTTGCACTGCAGTACCATGCGCTCGTCCATGCCCCCCGGCGCCTTGTAGCAAGCGACCGCCAGGGTCATATCCTCGAGATCCTCCCCCGCCGCCAACACCGGCACGCCGACGCCCCCCGCCCCGCCCACCCGCTCCCAAAACCCCGCGCCCAGCGGAGTGACTAAATCCAGAACGTCGGCGCCGCCACCCACGGACGGGGCTATGCCGACGTCGGAAGCAGCGACCGAGCCGCCGCCGGCCTTTCTCCTTCCGCCGCCCACCGGGCGTCACCCCCCGAAGCTGAATTCCGCGCCGAATATCCCCCGGAAAAACGCCTCGAAGTCGGCACGCAGGTTTTGCTTGCGCTCGCAGGCCAGGCGCAGGAACTCCTCCGCCACCTGAGCCGTCGAAACGCTCTTCTTGCCCAGCCTGGCTGCGGCGCTCTTCGCCACCCGGGGGTACCAGGGCACCTTGGCCCCCGCGCCCATCTCGGCCGCCGGCCGCAGGATCTCCCTGTACTCCGCGTCCGGGATCCCCTCGAAGGCTTCGATCACCGGCAGCGCGTCGTACGGGTTCACCTTCACCTTGCCGGTCTTCACCGCTTGGTACAGCCGCACATGCACCGGCGGATCGTTGCTCTGGTTCGGATGGTAGTCCAAGGCCAAACGGTCAGCACCCAAAAACTTGAAGGCCTGGGCCTTGTCCACCCCCACCACCTGTCCCTGCGGGGTAACGACGAAGTTCTTGTGGTTGCAATCATGCTCCGAGGTGGCCCAGGCGATGACGTGCTCCCGCACCAGGTGGCGCACCTGGGCCTGGGTGTAAGCCGTCGGATCGCTCCCCAACTTGACGGCCCCGCGCAGCATAGGCTGCATGCTGCCGCGCTTCCCGCCGGAGTCCTCGAAGACATGCACCCCAACGCTCGGCTGGCCCACGCGATAGGCGATCTCGGAAGCGGCCGTTTCCGCCGCAGCCACCGCGCCGGCGCCATGCTTGTCCGGTTTGAAGAGCCAACGTACTCCGTCCTGGTCCAGATAAAAGTGCTTCTCGTGCCCACCCCCCAGTTCCGAGGCATCCTTCTCGTACTTGAAACGGCGGGCCTTGAACTCTTCCTTGCCCACCCGGGGCGGCACGCCGGCCCATCGGGTGGCGGCCGCGGCCAGAAGGTCGGACAGTTCCTTGACCTTGCCCGAGAATTGGGACTGCCCCAACGCCGGGTTGACCTTGCCCGCCGCCACCATCGCCTTGGCCTGGCGGATGAGGGCCTCTCCCGACGCCGGGCGCATACCGGGTGCACCGGCTCCGGCCGGTAGCGCTGGCTGCGCGGGCGCGGGTGCGGCGGGCCGCGGCGGCGCGGTGGCCACCTGCGGCATCTGGGAACCGCCGCCAGCCGCCGCGGCGGCAAGCGTTGCTTCCAGCGCCTCTAGTTCCGCGCGCTCCTCTTGGCCAAGGTCTAGCCACCGCGCCGCGGACGCGGCTTCAATGCGCTTCTTTGACGGACTCGGGCCGTAAAGCGGATTCAGCCAATAGGCGAGGGAGCCGGTGGGCTTTTCCGGGTCGGACTGCCCCATCACCGTCGGGTGGGGAAAGCCTTTGAGCAGCGCTATCCCGTGTAACACATCCTGAGGCATGCCCGCCAGGTGGGCCGCCACCTGACCGCGCAGCTCCGCCAGAGCCTTCCCAGCCGCCAGATCCTTCGGATGGAAGCCCGCGATCTTCATAAGGGCAGCGGCGTCGGCCTCCAACTTCTGAAACCCCTCCCAGTCCTGACCGTACCACCCTGCCTTGAGCCGCTCTGCCACCATCAGGACGAGGGCTCTCTCCCAACCGCCCACCGTCCCCTCGGAATCACCCGGGGGAGGCCCAC
The DNA here is from genome assembly GCA_021810565.1 of Bacillota bacterium. Classification (GTDB taxonomy): domain Bacteria; phylum Bacillota; class Sulfobacillia; order JAJZIM01; family JAJZIM01; genus JAJZIM01. The sequence continues at coordinate 7,957 of JAJZIM010000067.1, forward strand.
CCTGGCCTCCCCCGTTCTGCGCCCCCCCCACCGATGGTGCGATCATCGCTCCGGCGCCGCCGGACGTTCCGGCCGGCGCCTTCTTGCCGCTTCCCATCATGCTCCCTCCAACAGACTTACTTGATCCACCACCACGCCCTCCATCAGGTCGAGCACTAGCCCCTTCAGGCTCATGCCCTTGGGCGGCACCACCTCAGCCGCAGCCAGATCCCAGGTTATCCCGTTGGCTTCCTCCACCCATGCGCGTATCCGCTCCACGGTGATCCCCCCAGCCGCAGCGGCTGCCCGCTCCAACTCCCCTTCCCAAACCCGCTGGTCCGGCGCCAGCCCGCCTTCCTCCACATATACAGCGTCGTACCACACCTGCCCGCCAGGGGCCACCGCCAGGACGCCAACCGGCAGCGCCGCCGCGCCCAGAGGGCTGTACAGCTCGACCAGGCGGTACACTTTGGCCTTCTCGTTGCCGTCGAACAGCCGACGCTCCGCTGCTTTTTCCATGGGCTGCCTGTTCATCTTGTTTAACTCCTTCCGTCTGATTCTTGTAATTGTTTTGCCGTTGAACCGACCATGAAATTAGAGTCGAGCCGATTAACAAGGCAATAATGCTTCACCCTATGCCATCAAAAGCCCATAATGAAAAACAAGACAAAAATCTCTCCCCCCTTAAATATCAGCAGCCCATATGGCTGTCGGCTATTCATGTTTACCCCCCTTCCTTCTTAGAAGGACCGAAACCCCTCTTCATAGCACCATGTATGCCATATTTATGCTCGAAATTATATAATATCCCCCCACATACCCCCATTTGCAACATATTTAGGGCGGCATTTCTTGCACCACCCCCACCCCCAGAATCCCACGATGATCCGCCGGGAATAGATATTATCTCTTTAGTACGATCATCTTGAATGAGTGGAAGATAAATTTCATAGAGCTCCGACAGATTTTGCATGTCATCGGGATCTACAAAAGATTCCCCTTTCACTACCTCCCAAACATCGGTGCGGAACTTCATGGGTAAAGCGTCTGCCAATATACGATGATTATATTTTAATTCCGGCATGATAAGACGCCGCAAAGTATCATCCCTAGTTTTCTTTACGCTCATCCAATCATCGCTAATCGCTTTTAGGGTTTGTCCCAAGTTGCTGAATGCTTCGGCTTGCTGTTTATATGCTTCGGTGGATTGCTTCATTTCTCTTGACATTGAGCCAGAATAACGTGCGAGAAATGCAGTAGCGGCGACTAAAGCTAAGGTGAGGAGTAATTGCACCCAATCACTCACCGTCAACATGACCGAAATCAGCCCCCTTTAGATATCTTGGATTGTCGTGGAAAAAGCTTTCAAAATAGACCGGTATTTCCCCCAGGCCTTCGCTGCTCTGGCTGTATAAGTATGTAATAATGGGAATAATTTTAGCTTGAACAAAAAAGTCCATAGGTTAAGCATTGCAATACCTTTGCCACCGCAACACTCTTTTATCCTTCGTCCACCATGGGATCCATTCCTTCCTTGATCAAGGCCTTGAAGCAGCTCTCTCTACGCCTTTGAATTAGGTAATACTAAATAGGACGGCTACATCCTTCCATGCCGCCGACTTTTCTTTCACCCAGCTGGCCTTTTGCCACCCAACACCCTGTCCAGCACGGCAGCCGCCTCCCCCCGGGTGAGTCCGCCGGGCGGCACCGGCACCCGCTTGCGCTTCAGAAGCGCCATTTGCTTCTCCGTCGCTGGCAGGTACTGCCACACGTGCTGCGCGACCATCTGCCGGGCCTCTTCCTCCTGCAGTCCCATGACCAGCGCCCACACGTGGGCCCGCGCCCTGAGCCACGCTCCCATGATGTCCATGTGCCGGGCGATCGCCCAACTGGCCTCGAACCGGCTGCAGCGCCGTACCTCCCCCTCCTCCCAGCCGAAGCCCTGGAGCCTGGCGACTTGCCGGTCAGTGGGAACTTCATCCGGCGAGCCCATCCTGGCGGTGGCATCGGCACTGATGGCATCCGGATCCCCGCGAAGGTCGTCCAACTCCGCCAGCACGTCCCGCCAATCGTAGACGGGCGGCTCTCCGACGTCCACGAAGTCCTGAAGCAGATCCGGCACCGCCTCAATCTCCAAGGCTGGAGACACCGCCCGCACGAAGGCCTCCACTTCAGGAATGCGCCGCTCCTCGTCCTCCAACGCCTCAGTGACGGTCTTGCCGTGCTTCATCTTGGCGCGCAATCCCACCAGTTCAGCCACGGACACGATGCGGTGACGCCGGGTGGCGTCCACCACATCGAGCAGCAGCAGGTTCCGCTTGCCGGTTTCGGGACTCGGCCGGGTACCGCGGCCGGCCATCTGCGTGAACAGCGCCAGGCTCTTGGTGGGTCTGGCCAGGATGACCGCCTCCAGGGATGGCTCGTCGAAGCCCTCGGTCAGGACGTTGCAGTTGGTGACCACCAGGACCTCGCCCGTCCGAAGCCGCCGCAGGACGTCACGCCGCTCTGCCAGGGGCGTACCCCCGTGGACGAATGCCGCGGGAACGCCCGCACCCACGAACTCCTCGGCGAGGCCCCTGGCATGCTCCACCCCGGCGGTGAACACCAGTGCCCGCTTCCCGTCCGCGTGTTCCAGATAGGCCTGGACAATCGCCCGGTTCCTGTCCGGAACGTTCACCGCTTCCTCCAGCTCACCGGCGTTGAAGTCGCCGGCCGCTGTGTGCACATCGTCCAGCGCCACGGAGGTGTGGACCCGAAAGGCCCGGATGTCCACCAGGTGGCCGGCCCGGATACCCTCCAGGATGCCGAAGCTGTATACGATTTTCTGGAACACGCCCTCCAGCGTCGCCCGGTCGCCCCGGAAGGGGGTAGCCGTGACCCCAAGCAGCAGGTTGGGCCGCAGGTGGCCCAGGATCCGGCGGTAGCTGGGTGCCGCGGCGTGGTGGCATTCGTCCACCACGACCAGGTCGAACCGGTCCGGCGTCCAGCGCCGCAGCCGTCTCTCGTGGAGGGATTGCACGCTGGCCACCACCACCGGCGCGGTGTGGTCGTCCTGCTCCGCCTTGACCACCCCCACGTCGGCTTCCGCCCACACCCGCAGCACCTTCTCGACGGCCTGCTGGATCAGCTCGTCCCGATGGGCGAGGATCAGCGTGTTCCCCCCTCGCCGCCGGGCAAGCTCCGCGAAGCAGATGGTCTTGCCCAGGCCGGTGGCCATGCTCCAAACCTGGCGGTCGACGCCAGCCGCCAGGGCGCTTTCGGTGGCGGCGAGCGCCGCCCCCTGGTAGTCCCGCAGAACCACCGGCCCGCCTGCCGCCGCTGCCGGGCGCATGAAGGCCAGTGCGCTCTGGCGCATCTCCTCTACTGCCACCGACCCACTCCCCCCCTCTCGCCGCAGCCTCGGCAGGGGCTCAGTCCCCTCCCTCGTCCTCCTCGGGCGGCAGCCCAAGGTCGGCACGCTTCCTGGCTATGTCCTCGCTCAATTCCCGGTACTGGCGCTGGGTGAAGATGGCCGCCATCCGCTCGGGCGTCTCCCCAAAACGGCCAGGCAGCTGCTCCTCGGCCGCCGCCAAAGCCGACTCGGCCTCCCGTCGCCGCAGTTCCCGCAACACCTCTAATTCGTCCAGGCTGAAGTCCTGGTAGGTAAGCTGCCGTCTTTCCTGGCGCAGCCGCGCCACCTTCTCCAGCACGGCCCGCGCCTGCTCGTCCGTCACCACCCGCGCGCACACCCGGCCATCTCCCCTTCCCGCACGGCGGCAAGGGCCGCCGCCACATCGTTCAGTTCCCTCTCCCCGATGCGCATCAGCCATCGCCGGGGCACCGCCCCGATCCCCCAATGCACCCCCGCCAAGCCGCCGGTCACAGCCGCGACCGTGTCCGCGTCGCCGCCCAGGTTGGCCGCCAGGGCCACCGCCTCCTCGACGCCGGAGGCATGGAGGAAACACCACAGGGCGGCCTCGAGGGTGTCCATGGTGTAGCCCGTCGACCGCAGGTCCTCGTAGCACCGCTCAGGCAGTCCCTCCACCATCGCCATCGTGGGCGCGTGCGGCGCTCCCGAGCGGTCCACCGCAGCCGCGGCATCCGCAAGTGCCTTCTCCGGCTCCACCCCCGTGAGCAGGCGGGAAACCAAGAGACCGTACAGCACGCAACCCTGGACCGCCGCGGGATGCGGGTGGGTCATCGCCGCGATCTGCCCGGACACCCGCGCCACGTCGGCATCCCCAACGTAGGCCAGGCCGACGGGGAGGGTTCGCATCAGCGCCCCGTTGCCGGCGGACCGGTCGCCCAGCGTCGCGGCCACCTCGCGGCTCACCGCTTCCCAGTCGCCCAGAGCACGGTGCCGGTCCAGGGCCAGGCGCACCGTACCCCCTACATCCGGCGGACCCGTCGCCAGCCATTCCATGAAGCGCCGTCCGACCGGCTCCACGGGTGCCCCGGGATCCTCCGCTATCCCGCGGGCCACGGCCAGGGTCATCTCCGTGTCGTCGGTCCAATCCCCGGGGGCAAGGCCCAGCCAGCCACCGCCCACAATTTCACGCAGGCCCTCCCGGCCGTAAAGCCGCTCGACATCCTCTCGCGTCAGGAACTCCAGGGTTGCACCCAAAGCGTCGCCCACCGCCACCCCGCACAGCCCGCCCATGATCCGCTCGAGCAGCTCCTCCCGCATCCCTATCCACCCCCTTTCTTTCCTGCGCCATGCCCCCCCGGCTCCGATCCATCCATCGGCAGTTCCCTGCCGATGTACTTCTTCCTCAACCTGCCACCCTCCCGATGGTAGGCGTACCAGTACGGGCCGTGGCCAGGACCCTCGCCGCACTTAACGCAGCCCGGCCTGCGGCACCGCACCCACTCCTGCCGGTAGGTTGGCCGCCCGTCGCCCCTCCTGCTTGGGGTCTGCCTCTGCCCGGCCCTAGCCTGGGCCACCATGGCGGCCACCCGCTCCGCCGGCAATGCCGCACCGGCAGTTGCCGCCAACTCCTCTTCCAGGAACTCCAGTATCGCCTTCCGCGTCCACTTCACTTGGCGCCGCCTCTTTTAGGTAACGCATTTGTTACCTAAACTATACGCCCCCGCGCCGCGCCTGTCAAGAGGTCCACTCGGCATACCGCAGGACGTTCTCCCTGAACAGCTGCACCGCCCCCCTGCCGGTGGGCCGGCTGTCGCCGAGCACCCGCCCGTGCCAAGCCATCTGCCACGGGTGCTGGCTCGCGAAGATCACCCGGGGCAGCATCCGCCGGACAATCCGGACCCGGTCGGGGCGGGATAGCCCGCTCACCAACACCGTCACACCCCCCGGAAGTCGGCAGCCCAGATAGGCAAGCCCGTGGAACAAAATATCGCGGTCCGCCGGCGTTCGGAAGGTCTGGGCGTTCACGGCCACCATGGGGATACGGGTGGCCTGGATCCACTCCAGCCAGCGATCCAGGTCGGCCTGGCGCCACCAATAGACGCTGGGCACCGCCGGAACGCCCGCCGCCGCCAGCCGCTCAGCCGCCAAGGCGCTACGCTTGAGGTTGAGCAGGTGCTCGAACCGCGGCTGGTCGCCGTAGACGCTGTAGTTCATCCCCGCCACCAGGTCAAAGCCCAGGGATGCCACCGCGTCGTAAAACCTGCGGCGATGCTGAAAGGTCCATATCCGCTCTATGAGCTCGTCGCGCCCGAACCCCAGCATGAGCAGCCGCCGCCCCGGCGGCAAGCCCAGCACCTCGTCGGCCCCCCGACCCCGCCAACGCGGCCGCAACGCCCCCTTTGCCCCCACCACGCGCTTCAGCCCCACGGCGTACGCAGGCCACTCCAGGCCGCGATCGAAGTCCGCCAGCTTGAAGCCGTCAACCTCTGGCACGAAGACCGGCAGGTTGTCAGGTAGCCGCACCGGCCAGGGTGTCCCGCCCAATGCAAGGTTGCCCCCCGCGTCCGCCACCCACGCCGCCGCATCATCGCGGCCCCGGCACCTGATTCCGCACCGGTGGCACGGCCCGCGGCAGCCGGCCCTCGCGCAGTCGGCGCTGCACCCCCCGCAAAGGGTCTCCAAGCCGCAAGCGTCGCAGTGACATCCGTGCACCACGCCCCAGCCCACCCCCAAAAGGCGAAGCCCCTCGGATAATCCGGGGGGCTTTGCAGCCGCCTGTCAAGCAACAGAATAGGCACGTACCGCCAAGAGTCAGCCGCAACCGCCCACATGGGACACCGCCGCAGTCGCTTATTCCGTGCGGAATGCCCCGCAGGCATGCGCCACCACTTCTGCCGCCAAACGCCTGGCATCGGCCATGAACTCCTCCCGCGATTCCCTGCCTTCCGCCATGTCCTGCAGCCGCCGCTCCCAGGCGCCGGTCATCTCCGGGGAACGCAACACCTCCGGCACCAGCCGCACCAACGCCTCGCCCTTCTCCGTAGGCAGCAGGATCTTGCCGCGACGCACCACGTAACCCCGGACCACAAGCCCCTCTATCACCGAGGCCCGGGTGGCCGGCGTGCCAAGACCGGAACGTTTCATGGCTTCGCGCAGCGCCTCATCCTCGATGAGCTTACCCGCCGTCTCCATGGCGGCCAGGAGTCCCGCCTCCGTGAAGCGTGAGGGCGGCTCCGTACGTTTTTCCCGCGCCAGTACATCCGCCACCCGGGCGTCGTCGCCCGGGGACAGCCTAGCCAGGATCCCGTCGTCCCCGCCCGGCACCTCCCCATAGACACACCGCCAGCCGGGTTCCAGCAGTTCCCGGCTGCGGGAAAGGAACCGCTCCCCTGCCGCCACGGTCACCACCCGGGTATGGCGAAAGACCGCCGGCGGATAGAAGGCCGCCAGGAAGCGCCTGGCCACCAGCCGGTACACCTCCGTCTCCTCCTGGGATCCGCCGCGCAGCGGCTGCACCGTCGGGATCAGCGCGTGATGGTCCGACACCCCGGCGTCATCCACCGCCTGCATGGGAAGCGGGTACGGCAGATGCGCCACCAACTCCCGCAGATCACCTCCCGCTTCGGCCACCGCCCGGAAACGCTCAGGCAATGTGCCCGCCAGCGCCGCCGTCAGGTGGCGGCTGTCCGTTCGCGGATAGGTCACCGCCCCCCGTTCGTACAGGGCCTGGGCCAGATCGAGAGTGTGTTTTGCCGTGTGGCCGAACAGCCGGTTGGCGTCCCGCTGCAGGTCGTTTAGGTTGTACGGCAGCGGCGGGGCATCGGCCACTTTCCGCGCAGTCGCGGACTCGACTCTGCCCCCGGCCGCCTCACGGACCCGAGCCACCACCCCCTCCGCAGCCGTCCGGTCGGCGAAGCGGTCCGCATCGTCGGAAAACCATCTCCCCTCGTACTCCCCCGCCGGCGCAACGAAGCGGGCCCACACCTCCCAGAAGGCCTCGGAGCGAAACCGGCGGATCTCCTCCTCCCGCCGCACCAGGATGGCCAGGGTGGGCGTCTGAACCCTGCCAACGCTCAGGACCTCGCCGCGGCCGCCGTAGCGCAACGTGAACGCGCGGGTGGCGTTGATCCCCACCAGCCAGTCCGCCTCGGACCGAGACACCGCGGCGGCGGCCAGCTCCTCCAACTCCGCCGCCGGTCGCAGGTCGCGCAACGCTCTGCGGATGCCGTCGGGCGTCTGGTCGGAGAGCCACAGCCGCTTCACCGGCAAGCGGCAGCCGGCCAGGGCGTAAAGCAGCCGGAAAATAAGCTCCCCCTCCCGGCCGGCGTCGCAAGCGTTGACCACCGCGGACACGTCCCGCCGACGCATGAGCTGGCGCAGCAGCCGGAAGACGCCTTCCTGCTCCGCCCGGACCCGGGCGAGAAACGTTGCCGGCATGATGGGCAGCATGGCCAGCGACCAGCGTCCCATCGCCGGATCGTAGTCCTCCGGCTCCGCCAGCTCGGCCACGTGGCCCCGGAGAGCGGCCACGACCCAGGCCCCGTTCTCCAGGTGCCACAGGCCGCCGGGCCCATCGTGCCGCCCGAAGTCCGACCCCAACACCGCGGCCACCGCCCTGGCCACCGACGGCTTCTCCGCCACCAGCAATTGCTTCCCAGCCGGCATCTCAGTTCACCACCCCTGCCCGCCACTTCACGAAGCACAGCGGGCAACGGCCTTCAGGAGGGCTTCCCGTAGACGATCGGATCACGGCGTCATAGACGGACCTGCCGCACAGGGTTTGGTAAGCGGTTGTTGGCGGCTCTTCACGGCCGATCCCGAAATGCCAGCAACCTTCCGCTTTCGGTGATCTGATCCAGTTCCACGGCATTTTGCGGTCCACCCCCTCACGACAGGTCCAACGCGGGCGCCCCCTGCCCGAGTTGATCGCTTGGCCCAGTGACTGCACCCGCCGGCAGCCAGTGGAGCTTGCACCCGAGCGCCTTCTCCAAGGCCGCCCTGACCTTCGCGTCCGGCTCCACACCCGGCCAGGGCCGGATGCCCATGAGCCCCTTCAGGTACTCCGCCGCCAACATGGTGGATCCGGACAGCCGCAGCAGGGCATCCCCCTCGGCCCCTGGAAACCGCCTGGCCATGGCCTCCCGCAGCTCCTGCCCCAAGTTCTCCCTGCAGCCCTCAAGCGGATCGCGCACGTCTATGCTCACTCCTTGCGCGCAGTATCAGGTCTCGGTACATCGCCCCCTGCTGTGTCACCACGGCCAGCACCACCTTGACGGGCAGTTGCTGGGCCGGGCCGGCCATGGTTTCCAAAATGAGCCGGATGCTGGCGGTGCAATCGGCGACGGATTTGGCCGCGAACTCACGACGGTCCATCCTCCCCACCTCCCCTCATAGCGGCTGCTCATGCTCCCAGTCCACCTGGCTGGGGCGGTACAGCGCTTGACTGGGCACCCTCTCCCTGTGGCCGTTGCCGTTTGCAACTTCTCCCGCAGGTATGCCCTCGATCCATTCCCGCCAGGGCTCCGACGGTCCGAAGAACGTGGCCGCCCGTTTGATGTACTGTTGATCGGTGTTGCGCGCACGGCAATATCCCGCGTAGTGCGTCGCCGCTCGCAGCAGGTCCTGGAACGCCATCCCCTGGCGGCGCCTAGCCACGTAGGCCCTGAAGGCCAAGCCCTTGTCCAACTTGCGTGGGTAGACGTCCCACACCTCCTGGAACTCCGTCAGGAACACTTGGGGCTTGCCCTGCTTGCCCTTGGACACCCCGGAGTCGGCAGGGTCCTCCCCGCTGTGACCTTCCGCCTCGGCACCAGCGTCATGCTGGATCGACGGGGCGGCAGCCGCGCGGCTGGGTCCTGCAGCCTCGCCGGACGCCGGGCGCCCTTCGTCTCCTGCCGAAGGTGCCCCGCCTGGCGCGAGAGCCGCTACGGCCCCCGGAGCAGGTGGGCGTTTCCCACTCTCGCCCCCCTGGGGGGGAGTAAGAGGGGGGGAATCTCCCTCTTTATCTTCTTCTAGGAGCTTTGCTCAAAATTAAATTTTCCGCCCCGGCTAAATGGCAATATCAGTCATAAAGGGTGGTCAATAACCAGCGGGAAGGCCGGCATAATTTCCAGTCCGGGACGATATGGTGCTTAATACCATT
>JAJZIM010000068.1 GCA_021810565.1 Bacillota bacterium
GCCGGGAGGCGCGTTGCGCAGGGCATCCCCTGGCGGTGTTTTCAGCTCCTGCGGCACAACGACGGCTGGCAAATCGGAAGGAGGGAGGCGGCCATTCCTCCCACCCCTGAAGGGGTGGGCTTCCTGGCCGCGATTCTGTGAAGTTTGCCGCTGTTCCCGGCAGAGGAGGTGACGCCCGCCAGGGATCCGACTTATCCAGTCGAATCCAATACTCAGGAGAAAGGTGGGTTTCGGCATGCTGTACGCCGCGCCCGGCCAACCCGGCAGCAAGGTGAAGTTCCAAAGCCGCTACCAGAACTTCATCGGCGGGGAATGGGTGCCGCCGGCCAAGGGGATGTATTTCGAGAATCCCTCCCCGGTCAACGGCAAGACTTTCTGCGAGGTGCCCCGCTCCACGGCCGAGGACATCGAGCGCGCCTTGGACGCCGCCCACGCCGCCAAGGACGCCTGGGGCAGGACCGCCGTGGCCGAACGCGCCCTTTTGTTGAACCGCATCGCCGACCGCATGGAGCAGAATCTGGAGCTGCTCGCCGTCGCCGAGGCGTGGGACAACGGAAAGCCCATCCGCGAGACCCTGGCCGCCGATCTCCCCTTGGCCGTCGACCACTTCCGGTACTTCGCCGGGGCCATCCGCGCCCAGGAGGGCACCCTGAGCGAGTTGGACCACGACACGGTGGCCTACCATTTCCACGAGCCGCTGGGGGTGGTGGGCCAGATCATCCCCTGGAACTTCCCCCTGCTCATGGCCGCCTGGAAGGTGGCGCCGGCCCTGGCCGCCGGCAACTGCGTGGTGCTCAAGCCCGCGGAGCAGACCCCCGCCGGCATCCTGGTGCTCCTGGAGCTGATCGCCGACCTCTTGCCGCCCGGGGTGCTCAACGTGGTCAACGGCTTCGGGGTGGAGGCCGGCAAGCCCCTGGCCAGCAATCCCCGCATCCAGAAGATCGCCTTCACCGGCGAGACCGTCACCGGGCGGCTCATCATGCAGTACGCCTCGGAGAACATCATCCCCGTGACCTTGGAGCTGGGCGGCAAGTCCCCCAACATCTTCTTCGCCGACGTGCTGGCACACACGGACGAGTTCGTGGACAAGGCCCTCGAGGGCTTCGCCATGTTCGCCCTCAACCAGGGCGAGGTGTGCACCTGTCCCTCCCGCGCCCTGATCCAGGAAAGCATCTACCCGGAATTCCTCGCCCGCGGCCTCGAGCGGGTGAAGGCGATCCGGCAGGGGAACCCCCTGGACACCGACACCATGATCGGCGCCCAGGCCTCCACGGACCAGCTGGAGAAGATCCTCTCCTACATCGACCTCGGCCAAAAGGAGGGTGCCAAGCTGCTCCTGGGCGGTGCCCGCAACGTCCTGCCCGGTGAGCTGGCCGAGGGCTACTACATCCAACCCACCGTCTTCGAGGGCCAAAACCGCATGCGCATCTTCCAGGAGGAGATCTTCGGACCGGTGCTGGCCGTCACCTCCTTCTCCGACCCGGACGACGCCCTGTCCATCGCCAACGACACCCTCTACGGCCTGGGAGCCGGCGTGTGGTCCCGGGACCAAAACACCATCTACCGCATGGGCCGCGGCATCCAAGCCGGTCGCGTCTGGGTGAACCACTACCACAGCTACCCGGCCCACGCCGCCTTCGGCGGCTACAAGCACTCCGGCATCGGCCGGGAAACGCACAAGATGATGCTGGAGCACTACCAGCAGACCAAGAACATCCTGGTGAGCTACGCCACCCGGCCCCTGGGCTTCTTCTAGCCGCGGAGCCGCACCCGTCCGACCGTAAGGAGGTGATCGGCGTGGACCAGGGAGCGCAACCGCGGGTCAGCGCCACGGAGCAGGCCCTGGCCCTCATCGAACGGCTCAAGGCGATCCACGGGCCGCTGCTCTTCTACCAGTCCGGCGGCTGCTGCGACGGCAGCGCGCCCATGTGCTACCCGGACGGGGAGTTTCGCCTGGGGGAGCACGACCTCAAGCTCGGCTCCATCGGCGGCTGCCCCTTCTACATCGCCGCCGCCCAGTACCGGGCCTGGGGGGGCGACGCCCGACTGCTGATCGATGTCGTTCCCGGCCGAGGGGGTAGCTTCTCCCTGGAGAGTCCCGAGGGCATGCGCTTCATCACCCGCACCGTCAACATCGCTCCGGAGCCCCGCACGCCCCTTCCCGGCTCCGGCCCCGAAAACGCAAAGGGGGACTGATTGATCATGGATGAGCGCGTCAGCATCGCCGATCCCGGGCCCCTGGGTCTGGGCGCCTTCGCTATGACCACCTTCGTCCTGTCCGCGGTGAATGCGGGCTGGGTGGCCGCGGCGGCCGCCCCCGTCTTTCTAACCCTGGGCCTTTTCTACGGCGGTCTGGCCCAGGTGCTGGCCGGCATGTGGGAGTTCCGCAAGAACAACACCTTCGGGGCCACCGCCTTCACCTCCTACGGCGCCTTCTGGCTGGCCCTGGCCTCCCTGGTGCTGTTGGAGCTGCTGAAGGTGGTGAACTTCGGCCCGGCAGGAGCCGCCGCCACCGGCCTGTTCCTGGTGGCATGGACCGTCTTCACCTTCTACATGTGGGTGGGCTCGCTGCGCATCAACATGGCGCTGATCCTGGTCTTCTCCGCCCTGCTGGTGACCTTCCTCCTCCTGGACGTGGGTGCCCTGGGCGGCGTGGCCGCCGCCACCACCTTGGGCGGCTGGGTGGGAATCCTCACGGCCATCTTCGCCTGGTACGCCTCGGCCGCCGGCGTCCTGCACTCCCTGGCGGGACACGCCGTGCTGCCCGTCGGACCGCGTCAGAAGGCCTGACCCGGCCATATTCCCCTGAGGAGGTATGTCGAAGGTGACCGAGAACAAAGCCATCGAGGCCCTGCTGCAGGAGGCCCGGGTATTTGCGCCGCCGGTCGAGTTCGCCATGCAGGCCAACGCCGCCGACGACGCCGTCTACCGCGAGGCCGCAGCCGACCCGGAGGGGTTCTGGGCGCGCATGGCCGCCCAGCTCACCTGGTTCACCCCTTGGCAGCGGGTGCTGGAGTGGGACCCGCCCCATGCCCGCTGGTTCACGGGCGGCAAGCTCAACGTGTCCTACAACTGCCTGGACCGCCACCTCATCGGGGCGCGGCGCAACAAGGCGGCCATCATCTGGGAGGGCGAACCGGGAGACCGTCGCACCCTCACCTATTGGGAGCTGGCCCAGGAGGTCAACCGGGCGGCCAACGTGCTGCGGGACCTCGGGGTGAAAAAGGGCGACCGGGTCACCATCTACATGCCCATGATCCCCGAGTTGCCCATCGCGATGCTGGCCTGCGCGCGGCTGGGCGCCCCCCACAGCGTGGTGTTCGGCGGCTTCTCCGCGGAGGCCCTGCGGGACCGCATCCTGGATGCCCAGGCCAAGCTGGTGATCACCGCCGACGGGGGGTTCCGCCGCGGCCAGGTGGTCCCCCTCAAGCGCAACGTGGACCAGGCGGTGGCCCAGACTCCCTGCGTGGAGAAGGTGCTGGTGGTGCAGCGGGTCGGCGAGCGGGAGCAGGTGATGATGCACCGCGACCGGGACTACTGGTGGCACGACCTGATGCTGCAGGCCTCCACCCGCTGCGATCCCGAGCCCATGGACGCCGAGGACATCCTCTACATCCTGTACACCAGCGGCACCACGGGCAAGCCCAAGGGGGTGGTGCACACCACCGGCGGCTACCTGACGGGCGTCAACGCCACCACCCGCCTCATCTTCGACCTGAAGGAGGATGACGTGTACTGGTGCACTGCCGACATCGGCTGGGTCACCGGGCACAGCTACATCGTCTACGGCCCCCTCTCCAACGGGGCCACCAGCCTGATGTATGAGGGCTCTCCCGACTACCCCGACTGGGAGCGCTTCTGGAGCATCGTGGAGCGCCACGGCGTCACGGTGCTGTACACCGCCCCCACCGCCATCCGCTCCTTCATGCGCTGGGGTCCGGAGTTGCCGGCCCGCCACGACCTGTCCTCCCTGCGGCTTTTGGGCACCGTGGGCGAACCCATCAACCCGGAAGCCTGGATGTGGTACCGGGAGCACATCGGCGGCAACCGCTGCCCGGTGGTGGACACCTGGTGGCAGACGGAGACGGGGATGATCATGATCACCCCCCTGCCGGGGATCGTGCCCACCAAGCCCGGCTCGGCCACCCGACCCTTCCCCGGCGTATTCGCCGCGGTGGTGGACGAACAGGGACAGCCGGTGCCGCCGGGGCAAGGCGGCTACCTGGTCCTCACCCGGCCCTGGCCGGCCATGCTGCGCACGGTGTACGGCGATCCGGACCGCTACGTCCAAACCTACTGGAGCCGCTTCCCCGGCGTGTACTTCACCGGGGACGGCGCCAAGCTGGACGAGGACGGCTACTTCTGGCTTTTGGGCCGGGTGGACGACGTGATGAACGTCTCGGGACACCGGGTGGGCACCATGGAGGTGGAGAGCGCCCTGGTGGACCACCCCGCCGTCGCCGAGGCGGCGGTGATCGGCCGCCACGATCCCATCAAGGGCCAGGCCATCGCCGCCTTCGTCACCCTGAAGGAGGCCGCCGCCAGGGACGGTCAGGACCACACGGCGGAACTCAAGTCCCACGTGGTGGAGAAGATCGGCGCCATCGCCCGCCCGGATCAGATCTTCTTCGCCGCCGAGCTGCCCAAGACCCGTAGCGGCAAGATCATGCGCCGCCTCCTGCGGGACATCGCCGAGGGCCGCCAACTGGGCGACACCACCACCCTGGCCGACCCGACGGTGGTGCAGGCCCTGAAGGAGCGCTACGAGGAAGAAGAAGAAGCCTAGCATGAAATCCCCGTGGCTCAACCTGGCGGCGGACTGCCTGGACCGTCAACCGCCGCGGCACACCGCCCTGATCTGGGAGGGCCGCGACGGCCGGCAGGAGCGCTACAGCTTCGCGGATCTGGTCGGGCTAACCGACCGCATGGCCAACGCCCTGGAGGGCTTGGGCTTTGCGCCGGGGGACCGCCTGCTGCTGCGCCTGGGGAACGTCCCCGCCTTCCCGGTGGCCTTCCTGGGAGCGGTGAAGGCCGGGGTGTTGCCCATTCCCACCGGGCCGGGCTTATCGGTGCAGGAACTGGCCTTCCGCGCCACCGACAGCGAGGCCCGGGGCATCCTGGTGGCCCAGAAATTGCGGGACCTGGCCGAGGCGGTCCGGGAGCGCTGGACCGGCTTGCACTCGGTGCTGACCACCGACGCCGACGGCTCCTTGACCAGCCTGCTCTCCGGCAGCCGCCCCGGCAGGCCGTCCCGGCCGACCCGGCCGGACGACCCGGCCTTCATCATCTACACCTCCGGCACCACCGGGCACCCGAAAGGGGTGCTGCACGCGCAGCGCTGGGCTGCCGCCAACGACCCCATCGCCAGGCTTTGGCAAGCCTACCGCCCGGGCGACGTGGTGGCGGCCACCGGACCCCTGAGCTGGATCTATCCCCTGGGCAACGCCTTCCTCTTCGCCTGGCGCCACGGCATCACCGTGCTGCTGGCCCAGGGGCCGCCCCCCGCCGCGGCCTGGCCGGAACTGGTGACCCGCCACGGGGTCACCAACCTGGCCGGTACCCCGACCTTTTACCGGCAGTTCATGGCGGAAGCCGCGACCATTCCGGCCTCCTTGCGCCACGCCGTGTCCTGCGGGGAGCCTCTGCCCCCCTACCTGGTGCAGCTCTTCCAGGAGCGCGCCGGTTTCCCCCTGTTGGACGGCATCGGCATGAGCGAATGCATGACCTATTGCGCCGAGACGGTGCAGGATCCGGTGCGGCCCGGATCCTGCGGGAAGGCCCTCCCGGGGCATCCGGTGCGGGTGCTGGATCCGGCCACCGGTGCCGAGTTGCCCCCCGACACCGACGGCGTCCTGGGCCTGCACCGGCAAGACCCGGGTCTTTTCCTGGAGTATTGGCGGCGCCCCGCCGAGACGGCGGCGGCCTTCCAGGGAGACTATTTCCTCACCGGTGACGTGGTCCGGCGAGACCAGGACGGCTATTACTGGTTCCGTGGACGGGCTGACGACCTAATCCCCTCCCCCGCCGGCACCGTCTCCCCCTTTGCCGTGGAGAGCTGCCTCCTGGAGCATCCCGGAGTGCGGGATGCGGGGGTGGTGGCCGGAGCGGAGGGGACCGTGAAGGCTTTCGTGGTGCCGACCCCCGGAACCGCGCCGGGCGCCCAGTTGGCCAAGAACCTGATCGAGTACGTCTTGTCCCGCAGGCCTCCCCGGGACGCTCCGGCGGAAGTCGAGTTCGTGAGCGTTCTCCCCCGCACTCCCAGCGGCAAACTCAAGCGCAAGATGTTACGGGACCTGGAGCAGCACCGCCGGCACGACGAGGTGGCCGGACGCAGCTTCCCGGAGCTCTTGGCGGCCCTGTTCGACACGGGGGCGGAATAGCATGGCCATCCCCTCCGACCTGCTTTGCCGGTTGTCCCAGTGCGCCGCCGGCGCCGTCGAGCCCCGGCAGGTATTGGAGCGCCTATTGCCCTCCGCCGAGGAGTTCCTGGGCGGAAGCCTGATGGTGGGGCTTCGCAGGGAGGACGCCATGTTTTTCACGGTGGGGAGCCGGGTGGCCCATGCCCACCCGTTGCAGCCGCCCCCGGGCCTGTCTTGGCCTTTGACCGCCCCCGGCCGCGCGGGCAGCCCTCCCCGCTGCGCCGCCTATGTTCCCCTGGCCTGCGGTTCCGAGGCGTGGGGTTACCTGGCTTGGGAGACGGCGCAGGAGCAGCCCTGGGACGACCTCCTGGCCCTGGCCGGCTTGCTGGCCCTCGCCCTCGGCTATCTGGACCAGTCCTTGGCCGCCCGCGAGGCGCTGGCCCGCCGCCGCGAGTTGGTGGAGGATACCCAGGACATGTTCTTCACCATCGACCCCACGGGCCGGGTTACCTCCGTCAACCACCAAGTGGAACGCCTGCTGGCACTGCCCCCCGCCGAGGTGCTGGACGCCGATTTCGCCCGACTCCTGGCTCCTTCCAGCTACGCCGCCGTCTTGGAGCGGTTGCGGGAGAGCCTGGCCCGCGGCGAGCCGAGCGCCACCTGGTCCGCGGAACTCTTGCGCCACGACGGGGACACCCTGCCGGTGGAACTGACCCTCACCACCCTCTACCGGGAGGGGCAGGTGGCGGCCTGGGAGGGGCGGGCCCGGCCCAGCGGCGCCCTGCCGGCATCCCCCTTGGACCGCCAGATGCCGCTGCTCAACCATCTCCCCCTGATCCTGGCGGGCCATGCGGATCCCGCTGCGCTGCTCAGCGCCGCCCTGGACGCCTTGGACCGCAGCGGCTTGGCCCAGGGCTATTGCGCCTGCCTCGCTTCCGCCTCCGGGTGTCGGTTGGTGGCGCAACGCGCGCTGCCGCCGCCGCAGCGGGAACAGGGGAAATGCCTGGCCGCCTACCTGTCCGGGCGCACCCTCCCCCTCACCTTGCGGGAGCCGGAACGCGACCCGCGCACTCGCTCCCTGCTGCCCGAAATCGCCGGCTTCTCCGCCCTTACCGCCCTTCCCTTGCGTTTCGGCACGGAGCACCTGGGCGGCGTGTGCCTGTTCCACCGCTCACCCCGGCCCCGCTCCCCCGATGAAGACAGCTTCCTGGCCGCCATGGCGGGCGAGATCGCCGGCGCCTTGGAAAGGGTCCAGTCTCAGGGGGCCAGAAAGGCCGGTCTGCACGGACTGCGACAGGCCTTGGCCAGCCTGCAGGCGGGCGCTCCCGGGGACGCCATCGCCCCGGAGGCCATCCTAACCGGCCTGAGCGAACTGCTAGGGCCCCAGGCCGCCATGGCAAGCCTGGACGGCACTGCGGCCACCCGACATTGGCGGGACGACCACGAGGCCCTCCGTCGGGAGCAGGAGAACCAAGGACTACCGGAGGACGCCACCTGGTTTTCCTCGCCGGCTGGCCCCTTCGGCTACCTGCCCCTGCCGCAGGAGGGAGGACCAACGGGGTGCGCCTGGGTCTTCGCCCCCGAGCCGGGCCCGGAGCTCAGGGCACTGTTGGACGTCTTCCTCCAGCAGGCGTCCTATGCCCTGGCCGAATCCACCCGCCAGGAGGAAGGCCGCGACCGTGCCGCCGCCCGGGTGGCCGCCGTCCACCAGGAGATGGTGGCGGCGGTGCTGACCGAGGGTGTCGGCGGGGTGGTCCGGGTCCTGGCCGCACAGACCGGGGGGCCCGCCGTGGTCGTGGATGCCCAAGGGGAAACGCTGGCCGCCACGCCGTGGGGCGAAGGTCCCCTCCCCCACTTAAACCCCCAGGAGTGGCCGCTCGACCCGGGCTCCAGCCGCCAACCCGGGCCGGCGCAAACCCACCTTTGGGCGGCACGGGTAGTCGCGGGAGACGAACTGCTGGGAGGCGTGGCCGTGCCGGCACCCACGGACTCCGCTCGGGCACCCCGCACCCTGGGCTATGCCGCCGCCTTGCTGCCCCTGGAACTGCTGCGGCGCCGGGAAGCCGAGGAAGCGGTGGAACGCCTGAAAGGGGACTTCCTGGAGGAACTCTTGAGCGGGGATTCCCTGGCCCGGGGGGCCAGAGCCCGCGTGCGCCGCCTCGGCTACTCCTCGCAAGGCGTCGGGGCGGTGGCGGTGGCCTCCGGCGCCGACCGCCGGGGGCTCATGTCGGCCCTCGAGGCTGCCTGCCGTGAGCTTCCCGGCAGCATGGCCATCGCCCGGGAAGATCAGGTGGTACTGCTCTTGCCTCCCGGGGACGATCCGGTGACCGCCGCCCGAAGCTTGTGGCAGACGGCTAAACGCCGCTACGCTCAAGAATTGTCGATGGGCGTAGGCGACCCCTGCCAGGGATCAGCCGGTGTGCGCGCCTCCTACGCCACGGCCCGCGAGGCGCTCGACGCCTTCCGCGCCTTGGGAGGACACTCCTCCGTCATTTCCCACGCCGAACTCGGCACCGTGGGGCTGTTGCTGCACAGCCTCCGACCGGAGCAACTGCGAGAGTTCGCCGCCCAGCGCCTCGGCCCCTTGGTGGAGTACGACCTGCGACACGACGCCGACCTCTTGAAGACCCTCCAATTGTTCATGGAGCACCATGGACAGGTGCTGCCCACGGCCCGGAGCGCCTCGATCCATCCCAGCACCCTGAAGTACCGGCTGCGGCGCATCGAAGAGCTGTTGAAGGTATCCCTGCAGGACTCCCGCCAACGCTTCGACCTCCAGCTGGCTCTCCAAGTGCACCTGTTGGCGGAGCACTACCGACCCCGCTCCGAAGCGGAGTGAGGGCGGGGACCAGGTCGCCCTGGCGTCAGCGCGCGTAGGGCACGAAGGGCGGCAGCAGTTGACCCGCCGCCTTGGCGTCGGTGTTGCCCACGAGGTAACCGGGTTTGGCGGAGGACACCCCCGTGTGGCCGTACTGCCAGACGATCTTCCCCTGGGGCGAGATCACCACCACGCGGTCGTTCTTGTCGTCGGACACCAGGTAGTTGCCGTTGGACAGCATCTCCGCCGAGGACGGGTAGTTCAGCATCCCGGGGCCGGATTTCGGCCCGTAGGACCATAGGATCTTTCCCTGCCGGTTGAAGACGTCGATGCTGCCGGGCCGGGTGTAGTCGGCGATGACGTACCGGTCCGGCCCCACCGGCATGGCGTCCGAGGGATAGGTTATGCCGGGAAGGTTCGCCGTCCACCGCACCTTGCCCTGGGGCGTCACCTCGAAAACCCTGGCGTGGTGCGGAATGGCCTCGGTGATGAGGAAGTCGCCGTTTTGCAGCGGCACCGTGTCGTTGTTCTCCCAAAGGTACCCCGGCAGGATACCGGGCACCCCGGCATGGCCGTAGCTCCACAGGATCCGGTGATCGCTCTTTCGCACCACCAGGGACAGGAAGCTGCCCGGATCGGTGATGTCCACCCGTCCCCCCGACATGGCGAAGGAATCCTCCGGCCGGGACAGATAGCCCGGGGTGTTGCCCGGATGATTCAGGTGGCCGTAGCTCCAGATGATCTTCCCCGTCTTGCCGTTCACCTCATAGACGAGGTCGCGGGCGTCGGCGTTCACGATCAGGTTGCCGCCCGGGGTGGGCGCCACGTCGTCGGGAGCCGGCACCTGGGCCTGCCAGACGATCTGCTTCTGGGGGTTCACCTCCAGGATCCGGTTGCCCTCCTCGTCGGCGATGTACACGTTGCCGGGCAGCGGTCCGGCGGACACCTGCTGCGGGTGCGTCCCGGCGCCGGCAGGCGGGGAGGCCTTGGGGGCGGCCGAGGGGCCGCAGGAGGCCAGCAGCAACCCCAAGGCCGGAACCAGGTAGCCGATGCGCCCTATCCTCATCTTCGTCCGTCACATCCCTTCCTTGTCGTCGTCCGCCGCGGCCTGCAGCCGCTCCACCGCCTCCGGCGGCGCCAGGGCCTGTCCCAAAACGAAGGCCTCCGGAGATCCTGGGCCGTGGCAGTCGGAGCCGCCGGTGATGATCAGGCCCAGTTCCCTTCCCCGCCGGTCGAACTCGGCGCAGCGCCGCGGCGGGTGGCGCGGGTGATATGCCTCGATGCCCTGGAGCCCCGCCTCCACCAGCTGACCCAGGTGTCGGAAGGCCCCGTCCACTCCGGGATGCGCCAGCACCGCCACGCCCCCCGCCTCCCGCACCGCCGCCACCGCCGCCGCGGGCGTCAGCTTGTAGCGGGGCACCCAGGCCGGCCCACCCCGTCCGAGATAGCGGCGAAAGGCCTCGGCCGCGTCGGCCACGTAGCCCGCCCCGGCCAGGGCCTGGGCCACGTGGGGCCTTCCCACGGACCCCGCGGCCCGCAGGCTCTCCCACTCCAGCGGCATGCCCAGGGCGGCCAGCCTATCCAGCATCTCCCGGGCACGCCGCTCCCGCGATCCGGCCAGTTCCTCCAGCAACCGCCGCAACCGGGGCGTGGGGCGCGGGTAGTAGCCCAGGATATGCACCTCTCCCCGGCCCACGGCGCAGGAAAGCTCCACTCCCGGCACCACCTCCACCCCCGCGGCGAAGCCCGCGGCGATGGCCGCGGCCAACCCCGCCAGGCTGTCGTGGTCGGTCACCCCCACGGCCTGCAGCCCCGCCGCCGCCGCGCGGCCCACCAACTCCTCCGGCGCCATGGTGCCGTCGGAGGCGGTGGTGTGGGTGTGCAGGTCGGCCGTCAACGCCGGTTGGCGTCACGCCAGCCCAGGTGGTGTCGGAAAAAGCCGGTGATCCCCAGTTGGTACACGTGCTCCTCCTGGTAGAGCGGGGCCTGCTCCACCTCCACCACGCTGATGCGCAGGTAGACCGCCCGCTCGGTCATGCGCTCCACCTGGCGCCAGCTCACCATGCGGTACGGCTCACGCTCCCGCACGTGCACCCCGACGCCGTCGAAGATGTCCTCTTCCGGATCCCCCAGCACGTGGATCACCCGACCCACCGCCGTCCCGTCCGCGGCATGCACGGGCATGCCGGAGCGCACCGCCCGCCAGGATATCTCGATCTCCTCGTCATCGGCCATCCTCGGCACCTCCTTCCGCCAATAGCTGGGCCAGGCGCACCAGGGTGCGCACTCCCGTTCCCGTGGCCCCCACCCCCTGGGAGGCGCGTTCCTTGGCGTTCCAGGCCGTCCCGGCGATGTCCAGGTGAGCCCAGGGCAGCTCCCCGGCGAACTCCCCCACGAACAGCCCTCCGGTGATGGCCCCCGCCGGGCGCCCTCCGATGTTCTTCAGGTCCGCCACCTCGCTCTTCAGCTGCTCCTTGTACTCGGGATAGGCGGGCAGGGGCCACACCCGCTCGCCGGCGCGCTCGGCGGCCAGCCGCACCTTGCGGGCCAGTTCGTCGTCGTTGGCCAGCAATCCTGCCGCCTGATGACCCAGGGCCACCACGCAGGCCCCGGTGAGGGTGGCGATGTCCACGATCCAGTCCGGCGCAAAGGACCGCGCGTGGTGCAGGGCGTCGGCCAGCACCAAGCGCCCCTCGGCGTCGGTGTTGGCCACCTCCACCGTCTTTCCCGCCGCCGTGCGCACCACATCCCCCGGCTTTTGGGCGCGCCCGCCCGGCATGTTCTCGGTGGCCGGGATAATCCCCACCACCTCCAAGGGGACCGCCAGCTCGGCCAGGGCCAGCATGGCCCCCAGCACCGCGGCCCCGCCGGCCATGTCCGTCTTCATGTCCTCCATGCCCTCCGCGGTCTTCAGGGACAGGCCGCCGGAATCGAAGGTCAGACCCTTGCCCACCAAGGCCAGGGTCTTGGCGCCCCCGCCGCGGTGGCGCAGCACGATCATCCGGGGCGGTTCGGCGCTGCCCCGGGCCACGCCCAGAAAGGCCTGCATCCCCAGCCGCTCCAAATCCTCGCGCTCCAGCACCTGCACCTCCAGGCCCACCCCCTCGGCCGCCTGGCGCGCCAGGGCGGCCAGGGCGCCGGGGGTGAGATCTCGGGCGGGGCGGTTGACCAGGCTGCGCGCCTCATTGGTCCTGCGAGCCAGCACCTGGGCGGCGGCGACCTCCCCCCCGTAGGCCGCCGCGCGCTTTGGATCCCGCTCCACCAAGAGCAGCGTCTCCGGCTCCACCGCGCGGGGATCCTGCTTGTACTCGCTGAAGCGGTACAGCCCCAGGAGGGTACCCTCCACGGTGGCCCCGGCGGCCTGCTCCGGGGTGAGCCCCCCCTCCCTGGCCCCGTGAGCCACGGTGGCCAACCGTCGCCCGCGCAGGCGCAGGAAAGTCCGGGCCGCCGCGGCGGCCACCTCCCGCACCCGCCGTCCGTCCAGGTCTCCGGGCGGTCCCAGGCCCACCACCAGCACCCGAGGGGCGACGATCCGGCCCAAGGTGTGCAAGAGGGTGACCTCGCCCGGCTTGGTGCCCAGCTCGCCGGAAACCAACAGCTCCGACAAGGCGCCGTTCAGGGCGCGATCCACCGCGCCGGCCGCCCCGGTGAGCCGCTCGGCCCCCTCGTGGCAGCCCACCACCAGGGCATCCGCCGCCACCTCCTGGATCTGTCCCGTCAGAAGCTTCGTCTCCACAAAAACACGCGGCGTCGCAAGCCCCCGGCCTCAGCCGTGGGAGGAGACGCCGCTACCTCCTCTCGGCGAGTATTCGTCTCCGTCGGCGTGCAGCACGAACCGCGGGTGTTTCGGATGCACATCGAAGCCCTGCCGCCGGAAGCTCGGCCCAAAACGCAGGCTCAGCCGCCCGATGCGCTGGCCCCGGTACCGGCCCGGGAGGATGATCGCCTGGATGATATCCTCGGGGGCGCAGCAGGCGCTTTGCTCCGGGCGCCGGTGGTCAAACCGCGGTTGGCGGTAACTCGCCGCGCGAGTCCTCCCGGGTCCGGCGTCGACCACGCTCTTGGTCATGGCGGTGGGGACCGGTTTCCCGCGATGCTCCACTTCCAGGGTGAACGGGAGCCGGCGGAATACCGCCGCCTTCCCGCCAGCCGCTGGTTTGCGCGCCACCGCAGGCTGGCACGGCGTCGGGGAGCCTTGCTTCGCGCCGAGCACCAGGACCATCCCTGGCGTCTCTCCTTTCAGCAGTGATGAATGCCTAGCCGAGGTCATCCGGGCTTTTTGCGCCCCTCGGCAACGGGTCCTCCCGTATTCCCACGGTACGCAGCAATTCCCGGACGCCCCGTTCGAAGAACCTGCGCACCTCGTCCCAAGACCAAGGGGCGATCATCTTGGGCATGGGGCTGTGCTCGGCGTCTTCGAAATGCACCATGCTTCGCAAGAGATGGGCCGGAGCCAGTTGCGGCAACTCTTCCGCGCCCAACCGGTACAGGTCCGCCACGGAACTGCCGGTTAGGCCTAGGGCATATAAGTCGATGAAATCCTTGCGTTCGCCCCGGCCGGCCAAGGCGTTCAGCTTCAATACCGCCAAGGTCTTCAAGTCCGCGAGGGGCACCCCGGCTATCTCTCCCTCGGCGGTCAATCGCAACCCCTTTTGCCGGATGAAAGAGGTCTTGACGCCGTCAATCACGGCGTGCACCGTTTCCGGGGCCCACTCGAGATCGGTGGCCTCGGGGAAGTCGCCGGCGATCTTCCTGGCCAGCGCCGCGGCATCGAAGGACTCCTGGGTCAGGAAATCCAAATCATCGGAATATCGATGGCCGAGGCGGAGGGCAAGGGCCGTACCGCCGCAGAGCAGGAAGCCGTTCGCTTCCAGGAGCGCAACCAAGCGTGGAAGCAGCCCTTGCGTCTGCGGCGGCAAAACGTCAGCGTGCACACCCGCAACCTCCTCGAAGGCGAACCGCAACCAGAACCGGCCCACATCGGGGGGAATGGTTCGGGAGTGAGCGGCCACCTGCTGCACCCGCCCACGCCCGTAGCGGCCTACGCACCGTTGCACCTCGTCCAAAGTGCCCCGGGACAGCACGCGGGCGATTACCCAATCGGCATGCGCTTCCCAATCGATGGCTTCCGGGTCCACATCCCAAAAAAGCGCAGGGCGGAAAGAGACGGGTGGTCTTTCGTTGACCAGGTGTTCTCCCATCCCTGCCGCCCCCTTCAACTCCAGTATACCATACCTGCCCGGAGGCTGGCGCCGCTCGCCCTCCCCCCTGACTCATCCCTCGCCCCGCTGCAGGATGCGCCGGATCTGGCGGGCCCGCCCCGTGACGGCGTCCACGTCCAGGACGACGGCCGACAGCTGGCGCGGTCCCTTGGCCACCTCGAAGGAGACGGGACGCTGGTGCAGGAAGCGGTCCAAAACCAGGTCCACGCGGATCCCGATGACGGAGTCCCGGGGCCCGGTCATCCCCACGTCGGTGATGAAGGCGGTACCCCCGGGCAGGATCCGCTCGTCGGCCGTCTGCACGTGGGTGTGGGTACCCAGCACCGCCGTCACCTTGCCGTCCAGGAACCAGCCCATGGCCACCTTCTCCGAGGTGGCCTCGGCATGCAGGTCCACCAAGATCACCCCGGTGTGCTGCCGCAACCCCTCCACCGCCGCCGCGCCGGTGCGGAAGGGACAGTCGAAGTGCACCGTAGAGAAGACCCGTCCGGACAGGTTGACCACCGCCACCGTCGAACCGTCTCGCGCCGTCACCAGGGCAACGCCCTGGCCGGGGGCGCCCGGGGGGTAGTTCAGGGGCCGGATAAGGCGCGGCTCCCGCTCGATGAAGGCGTAGACCTCGCGTTTGTCCCAAACGTGGTTGCCCATGGTGACGAGGTCCACTCCCCAGGAGAAGAACTCCTGAGCGATCTCCTCGGTTATCCCCACTCCACCGGCGGCGTTCTCGCCGTTCACCACGCACAGGTCGATGTCCTCCTGCGCCATGAGGCCCGCCAGCCGCTCCCGCAGCACCTGCCGGCCCGGCTTCCCCACCACGTCCCCCACGAAGAGTATGCGCATGCTGGCCTGGTTCAAAAATTGTAGACAAAGCGAACTCCGCCTACACGCCCTCCCCTGACCAGGTTCTCGCTCCTTTCTGCGTTGGATTTCCCCTTGCGGGGGGAGCGACGGGAGGACTGGGCCCGGGAGTCCCACCCGGACGGAAGCGGCGCCGGTCGGGGCTCTCGCCCTTCCCCGGATCGCCCGCCCGCCGGCCAGGCCATCATCGGCTTTCGCCTCCGGCTGCGTCCGGTCGGGAGTCCTGCACGGAACCTCCGCGATCTGTGAGATACGCCTACGGGTGTTGGATCAGGTCCCGCTAACTGCCACCGCCCTGGCCCACCGGTACCGCCCAAGCTCCACCAGCGCCCCCCGGGGGGACGTACGACTTCGCCCCTGTCCCCGGCCTTGCCGGCCTGAGGCACGGGGGTACCCGTTGCAGCGTACCAGCCGCTCCTCCGCCAGGGAAGCCCGGAGACGCTTGGCGATGCCGACGAGCTTCGGGCGCGTTCCTTCCATCGGTGCGCGCCGCTGCCGCTCAGCTTCCTCCGCCGCCTCCACCAGAGCGTCCCGCAACCGGGCCAGTCGCCGCCTGAGATCCGAGTCGAACCGTTCGGGAAGTCCCAGGGCCCGTCGGCCGATGACTTTGGCCGACGCCTGATGCACGCTCAACCCCTCCCGCCGGGCATACTTCCAAAGGCCCATGCAGGAGGTGTACGCCGGGTTCACCGGGAGGAGTGCCACGCCCTCCTTGCGGCAACGACGATGGACGGCCTCCAGGATCTTGGCGTAGGGGAAGTTGGAACTCATCCGGTTGAACACCCGGTTGGTGTCGTGGTCCTTACGGAAGGCGAGGCTTTCCCCCGCCAGGGGCTTGCCCAAAGCCTTGGCCGCATCCACCAGCACCCGGGCCAGCACCCCGACGAGATGGTCCCGGCGATGCTCCTGGGCATGGGCAAGCTCGGGGATCTTCAGCCACAGGACGCCGCGTCCCACCCCGAAGGAGTGCTCTCCGGGGAACTTGCCCAGGTTCCCGGGCTCAGGCACGGTGAAGTCTGCGGGGAAAGGCACGCGATTGCCCTGGGCGTCCAGGTTGCACACCGCCAGGCCGTTCGGGTTGGTGTCGAACCCGAGGACTCCCCGGGACAGATCGGGATCGGCCCGGGGCCCGGTCAAGGACAGGGTGATGTGGGGGCGGTACCGTCCGTCCTTCCCCCGGATCAGCTCCACGGCATACGGCAGGCCTGAGAGAAGGTGGTTCCACAGCAGCTGGCGGTATTTCATAGGTACCCAAAGTCTGCCGCGGATCCTGGGCGCACGGCTCATGGTGTCCCGCTCCAGCCGTTTCCCCTGCCGGAGATACACGATGCGGCCCGTCTTGACGGAGAGGTGGGAGAGGGCGACGTCCAACCGGAACTTCCCCACCTCGCACGAGATCTTCAGGTTGGGGTTTCCCCCCTTCGTCTCGTCCCCCCGGGAGTACAGACGGCAGCGCCGGGCGGATCGCCAATCCTTCCGGGAGGCGCGGCCGTGCGCCAGGTCCTCCCACAGCTTCCGGCCGCCGAAGATCACCTTGGGAATGGTCCCGTGCTTTCGATGCGCCTCGTATTCGGTAAGCTTCTCCTGGAGCTTTTGCTCCCGGGCCTCCTGCCCTTTGATGGCGAAGGCCATCCGGTCGGCGTATTCCCCGGCTCCATGTTCCCGCAACTTGCGCTCCTTTTTGCGATTGGCTTTGAGCTTGCGCTGCGTCTTGCCGAGTTTCACCTGGGTATCCTCAATCTCCAAAGGGACGAGGGCCTTTTGGGAGGTGATGATCTCCTTGGCTTTCAGGATGGCGTCGTCCGAGTAGCGGGAGTTCAGGCCGAACAGCTCCTGCAGCCGCACGGCCACCTCCGCCGGCCGGTTTCCTTCCAGCAGCCGGTTGAAGCCGAAGCGCGTGGCCGCGCCGAAAAGGCGAAACTCCGTCTCCAGGGCGCCATCGCCCCCCCGATGCCAAGGGTCGGCCGCCGGATCGTATCCTTCCGGATCGCAGCTTTCGGGAAACCACTCGCCTTGGACGGTGACGGGCAGCGGCCCCTCCTCAGCGAGTCTCTTCCGGAACCTCTTGCGGTTGGCCACCTTCCATCACCTCCTGCAACAGCCCTTTAAATCCTTCCCGCATCCTCCTGGCGGCGCGCATCCCGTACAGCCTCGCCGAGAAGC
>JAJZIM010000115.1 GCA_021810565.1 Bacillota bacterium
GTTGTGCCACGAAGGTGCCCGCCGCGGCGGGGCGGCGCGCGGGGTCGGGGGA
This sequence comes from Bacillota bacterium, assembly GCA_021810565.1. GTDB lineage: Bacteria > Bacillota > Sulfobacillia > JAJZIM01 > JAJZIM01 > JAJZIM01. The sequence goes on from JAJZIM010000115.1 coordinate 53, forward strand.
CAGGCCCCGGTCCATGACCGCCTGCACCGCCGCCGGCAGCGCGGGGTTGCGCTGGCGCAGGGAGGGGACCCGGCCGCGTCTTTGGGCGGCGAGGACTGCCTCCGGGGTGGCTCCGGTGAAGGGCAGGGTTCCCGTGAGAAGCTCGAAGGCCACGACGGCCAGGGAATAGACGTCGGCGGCGGGACTGACCGGAACCTCCTCCCAGCACTCCGGGGCCAGGTAGGCGGGAGTGCCCCAGAGGGGGACCCCCTTCGGGGCCCTCCCCAGCATGCCCGCCAGGCCGAAGTCGCTCAGCACGGGAGTGCCGTCGGAACGCAGCAGGATGTTGGCCGGCTTCACGTCCCGGTGCACCAACCCCTGGGCATGGGCGTAGTCCAGGGCCGAGGCCAGGGGACGCAACAGCCCCAGGCACTCCGCGGGGGACAGGGGATCGCCGACGCGCTCCGCCAGGCTGCCCCCCTCCACCAGTTCACACGCCAGAAAGGCCACGCCGTGCTCCTCGCCCCAGTCGTACACCACCAGGATGTGGGGATGGCGCAGGGCGGCCACGGTGCGGGCCTCGGTCCGGAAGCGCGCCTTGAACTGCGGCTGCCGGGCCGCCTCCTCCGGCAGCACCTTCAGGGCGACGTAGCGCTCCAGGGCCGGCTGATAGGCGCGGTACACCTCGGCCGCGCCGCCGCGGCCCAACAGACCCTCCAGGCGGTAGCCGCCCAGGGTCTCGCCCGGTGACAGCGCCACGCCCTGCTCCCCCGGGCCCTAGCGGGACTCCAGCCGGTAGCCCAGCCCCCGCACCGTCAGCAGGTAGTGGGGAGCGTCGGGGTCGGCCTCCAGCTTGCGGCGCAGGCGCGAGATCAGCTGCTCGATGTTGTAGTCGCCCACGCCGCCCTGGTACTCCGGCCACACCCCCTGGGCCAGCTCGTCCTTGGTGCAAAGCCCTCCCTGCTTGTCGTGCAGGAGCCGCAGGGCCAGGTACTCCTTGGCGGTGAGCTGCACCTCCCGGCCCTCCACCCACACCTTGGCTTGGACGGTGTCCACCACCAGCCCGGGAGGGGGCGGCGGGGTGAGGGGCAGGGTCTCGTTGCCGGCCTGAAAGCTCAGGGAGATTCGGCCCAGGGTGACGCGGTCCCCCGGGTACACGGAGGCGGGCTCGGTGAGGCGCTTGCCGTTCAGTAGGGTGCCGTTTTGGCTGCCCAGGTCGCGCAGCTGGTACCCTTCCCCCACCTGGACGATCTCCGCGTGGTGCCGGGAGACGTAGGGGTCGTCCACCACCACGTCGTTGGCCTCGTCCCGACCGATGGTGAGGCGGGATCCGTCCAGGGTGTATACCCGTCGGGCGGGTCCCTGCACCACCAGCCGCATCAGGTCCATGCGCCGCCCCCCCTTTCTCCCGCGATCACCCTCGGCAGGACATTTCGCCCCGCGGCGCCGGTATTCCTTCCGGGAAGGACTCCAGGGGCAGGGAACGCCGAGGGAACGCAGCCGGCCCTAAATTAGAGGGTGGGGCGGCCGGGCAGCGCAGGCGTCGGTTCGCCCCCCGGGACACCCGCCGGGGATGGCCTTCCTGCCGGAGGGCTGGTGTAGCCGTGGGGCGTGCCTACCGGGGCGCGGCGGCGGCAGCGGGAAACCGCAGCGCAACGGGGTGGGCGGTTCCCCCCGGCCTAGCCGGAATGCCGGTCCGGAAGGATGGGCGGAAGCTGGTACAAAATTTTGAGTAGTTTCTTTGCGGCGACAGGGTTTGCACAAGGTTTTGGCGAATAGCTGTCGGCAACGGCGTGGGAGTTGCGATGTCAGCCCGTGTTCAGGCTGGGGTCAGGATCCGCGGTTCCCGGGGCGCTACACTGGTCCTGAGGGGACGATCCGGGGGAGGCGGGGTGCGGATGCTGCTCCTTTTGCTGGCGGTACCGGTGGGGTTGGCGGTGGGGTGGCTGCGGGGCGGATCCCTTCTGGCCTTGCGGGAGCTCCCCTGGCGGGGCGGCTGGTTCGTGGCGGGGGCTTTCCTCCTGCGGCTGGCCATGGCTTTGGTGCCGGCGCGCCTGGTGCCCACAGCCGCCGGCGGCTGGTCGCTGGCGGGGTACCTCGTCACCTACGGCTCCCTGGCCGCGGCGGCGACTTGGAACCGCCGGCTGTCCGGAGTACCCCTCCTGGGCCTGGGGTGCCTGGCGAATTTGACCGTCATCGTGGCGGCGGGGGGGGCCATGCCCTATTGGACCCGGGCCGGCCGGTGGGTGGTCGGCGGAAGCGGCAACCTGCCGGCCCAGTTGGGGCACGTGCCGGTGGCGCACCTTTCCGGGCTTTGGTACCTGAGCGATGTTTTTCCCCTGCCCGGCCCCCTGGCCAGCGTGTTCAGCCCGGGGGACGCGGCGATAGCGGCCGGGGCCTGCTGGCTGGTGGCCTGGGGGATGGTGCGTCCCCGGAGGTTGGCGCGCACGTCAGCCACCCAAGGCTAAAGCCGTGGGCATGAGGGACCAAGGTCCCGAATGCCCGGCTGACCAGACCCAGCGCGGGAGGCATGCCGGCCGATGACCGCGCTACGTTGGAGCCAGGTTCCAGGACCCGCTCCGGGGTGCCTCTCCAGCCCCGGACCACAAAAGCCGCGGTTCACGGAAGCCCAGGGGTAGGGCGGAACGGATCGCGGCGGCGAAAGCGGCCGGGCTCCAACCTGGTCGAGGAGAGCGCTTTCCTCCGCAGGCGGGGGGAAAGCCGGCACCAGGCCCGTAAGGGCATTTTCGCGCGGAGGAGGCGTTCCGAATGGTGTTCGTCCTGGACCGGCGGCATCGGCCCCTGATGCCGTGCTCGGAGCAGCGGGCGCGTCTGCTCCTGCAGCGCGGCCGGGCGGTGGTGCACCGCCTCGAGCCGTTCAC
>JAJZIM010000069.1 GCA_021810565.1 Bacillota bacterium
GGAAGACGTCGGAGGCCGAAGGCTTCCGGCGCGGCGGTCGGCGAGCCAGGAAACTCCGGGGGCGACCCCGGAAACCCCCGCCTCAAGCCGCACGGCTTAGGCGGCGGGAGAGTTCATCAGTTCGACCAGACCCGGGCTGCGCTCGCAGCTGGGGCCGACCGATACCGGCAACCGGACGGCGGCGACTTTCCTGCGCCTGATCGACGCCAACATGACCGCCACCCCCGGGCTGCGCACCGCGGCCACCCTCTCGGATTCCGGAGCGGTCCTGGCCGTGGCGGGACGGGCCCCCTCCCCCGGCGACCTGCGCCTCGGACGCACGGCTTTGGACGGTGGCCGGGTGGTCTACGGATCCCCCCGTCTCGTGGGCAAGACCGCCCTGTCGACCATGGCGGTCCCCGTTTTAGTGCACGCCGCCAGTCGGCCCAGGGGGGTGCAGATCGGCGTGTTCGATCTGACGGCGCTGGCCCGGTCGGTGGCCTTCCGGGTGGGGGCGGGCCTCGGTGCGCCCCAGGTCCCCGTGCTAGTGAACCCGCAGGGTGACATCCTTTACGACCGCCACCTGCAGGGCTTGGGCCGCCCTGTCCACAACCGGCGGGCCCTCGCGGCCTTCCTCGCCCGCCGGGGCTCCGGGCCCGTCTATGTGGGAGAGTTCTACGCGCCCATCGCCGGCGACCGGCTAATCGGCGTGTTCGATCCGGTGCTCCAGACGGGCTTCCCGCTGTACATCCTGACCGGCGAGGCGGTGCCTCCGGTGAACCGCACCCTGCCTTTGCTTTTGGCCCTGGCGGCGGTGGCGGTGGGGGCGGTAGCCCTGCGCCTGGGCGGCTACCGGCTCACCCGCCCCATCCAGGAGGCCGTGGCGGCGGCTCGCGCCTACGGCCAAGGGAATCTGCATGCCCGCATCCCGCCCCAGCCGGACGCGGAGTTCGGTGATCTGGCTGCGGCCTTCAACGACGCGGTGGCGACTCGCTCGGAGGGCATGCGGGTGGAGAAGATCCTGGCCTGGTCCCAGGAGAAGCTGGCCCGGTCCCAGTCCGAGGAGGCGCTGCTGCGCATCGTGGGCGAGGGGGCCTGCGCCATCCTGGAGGCCAAGCTCGCCGTGGTGCTCACCCCCGATGCCGAGGAGGCCCTGGTCCCCCGGGCGATGTGCGGGGAAGGGGCGCAGTTCGCCCGGGGCATGCGCGTGCGCACCCGGCCGGAGTTCCCCGAAAGCCGTGTTCCCTGCGCCGTGGCCTACCGGGAGGGACGCTTCCTGTCCCTGAACGTCGATCCCCCCTATCCGGAGGGGGTGGACTTCAACCCGATGCGGGAGCAGGCGGCAGCCTACGGCCTGACTCGGATCATGTCCTTCCCGCTCACCTACCAAGGGCAGAGCCTGGGCGCCATGAACTGCTTCCTCGCGCGACGGGAGGAGGCCTCAGCGGCGGCGCGGGAGGCGGTGGAGGCCCTGGCCATGACCGCCACGGCGGCCCTACACGGCATCGCCCTGCGGGAGGAAACCATGCTGGCCATGGCCGCCTCCCTGGAGGCCAGGGACGACGAGACCCAGGAGCACGCCTTGCGGGTGGCCCTGTACGCGGAGCGCCTGGCCGCGCCCATGGGGATCAGCGACCCGGAGGAATTGCAGCGGCTGCGCTGGGGGGCGCTCTTGCACGACGTGGGGAAGATCGGCCTGCCCGACGGCGTGCTGAAGAAGCCCGGCCCGCTGACCCGGGAGGAATGGCGGTTGGTGCATCAACACCCCCTCACCGGTTTCGAGTTGGTGCGCCGCCTGGACTTTCTGGGAGACGCCCGCCAGATCGTGCTCTCCCATCACGAGCGCTGGGATGGCCACGGCTATCCCCAAGGCCTCCGGGAAGAGGAGATCCCCTTGGCGGCCCGCATCTTCGCCGTGGCGGACTCCTTCGACGCCATCACCTCCAACCGCCCCCACCGCACCGCTCGGGACTACGAGGCGGCGCGCGAGGAGTTGCGCCGGCAGGCGGCGGGCAGCCGGTTTCGCCGGGCGCACGCGGCGGGATGACCTATCCCGCTTGCGAAAAGAAGACGGCCATGGCGGTCGCATTGTCCAGGGAGCTGGCCCGCAGGGCGGCATCCACCACCCCTCGCGCCGCCTGGTCGGGATCGGCCGCCGTGCCCAAGCTGCGGGCGAGCCTCCTCATCAACGAAAGAACTCCCCGTTATCTCCCGTGAAGTTCTCACCGCTCCGGCATATCTTCCGTTCGGTTCAGCGTTCTCCTGCGCATCTCGACAACTAATTCCTCGACTCGGTCTTTCCAGCGTTGAAACTCTTGCGCAGCGTGGAGCTCGTCTTTAGGGTAGTTCCCATCATATGAATAAGATACGTGCAGGGTTCCGATCATCTCCCGGAAGTCCTTGCCGTGGGGCCAGGGCAGTTCCCTGGCTATCCCGCTCCAATGGGTATCCTCACGCCCGAGATAAGTGAGAGCGGCAATCCGCGCCGCGTCGAACAGTTCATTGAATGCGTTCCTGTACCGGCGGTCCTTAACCGCCGGTTTATCAGTAGTCCGGGCCAGTTCGAAGGTATCTTCCGCATTGATCAATGCCGCATCTGCCTGTTCAAAGGAATTCATGGCACCGCCACCTTCCTCAAAGAAAACCCTTGCCTCGGCGATGGTCTCCATACCTCCCAGAAGCACCCGCCCGGCCAGAATGGCCCCGGCCAGATTTCCGATCTTCCCACCCGGGCGCCTCACGATGACGTCAACCGCCTTGTCGGCTGCCGCATTTGTCGCGTCGAGCAGCCGGTCGAAAAGAGCATCGTCGGCATCCGCAGTCCGGGTCGTCACCACCAAGTCGTAGTCCCGGGCCAGGTCCGGGGCATAGACGGCGGAACCGATGAGCACCACGTCACGCACCTGGGGCTCCACAGCCCGCACCGTGTCGGCAAGTGCTCGAAGCACCATTTCCCTTTCCGGAGCCGCCACGACGGCCATGGTCCCACCTCCGCGGATATTATACCACCTTCAGGCAGCTGCCGGTATCCGCCCCCTTGCCGAGCGCCTCCAGGAACGTGTCCATCACCTCCGGATCGAAGCGGGTACCCACCTGATCCCGAATGTACTTCAAAAAGGCCTCCCGGAACAGCGCCGCCCCCGTTTACGGCCTGGCGCCATCCAGAAGTGTGCACATGGCCGGATCGGCCGCCGCGTCCCCCGCCGACATGCCCCCCAGCCCGTCCGCCACGACCGCGAGAAAGGCCCCGCCGGGCAGGCTCTCGGCCGCGCACCGATCCTCGTTGCGCTCGCGCAGGCCTCGCTCGGAAACCGCCGCCCCCCTGGCAACGATCCGGCGCTTTGCAGGGTCAGACGTGCTCACCTGGCCTCCCCTTCCCTCGGGATCCCCGCCGGAGGGCGCAATCGGCCGTCAACCCCGCCCTCCCACCCGCCCCCGCACGAACTCGTAGTTTACGAGCCCCTGCAGGTCCTCGGGGCAGGCCGTCTCGAAGGCCCGGCGCAGGGCCTCCTCCACCTCCCGGCCCAGGCAGGCACGGTCTTCCTCGCTCAGTTGAGCAAGCAGATGCTCATAGAACGAAGCATGGGATAGAAACCGGGAGATAACCTCGAAGGAGACGGCGCTCAAAGGCTCCGCCACCGGGACGGCAACCACGTCCTGCAACCCAAAACGCTCGAAGAGCCGCTGAACGGTCCCGGGAGGGTTGAAGTATTCTTGGGGATACTCCATGCCGCGCTCCCGCACCACCCTAAAGATCGGCCCCATGGACTTAATCCCCACTTCCGGATACCTGGCGCCCGTATTCACGATCAAGGCCACCGTGCCGCCGGGCTTGGTCACCCGCGCCATCTCCCGCACCGCCCGCTCGCGGTCGGTGAAATGCAGGAAGTTCATTCCTACGGCGTAGTCCACCTGGGAATCCCTGAGGGGCAGCTTCTCCGCCGGCGCCTTCAGGAAATACACATTGGAGAGGCCCCGCTCCTCGCGCTTGCGCCAGGCTTGGCGCAGCATGGTCACCGAGGGGTCGCAGGCCAGCACCAGACCGCTCGGACCCACCCGCGCCGCCAGACCGCCCTCGAAGGTCAGGCGGCCCCCGCCGCAGCCCGCCTCCAGCACCGCGGCTCCCGGCCGCAGGTCGAGCCACTCCAGAAATTGTCGCGGTATCTCGGCATACCGCAGAAAAATCCGCTGCATCAGGGCGTCCACATCGTCGCCGGAGTTGAACCCCGCCACGTACTTGGCCTGCTGGCGGGACAGCTCCCACTCCTCCACCACCTCCTGCTCGAAGTCGGAGACGGCCCGTCTCCCCTCCTCCGTCAGCCGCACCGCTCCGGAGGAGTGCATCAGGATCACGCCCTCGTCCTTGTACATTTTCAAATCCGCCCGCTCCTCCCCGGCCCGGGGATGCTCCCCCGGACGCCACAAGCCTGCGCCGCAACTCACCCGCACCCGAAATCCAAGGCCTGAGTGCGCCCATTCCGCCTCCAACGCCTCCCGAATGCGCTGCCACACCTGCTCCGCCTCCCGCCCTTTCGCCCCCGGCAGGAGCACCAGGAACTCGTCGCCGCCGTGGCGCACCGCCACGTCCCCGGCCCGGATGCCGGCGGTGATGGCCCGGGCGGTCATCTGCAGGGCCTCGTCCCCCGCCCGGTGCCCGAACAGGTCGTTGATCTCCTTCATCCGGTCCACGTCCAACAGGAGCACGGCGCCGCCCTTGGCCGTGAGCTCCGGTTCGCTCCAGCGGGCATCCAAGAGGTGCCGGTTGCCCAGCCCCGTCAGGGCATCCACATACCGGCGGGACTCCAACCCCTTGCGCCTGTCCTCCTCCGCCGTCACGTCCCGCAGGATGGCGACGCCGAAAAGGCGCCGCCCCTTGACCTCCACCGGGTAGGAGACCATCTCCGCCACGAAGCTCCCCCCGTTGCCCCGGGTGAGCACCCCCAGGAAGCGCCGGCCGCTGGCGGCCTCCATGATGCAGCGGCATCCCCCGTCCGGCTTCACCTCGTCGGGAAAGCGGCAGCGCAGCAGCCCCTCGCAGGCGGCCCCTTGCCAGTCCTTTTGACTCCAGCCCGTCAACTGCTCCGCCCGCGGATTCATGGCCATGATCTCCCCGCTCTCCGCCACGAAGATCAAGGCCAGCGGAGTGCCGCAGAACATGGCCCTGCCCAACTCCTCGCCCTCGAAGGACAACCCCGACTCGGGTTGGGGACGGCTTTGCTCCGGAGGCACCATCGATCCCTCCTCGACCGGGAGCCGACCATACGCGGCTGCGCCTCTGAATTCTGCGCCCGGGTCGAATCCCCCTCCTCATTCGCAATTTTCCGCCGGCTCTCCGGCGGGGCTCCGGACCGCTTCCCCGAAAAAAACCGCCCCCTCACGGCGCGCCGGGACCTTTCCCGGCCCGCGCCGGCCTGCGGCTTCCCGATGCGACCGTCGATAGGGCAGGGCGCGCGGCCTCATCCCGGCCGATCCCGGCACTCCGCCGTCCGCGTCAGGCCTCCTCCTCCCCGAAGGGCAGCTCCTCCGGCGGGGGTTCCTCCCCGCTCGGGGCCGCCTCCTCGGGCACCCTGCGCCGGGCGTTGGGCAGGAACTCCACCCGCAGGGCCACCACCTCCACGGAGCGGCGCTTCTGCCCGTCCCGGCCCTCCCAGTCCCGCACCTGCAGCCGGCCCTCCACCGCCACGGGGCTGCCCTTGTCCAAATAGCGGGCGCATGGTTCGGCCTGGCCGCGCCAAACCGAGACCTCAACGAAGTCCACCCCGGGATCCTGCCCGTCCGAGCGGCGCGGCCGGTCCACCGCCACGGCGAAGCGCGCCACGGGCAGGCCCTGCGGCGTGTAGCGCAGCTCCGGCTTGCGGGTCAGTCGTCCGATCAGGACCACCACGTTCAGCATCCCTCAGCGCCTCCCCGCGCCTCCCACTTGTTGCTCCTTTCGCCGCGCCGACCGACGCCTCCTGCCTACCCTCCCGGAGGCCGCCTCACGCCCCCGGCGGCCCTCCGAAGCGGTCCAGCAGGTCCAGCACGAAGGCCAGCATCCCCTGCTCCCGCGCCGCCGCGCCGTGGCCGGCCAGGGTGCGCCGACGCACCCACTCCCGGTCGGTGGCCACCCGGCGCGCCCCCGCCCAGAGTTCGGTCAGCGCGGCCTCCTCCTCCGGGGACGCCCCGCCTCCCGCCTGCTCCCCGCCCAGTTCCCAGAGCCGCACCTGGTGCAGCCGCTGCGAGACCCCGCCTTCCCGGGGCACCCGCCTGCCCGCCGCCAGGCGGGCCATGCGGACCCGCACCGCCACCTCCTCCCGCACGGCGGGGTGGTCGGCCAGGAAGCGCCGAAAGAACTCCGCCAGCACCGGCCCGGGCAGCTCCGCCGGCTCATTCGCCAGACAGCGGCGGCGCAGCTCCACCAAAACGGCCTCCCGGAAGGCGGCCTCCGGCCCCGGGCGGCGCCTGCCCTCCTCCCGCACCGCCGCCAAGAGCTCCATGCTCGGCCCATCCAAGTCCATGGCCCTCAACCCGTCCGTCCCCCGGGCGCGTGGGGCCGCAGGAGACGCCCGTCATAGCGCCGGCGCAGCTCCTCCCAGCTCACGCCCGCCGCCAAGTCCGCCGCCAGCGCCGCGCGGTCCCGGGACTTGCCGCCCGGGCTCGGCCGGTGGCGCTCCTCCTCTCCCGGGGGCTGTCCCCCCGCCCCCCGGTAGAACTCCTCCATGGCCGTCAGGAAGGGCCGCTCGCCCCGCCAGAAGGGGAAGGGGCCTAGCCGCTTGGGCAAGGCCGCCGTCACGGGAGGCGGTGCGGGTTCCTCCGGCTCCTCCTCCCACTCCCCGCCCTCCCAAAAGCGCTCCGCACCCTCCGGCAGCGGCTCGGGGGCCGGCGGCTCCGGCGCCTCCTGGGCCAAAGCTCCCAGGCGGCCCAGCAACTCCTCCCGCTCCATCCCCCGCAACCGAAAGATCAGGAACGGATCGCGGTCGAACTCCTCGCCCAACAGACAATACACGGCGGCGATGTGCTTGCACGGGTTGGACCAGTCGGGGCAGGAGCACTCCGTGACCAACTGCGCTCCCCGGCGGGGAAACAGGGAGAGGTCCGCCCGGCGGAAGGCCTCCTCGATGTCTTCGGGCATCTCGCCGCCCAGGAGCTTGGCCGCGAACACGGCCTGGGACCCGATCACCTCCACCACCCGGTCCCACTCCGCCCCGGTCAGGGTGGGCATCCGAATGCTCACCGCGTAGGGGTGCGCCCGCGACCCCTGCACCCGGGCCGTGACCTGGCCCGCCGCCACCGCCACGGAGAGCACCTGCCCGCGCCGGGCGTAGCTGCGGCCGCGGGCCAGCCTCGCCCCCAGGTTGAACTCCTCCAGCACGGCCAGCCAGCGCCTGGCCCACCAACTGCGCCCGAAATTGCGCTGCTGCGCCTTGATGCCGCCCCGGGCCGGCCGCGGTCGGGAGGGGGGGAAATATTCCCGGCTCAATCCGCCACCGCCTCCTCCCCCAAGGCCAACAGCTCCCGCAGCTGCCGGGTGGAAAGCTCGGTCAGCCAGGCCTCCCCGGTGCCCACGATGTCCGCCGCCAGGGCGCGCTTGTCCTCGATGCGGCGGTCGATGCGCTCCTCCAGGGTGCCGGCGCACAACAGCTTGTGCACCTGCACCTGCCGCTCTTGCCCGATGCGGAAGGCCCGGTCGGTGGCCTGGTCCTCCACCGCCGGGTTCCACCAGCGGTCGAAATGGAAGACGTGATTGGCCCGGGTGAGGTTCAGGCCGGTGCCGCCCGCCTTCAGGGACAGGACGAACAGGCGGGGACCATGCTCGTCGCCTTGGAAACGCTGCACCATCCGGTCCCGCCGGCCGCGGGGCACCCCGCCGTGGAGGAAGAGCACCTCCCGGCCGAGGGTATCCTGCAGGTGCCGACGAAGCAACTCCCCCATGGCGGCGAACTGGGTGAAGATCAGGGCCCGATCCCCCTCCGCCAGGACCTCCTCCAGCATCTCCTCCAAGCGCGCCAGCTTCCCGGAGCGCCCGGGCAGTTCCGAGTTGTCCGCCAGGAATTGGGCCGGATGATTGCAGATCTGCTTGAGCCTGGTGAGCGCCGCCAGCACCCGCCCGCGGCGCTGGATCCCCTCCGCCTCGTCCAGTTTCTCCTCCAACTCCGCAAGCACCGCCGCATACAAGGAGGCCTGCTCCCGGGTCAGGGTGCAAAAGACCTTCATCTCCAGCTTCTCCGGCAGGTCCTGGATCACCGCCGGATCCGTCTTCAGCCGCCGCAGGAGGAAGGGGCCGGTGAGCCGGCGCAAGTTCCGGGTGGCCACCGCGTCCCGGGCGTTCTGGATGGGAAGGAAATAGCGCTGACGAAATCGCTCCAGGGGTCCCAAGAGTCCGGGGTTCAAGAACTCCATCAAGGACCACAGGTCCCCCAGGTGGTTCTCCACCGGCGTGCCGGTGAGGGCCACCCGGCCCCCCGCCCGCAGCGTCCGGGCGGCCCGGGCTTGGCGGGTGTGCGGGTTCTTGATGTTTTGCGCCTCATCCAGCACCACCGCCCGCCAAGCCACCTTCCCCAACAGTTCGGCGTCCCGCGCCAGCACCGCGTAGCTGGTCAAAACCAAGGCGCATCCGCCGGCCCACGCGACGAAGGATTCCCCCCGCCGCCGCTGGGGACCATGGTGCAGCCCCAGGGACAACTCGGGGGTGAACCGCTGGGCCTCGCGTTGCCAGTTGCCCAGCACGGAGGTGGGGCAGACCAGCAGTACCGGGGAAGGCCCCTCCGCGGACCACCATTCCTGGACCAGGGCCAGGGTCTGCACGGTCTTGCCCAGGCCCATATCGTCGGCCAGGCAGGCTCCCAGGCCCCAGCGGGTGAGAAAGTGCAGCCAGGCCAGACCACGCCGCTGGTAGGGGCGCAACTCCCCCCGGAAGGCCGCGGGCGGGTCATGCTCCTCCAGCGCCGCCCCCTCCTCCAGACGGTGCAGGAGGTCTCCCACCCACCCCGTGGCCGCCACCTCGTCCACGCCCAGTCCCGGCGCAGCCTGCGCCGCCCCCAGGGCCAGGGGCAGCACCTGGGACAGGTCCATCTGCTGCGCCCCCCCGCGGCGCCAGAAGGCCAGGGCCGAACGCAATTGCGCCGCGTCCAGGTGCACCCACCGCCCGCGCCAGCGCACCAGGGGCGCCTTGAGCCGCGCCAGCTCCTCCAGTTCCTCCCGGGTGACGGCCTCCCCGTCGAGGACCACCTCCCAGTCCACGTCCACCAGGCGCTCCCGTCCCCGACCGGCGGCCAGGGGCGGGCTTTGCACCTTGGCCCGCAGGGCCACCCGGCGTGCCCCGCCCGTCCACCAGGCGGGCAGCAATACGGCGCATCCCTCCTCCTCCAGGAGCCAGGCCTCCTCCGTCAGGAAGGCATGCGCACCCGCCGCGTCCAGCGGGGCGGCACAGGGCCGCTCCTGCCGCAGGCTCGCCGCCAGGCCGGGGCAAAGCGCCGCCGCCCGACCCAGGGCGGCCAGCAGGACGTCCGCCCCCGACGCCCTGCCGGACCAGACCTCTTCCGCCGGCACCAGCAGGCTGGGGTCGGCCAGGGATTGCAAGAGGTAGCTCAGGCGCCAGGGCGCCTCTTCCCCCTCCGGCTCCTCCAAGCGCAGGCACAGCCGCAACGCGGTCGGTTGCCGCAGGGTCAGGGGGCGCCGCCACCGGGCTATCTGCGCGGCCAGTTCCCCTTGATCCCCCGCCAGCCGACCGTCGCCGCCGCTCAAGGCCGTCAGCCAGCGGTCGTGGGGGCTGTCCGCCTCCCGCGACAGGGCGTAGCCGCCGCCCCGCACCTGGGCATCCACCATGACGCTCAGAAACTGCCGCAGCACCTCGCCGGAGGGAAGCTCCGGGGCGCTTGCCTCCAGCGCTCCCAAGGCGCGGCAGGCCCCCGGCATGGCCTCGGCCAGCCGGCGGCAGCGCTCCTCGTCCCGGCCCCCCGGCACCGGCTCCCACCGGGCTCGCCAGCCCTCGGCGTCGGACACCACCCCGGGCAGGAAGCGCTGGCGTACCGTCAGGCTGCGGGCCAGGCGAGCCGCCGCCGCCCAGAAGCGCACGTCCGTCCCGGCCACCAAGCCCGGGGCCAGGGGCTCCTCTCCCGTCACGCTCAGCAGCAGACCCAGGGCCGCGGCCGGCGCTAGCCGCAGAGCGGCGACCCCCAGGGGTGACAGCGCCGTCCGGCGCACCGGCACCGCCCCGGTCAGGGGGCCCGAGGGCACCGGACCCTCCGGCGTGCCGGGCAGCCAGGCCACCACCGTCGCGGGCTCCTCCGGGGGAAGCCCCAGCCGCTCCAAGACCGCCTGCAGCTCTTTTGCGCCGGTCGGCTCCAGCACCGCCGCGGCGGCCGGCAACTCCCCCCAAAGGGCCAGGCCACCCGCCAGCCACCCGGCATGCAAGACCAGCATCATGGACGCCCCTCAGGCCGCCTTGTACGGCGGGTAGTAGGTGATCTTGGCTTTGGCCTTCAGCCCGGCCAACAGCTGGCTCTGCGCCGTCGCGTTGGCCTGGTTCTGCAGGGCGGTCACGATCTTGGGCGTAGCCTGGGCCAGGGTGTCGGTTCCCGGCCCCCGCACCGCGGTGACCAGAATTAGATGGTAGCCGAAGCGGCTGTGCACCACTGCGCTCAACTGCCCGGGCTTGAGGGCGAAGACCGCCTGGTTAAAGGAGGGGACCATCTCCCCCGGCTTGACCCACCCCAGGTAGCCGCCCTGGGACGCGCTGCCGGTATCCTGGGAGTATTTCTTGGCCAAGGCCTCGAAGGTCGTGAGCAGCCGCGCGGCCGGGGTCGCGTGCAGTTGGGTCAGGAGCTTCTGGGCCTGAGCCTTGGTCTTCAGCAGGATGTGGTAGGCCTTGACCTCCTTCGGATACTTGAAGGAGGAGCGGTGGGCGGCGTAGTAGGCGGCGATCTGGGCGTTGGTGGGCGGGGTCGCCTTCACCTTGGCGTGCAGATAGGTCTGGGCCGTGGCCACCTGGACCACGTACGCGTCCACCTGGGCCTGGGTCAGGCCCAGGCTGGTCAGCTCCTTTTGGTAGGCCGCGGCGCTCGAATAGATGCCGCTGGTGAGGATATGCTGCACGTAGGCCTGCTCCGAGCTGATCTCGGCGGTCGTGGGCACGGCCTTGGCCCCCCTGGCCGCCTGGACGAAGAGGGTCTGATCCACCAGGTCCGTCAGGGCCTGCTGGGCGGTGGGCGCCGCGGACTTTTGTCCGCTGGCGAACAGCACCTGCAGTTGGCGGTAATGTTCGACCTGCGGCACGCTGATCTGCGTCCCGTTGACCACCGCCGCCGGGGTCGGCCCGCAGCCCGCCACCAGGCCCGTGCCCAAGACGAACACCAGGATCATGACAGCCCAACGGCGCAAAATAATTGCCCCTTTCCGGTTCGGATACCCCATCATATCATCCACCGCCGGAAAGAGACAACCGTCAACGCCGCGCGCGACCGCGCCGGGTCAGCCACCACCACAGGAGGAGCACCACCGCCCCCAGGAAGATCAGCTTCCAAAGGAAAAAAACGAGGTATATAGGGAACAACAACAGACGCAGCAAGCTATGCGTTCCCTCCTGTCCTGGTCAAGCCGAGCGGGGTCGCGCCACCCCGCCTTTGCGTTTCAGACCCAACCCGCGCAGGTACAAGTCGCCCACATCGACCCTGCCGTCACGACGAAGTTGGGTAATCCCAAGTTCGAACAAGAACTCCAATAGTTCCCGGCCAGCCTTGAAGGGCGGCCTTTTTCCCTTTTCCCAGGGAATTTTCGCCAAGGCCGCTTCCACTTCCTCCCGGTTCTCCGGCACCAGGAAGGGGCGCTTCTTGAGGGCCGCCTGCATCGTCCTGATCCATGGGAACTCCTCCTGGAGCTCCTGCACCCTGAATTCGGATACCTGGTCCAAAGCCCCGCGCAGCGCGGTGTGGTGCACCAGCGCCCCGGTCTCTTGACCGCGCAATTGGGGTATCTCCATCCTCGCCGCCTCGGCCACCAGCCGCAACAGCGGCCGTGGATATATACGGCCACGGCCGTCCTTGAGATGGTTGGGGATCCAGTTGAAAGTGAAGCCCTTGCGGGGGTCGCTGCCCATGTATGGTCCGAACAGCCGTTCCACCGCCCGGCGGTAATCCTCCGCTGAGCTGACGACCGGCAGTTTGCCCAAGGGACCTGCGTCGGTGTGGGGCGGCAGAGCCTGGTCCAGAAGCGGCCTCAGACGGGCGCCGCTATTCAACAGCCGTTTCATTAGGACCCCATAAAACTCCTGGACATCCCAAACAATCTCTGCCTTCGAAGCAGCTATTTTTGCAATATCCGGGCCAAACGACGGTGTGCGGTCATAAAGATCCCGCCTAAGAAACAGCTTAGGCCGCAATCTGCGCCATCTTCTGGAATATATGGCCCACAATTGCACCAACCCGCGCAGCATCTGCTGCAGTGCTTCCCAATCTTCCGCCCCTACCCGATCCAATTCATCATATATCACGAACACATAGCGATTATCCCGTCGCATTCGGTTATCCAACTCATCCATGATCCCAAAAACCAACCCTTGCTGCTGTTGCAGATTATCTACCCATTTCTCCAATGGCCAGGAACCATCGAACAACTCCTTATGCAAGCCACCAGTCAGCCTACCTTCTGGCAACACCTTCGCAAGCAGCAGAACCCGCATTAATAGTGCCAACCAAAACAGCTGCATGTCCCCCGGCCCATGTTTGCGGGCCAACTCGCGCATGACCAACGGCGGGGGGAAGTCCGTGCCTGAGGTTTGGAAGCCTACCATCCAATGGATCTGTTTCAAGTCCAAAACGTTGCGCCCTAACTGCCTGGCCATGTCCGTCAGCGCCCGGCGTCCAGCCTCGTAGGTCAGAGCCCGGAAGAGTTCGGATTTCCCCGCCCCTTTATCCCCGATCATCAAAAGGATATCCGGTTCCAGGATTCTGTAGTGGCTGCGTATCGGCAAGAAATGGCGGAGAAACGATTCTTCCTCCTCCGGCTCATTCTCCGCCTGCCCCTCCCGGCAGACATCCTCTAGTTCGTCCAGCATCTCACGGCGTTTTTCCGGGCTCAGCTTTTGCTTTCCCTTCAAGACAACTTCCTCCCAACCTTGGCCAAAACCTGGGCCGCAAAGGTCGCGTAGTCGCCCGTTGTAAGCCGGTCCACCACGTCTGCGACCCGACTATAGGCCTGCAGCAAAGGATCGAAACCCAGCACGATGGGATAATGGGGTTGTTCCGGCGCGTCCAGGTCGGGCAACGGCCATTGCCCCTGGCTATCCTCCGGATCATAATACTCCCTGGCAAACAGGTCGTAGGCATGTTCCTTGAAACTTGCGAAGGCCACGTCGCGGACTTCTCCGGAAGGCGGCGCCATGGCGAAAACCATGGCGCAGGGGGCTTGCGCCGCCTGCCGCAGGAGTCGCCTTCTGCCCAGGAAACTGGCCACCACCTCCATGCCCGCCCAACTCTGCGCACCCTCCAAGCCGAAAAGCACATCCAGGTGGCCCACACCGGCCAAGGCCAGCCCGCCGAGGTCATGAAATCCAGCCCGGTTGTCCAGCAGTAGATATTCGGCTCTCAATTCGTCGCGCAGTCGCTTCAAGAGGGTGAGTAGCGGCGCCTGCCTTCTTTGCGCCCCGGGACGGTACAGGTGTTGGTAGTCGATCCGGGAAAGCTTGCCGAGGTAGCTGCCATCCAGGCGCCCCGCCGGCACCACCGTGAGGGGCGGCCCATCCTTCAACACCCGCGGGTCATCGATCTGGTAGCAATACTCCCCCACATCCATGGATTGCTTTGGATCGGATACCAGCGCCTCCTCCAGTAGGAAATCCACCACCCCGCCTTGAACCTCCTGGCCCTCCGGAGGCGGCAAGGCCGACAGCAACCCGGGTGCTTCCAGATCCAGATCCACCACCACTACCCGCTTCCCCTCACGGGCCACCTGGATGGCCAAGGATAGCAGGGCCGTGGTTCGTCCCACGCCTCCTTTGAAAGAGTAGAAAGAAAGGATCGGCGGGTTGTCCTCCCCCAGGGGCCACGGCTCTTTTTCCGGCGCGGCAAACCACAGTTCTTTGGACACATGCCGTTCCAGGATCCTCAGTTCCGGCGGCCCCGCGTCCACCCGTTCCGCTTCCCGCCAGGCATGCTCGTAAACCGCCCGCTCCGAAGGGCTGGCGCCTTTCGTCCACCACCAGATTTCCCCCGGTTGGTAGAAAGGATAAAGGGACGCCAGTGCCCCGTCCACCGCCTGCTTCAAATCTCCGATGTCCAGGCCGCCCTGGTCGCTGGGACGCAGCAGCAACCGCAGTCTGCCCCGCAGATCCCAGATCAGGCAGATTCTCTCCAAGCGGGTCCGCACCCCCTGGTCCCGCAGAAAGAAGTCCCGGCCAGTCTCCCACGCCTCACCCCAACGGCTCATCTCGGCATGGCAACCGTTCCGTCTAGAATGAGGGCATGCACGATGCGCTCACTGCAATCCACCGCCGCCTGCACCAATTTCTTCGCCTGGGCCTGCCCCACCGTGCCGGTGGTCGCATAGCGCCAGGACGGACTCCACCCCCACGCCGCCTTGGCCTGGGCAGGATCCACGTCCAAGCGGTAGAGCACCTGGCCGCCGGGAAACAAGATGCTGGTCAGCTCCAACGCCCTCCCCGTGAGGGTGGTCAAATCATGGCTGATGCTCCGCGGTGCGGGTCCACTGCAAAAGGAGATCAAGGTTTTCCAACTGCATTCCACCGCATAGCCGGCCAGGTAGCCCGCGTTGTCGTCGCGCCCTTCCCGCAACAGCAATCCGGCATCTTCCGCATGCCGCAAGGCCGCCGACACGAAGTCATCATCCACTCCCCACCGCCTCCCCCATGGCCCGGGCCGCAGTCGCAGCGGTGTTTTCTTCGTCCTGGGCGTGCCCTGTTCCTGCCGAGCAAGCAAAAAACCAGCCTAACCGGGCAGCGTTCCTCACCCCGGCCGGACCGTCACCGGCACCGCCAGCCACGGGTACGGACGGAACACCAAGGGGTGGCCGGCCAGATGCCCGCGCAGCGCCGAGCTTAGTTGAGCGGCCACTTGGGTGCTCAACTGGTCCGCCAGCCGCGCCGTGTCTGTCCCCGCCAGGTCCCGGTCCAGGCTCTTTTGCAGCTGCGCCGCGATCTGGCTTCGGATGCGAGCGGCCACCTGGGGCGGCAGGCTGATGCGCTGCCCCGCGAAATCGATGTACATCCCCTGCAGGGTCGGCCCCAGGGACGCGGCCACCTGGGCCGGCAGCCGACCCCGCCAGTCGGCCAGCAGTTTGGGCAGTTGGGCCTGGGCCTGCCGACGCACCGTACGCTGCACGGTGGCGGCCAGGGCCTGATCGTCTAGTTGCACGCTCACCCCCCGGGTAAGCACCACCCAACCCAAGACGGCCACGGTGGCCAGGGCCAGCAGGAAACCGGCGAGCATCCCTCTCTCGAACGGGCGCATGTCCATCATCCCCCGAGGGGATATTATGACCTTCGGCGGAAGATCTATGCAAGCGCCTGCGCTTCTTCCAACATAACGGCATCGGCCGGAGGAAGAATAGATGACGGAAATCCGCCATCCCGTGAGGAGGAACTCCCCCATGAAATCCAGCATCCTGCGCCTGGGAATATTCCTGTGGCTCCTGGCCCTGGCCGGCGGCTGCGGCGCTCCCGCCGCCCGTCCTCCGTTGCGGCCCGGCCAGTTGCGGGTCATCGGCTTCTTCGACCAGTCCCGCACCACCTCCGCCGCCGCCCTGGGCACCCTGTCCCGCTATCCCCACGCCATCGACTACCTGTCCCCCTTCTGGTATCTGGTGGGTCCCACGGGGACCGTCTCCAGCAAGCTGTCGGCCCCTGTCTTCGACTGGGCGCACACCCACGGCGTGCGGCTCATGCCCCTGTTCACCAATGCCGGCGGCACCGACGCCTTCCTCTTGAACTCCGCCACCCGCGCAGCGGCAGTGCGCAATGTGGTGAGCATCGCCCGGCAGGAGCACTTCGCCGGGGTCAGCATCGATTTCGAACTCTTACCCACCTCGGCCCGCGACGGGCTGACGGCCTTCATGTCCGAGCTGGCCGCAGCCTTGCGCCCCCTGCATACCAAGCTCACCACCGTGGACGTGATCCCCTCCGGCCACGCCACGGGAGCCCACGGCGCCTACAACTACCAGGCCCTGGCCAGGTACGTCAACCAGGTCATCCTGATGACCTACGACCGCCATGACCCCTCCTCCCCGCCCGGCCCCGTGGCGCCCCTGCCCTGGGTGGAGGCGTCGATCCGCTCCGCCATCGCCAGCGGCATCCCCCCCGGCAAGATCTACCTGGGGGTGGCCACCTACGGTTACGACTGGCCGGCTGGCGGCCGGGGCGTGACCGTACCCCTCAAGGACGTGCGCAACTACCGCCACGTTCAAATACGTTGGGACAACACCGACAAGGAGACCTATTTCACCTATGTGGTCGGCGGCATCCAGCATACGGTGTGGTACGAGGGCGAGCGTTCCCTGCCGTACAAGATCGACTTGGCCAAGCAGTATCACCTGCACGGCATAGCCATCTGGCGGGTGGGCTTCGAGGACCAGCCCTACTGGAGCAGCCTGGAGCGGCTGCTGGGTCGGAAAAACCCCTGACCGTTCCTTGAAACATGGCCTCTTAGGAGCCGGAAAACCTTAACTTGACTCTTGTTTGTGGGGTAGAACCGAATAATTCCAGTCGCCCTGGAAGTCATCCCGGTGGAGGTTGACGGTAGCAAACTCGTCGTCGGAGACGCGAGTGCCTGTGGGATAGGTTCCTTTGCCGAGGGCGGCGCTCACGGTGATACCAGCGCCGGTGGTCGTGTTGGCGATGAGGTTGACAATCACCTTGTGACTGGTAAGCGGGCGGCCACGCCAGTTTTGCGTGATGTGGTTGAACATGACGCCCGCGCATTCCCCTTCCCAGGCGCAGCCGGGAGGGGGTCAAGCGGGCGGTGACAGGGTGCACGACAGATTTGTGAGGTAAATTTAGGAACGGCCGTGGGCAACGCCTTGATCCTTGGTTGCTTTGATCCGTTGCCAGACCTTGTCGAAGCGGTTGCTGAGGATGCTGCATCGCAA